>JBCNPI010000062.1:0-21938 GCA_039593415.1 Rhizobium sp. | reverse complement strand
GATGCGCAAGGTGCGCGGCAACGACGTGTCGATGATCTTCCAGGAGCCGATGACTTCTCTCAATCCGCTCTTCACCATAGGCGACCAGATTTCAGAGGCCTTGCTCTGCCACAGGGACATGTCGGCTGGAGACGCGAAGGCCGAGACGATCCGGCTGCTCGAAAAGGTCCGCATCCCGTCGGCCGCCTCGCGCTTCGACGAATATCCGCACCGCTTTTCCGGCGGCATGCGCCAGCGCGTCATGATCGCCATGGCGCTTGCCTCGAAGCCGAGGCTGCTAATTGCCGACGAGCCGACGACCGCCCTCGACGTCACGATCCAAGGGCAGATCCTCGATCTCATCAAGATGCTGCAGGACGAGGAAGGAACCTCCGTCCTGTTCATCACGCATGACATGGGCGTGGTCGCCGAGATCGCCGATCGCACCGTCGTCATGTATCGCGGCGAGCAGGTGGAGACGGGTGCTACGGCAGACATCTTCCATCGCGGCCGGCATCCCTATACCCGCGCACTGCTGTCGGCAGTTCCGGTGCTCGGCTCGATGCAGGCCTATGAACGGCCGCTGCGCTTCCCTGTCGTCAATGCGGCAACCGGAGAATCCGACACGCCTGCCGAGGTGCCCGATACGGTGGCAACGGGAAAGCCGGTGCTAGAGGTAAAAAATCTCACCAAACGCTTCGATATCCATGCGGGCCTTTTCGGAAAGCTCAGAGGCCGCGTGCACGCGGTCGAAAACGTCTCGTTCGATCTCTTTCCCGGCGAAACATTATCCCTCGTTGGCGAATCCGGTTGCGGCAAATCGACGACGGGACGCGCCATCATGAGGCTGATCGAGCCGCAATCCGGTTCCGTCATCGTCGATGGCCGCGACGTGCTCTCGCTTGGCAAGCGCGACATGCGAGAGATGCGCAAATCCGTGCAAATGATCTTTCAGGACCCCTTCGCCTCGCTCAATCCGCGCATGACGGTCGGTCAGGCGATCGCCGAACCCTATCTCGAACACAGGATGGGAACGGCAAAGCAGGCGAGAGACATCGTCGCTGACATGCTGCGCAAGGTGGGGTTAACGGCGGATATGGCCAGCCGCTACCCGCATGAATTTTCCGGTGGCCAGCGCCAGCGCATCTGCATCGCCCGCGCCTTGGCCTTACAGCCGAAGGTGATCGTCGCGGACGAAAGCGTGTCCGCGCTCGATGTATCGATCAAGGCGCAGGTGATCAACCTGATGCTCGACCTGCAGCAGAGCCTTAACCTCTCCTTCCTGTTCATCTCCCACGACATGGCCGTCGTCGAGCGCGTGAGCCATCGCGTCGCGGTCATGTATCTCGGCGAAATCGTCGAGATCGGTCCGCGCGCAGCCGTCTTCGGCAATCCGCAGCACGACTATACGAAGAAGCTAATGGCAGCCGTTCCCGTGCCGGATCCCAATCGCCGGCGCGAGAAACACGCGAATGTCAGCGAAGAATTGAAGAGCCCGATCCGGCCCGTCGATTACCTCACTAAACCGCGCGAATATCGAACCATTTCTCCCGGCCATCTGGTTGCCGTCTGACCGGACAATCCAAGCTGCCGAATCCTATGGAAATGCCCTGCCCGGCGCATCCGACCCGCACGGGCTCCGAAGACACGTTTCCTACTTCGCGCCCAGCGCGGCCACGCGGTCGACAGCGGCGGAGAAACCTTGCAGGGATACCTGGAAGCCGAGTGCGTTGCCGCCGTCGGCAACGACCTTGAGGTTCAAGCGCGAACCGGTGCGCAATTTGCCAAGCGTCGCGGCATCGAGCGGAAGCAAGGCAATGCAGCCGTTTGGCAGACATGTACGAAACCGGATCGGCTTCAAAGGCGGCTGGTCGTCGATATTCGGCGTGACGCCCGAGTCGAGGACGATTCCGAAAGGCAGTAGGAGCGTTGCGACCGCACTGCCGTCAGGACGGATCTGCACTTCGACGGCAAGCAGCCTCTGGCCGTTCTGCTGGGTCTGATCCTGCGAAATCGAACATGCCGTCGCTTTGTCGCGCTGAGTGCACGCAATGCGCCAGTCCTGATAGGTCTCCTGCAGGCTCGACGCACCGTTCGGCAAAGCCGATTGCGCAAAGGCCGCCGGAGGGGACAACAGAGAAAAGCCCGCGCAGATAAACGCAAGAATTGCACAATATACGCGACCGATTGTCCGAAATGGCATGAATGCAGGGTTTGACAAGGAAAGAGATCTTTCGATTTGAAATACGATAATCCGCCTCGGTTCCTTGAAGAACCAAGGCGGCGAATTAGGGTCGGCAATGGCTGCCATCGGCACGAATTTCCCCACCATGGCTTTCAGAGCCGGGAGAGGTCACGTACATACCCATTCCCGAACAGCGCAGCGAGAGCCCGAGCGTTCGCATGCCTTGAGCGCAAGATCTTCCGCTTCGCGGCGCGTCGGTGCCGAATTTGCGCTCCATGGCGTCGTCCGCTCGCGTTTTTCCTTGCTGATGGCGAGCGCACCGCAATGATTGTAGGGAAAGCCGGTCTTGTCGTCGTCATCCCAATGCCGATGATTGCGGAATATGCTGACCACGACGCAACTCTTACCCTTGTCCCGCTCGCAATGCTTGAGCGCGATATCCATGGCTTCCTGGCGCTTGTCGGCCCCCCAGAAGAAGCCGTATTTTTCGTCAGGGGCGGAATAGGCGATGGCTGCCCATATGCCACGCTCGTCAGGCGGGGGAGCCGGCGGCTGCTCTGTTGTGAAGAGATCGGCAGCCCATGGATGGGCGGCGGAGACCAGAATCATGCCCATCGCGGCAATCGCGGATTTCAGTCTCATTTTTAGCTCCCTTGCTTTCCTGCTGCCGAAGCCACGGAAATGACGACGCAACCGCTTCCTGTCGGCAGGAGCATCGCATCGCCGCCATCGTTGCCGAGCTGGTAGACGCCGACCTGGCCGAGATTATTGACGAGCTTGCTTCCATTCGGGAACTTGGCCGAAACTTCCGGGCAAGAGGCCGTGAACGGCGCGACGCGAACCATCGAGCCTTCGCAGCCGGATGCGACGGGTGCGGCAAATACGATGCCGGCCGCCGGACCGCTGTAGCCCTGTGTCGCATAGTTCATGCCCACAAGCGCCTGTACGGCATGCTTGTCGGCTGCCTCTTTATTCCACACCGATTGGACATTGTACTGCGTGCCATTGGTCAACAGCTGCCCGAGAACCGGGAAAATCGTCGAGCAGGAGTGTAGCCCGGCCTGTTTGGCGTGCTGCAGGAACGGTGTATCGGGCAGCGCTTGATTGGCATCGTTCGCTGCCGCCACCGCCGGCTGGGAGAGAATATTGCCCAAGACATCATATCGGATGGCGGCATAGCCGCCGGCGCCGGCGATTGCGATGGCCAGCACCGAAAGGGCGGCGGTCTTTCGCCAGCTTCGCTTCGGCTCGGCTTGCTCGACCGCCAGGTTCTGGATTGCGGCGTCCTTGGTGTTTCGCGACATGATGCGATCGTGAATTGATTGCTGGGTCATTGAAATCCATCCGTCACTTTATCGCCTTCACGGCGGTGGAAAGGCCTTTGAGATTTGCGGTCACACTGATCGTTCTCCCGTCCGCGGTCGGATAGGAAACCGTTGGCGCCGTACTCTTGGAAATCTGCTCGCGCAGTACGGGTCCGACCGGCAGCATGCCGACACACACCGTATTGTTGCAGCCGTTGAACCGCACCTGTATCGGCTCCTTGCGGCCCTCGAATTGCAGCTGGATACCGCCGTCGCTTTTGGCAACCGGGGCGGCACGCAAGATCATATAGGGATCGCCTTTTTTTGTCGCTGCGAGCGACCAGCTGAATGCGACCTGTCCCGCCTCGTTCTCGATGATCTGGGTAACGTTGCAGACCCGTTGGCGAATCTTCAGGTTTTCGTCGCAAATCAGCGTCCAGTTTTCGAACGGACGAATGGTCCGCTGATACTCGCCAGCCTTCAGTTCCGGAGGAACCACCACTTCGGAAGGCCTGATACGATAGTTGGCAAGGACCATGTCCTGTCCGGCTGCAATCGAGCCGAACAGGAGCATGCACATTACGAAAGCCGGGACGCCGAAAAGCGCGCCTTTAAACATGGCAGGCTCAATTCAGAGTGAAGCTGAGACCGGCGCCGACACCCACTTGTCCGCCAGCTGCCGTACCGGACAAATTCGCCCGAACGCGCCCGTTCTCGCTGGTGTAGCCGGCACCGAAGGCTAAAGCACCCTCGCCCCTCCATACACCGCCGCCGACGGCCACGCTCACCTTGCCGGGACGATCGTCGTAGCGAAGCGATGCCGCGGCAAGCCCGATCGCGGCCGCCTGTCTCGCCTCGGACCTGACATCGCCGAGCTCTCGGTTCAACTGGCCGAACTTCTGGTCGGTATAGTTGTTGGCGGAAGCCAGCGTAGTGGCAGCGGCCGTGTCGGCATAGGATTTGACCTGCGTGATGCTGTCACCCAATTGGGCAACGTTGACGGCATCCGTCGGGGCGACGCCCTTGCCGACGTTGGAAATGACCACCGGTGCATTCACGTCGCCGCCCTGCAGCGTGATGCTGTTCTTCTTGCTGCCGTCCGGATTGAGGTCATAGGTGACGGCGTTCTTGGTGATCGTCCCGACGCCCGTCTGCAGGCTGTCGATCGCCTGGTTGGTCGCATAAAGCTGCGATCCGTTGATGGCGTCGGTGCTGTCGGAGGAAATGCGGCCGGCAGCGACGTTCGTGATAGTCCTCTCTGCCCCTGCGGCTCCAACACTCACCGTTCCGACAGGCGCGGTGCCGGCAAAGTCATAGTGCTGACCCTGAATGGTAGTGCCGGACGTACCGACGGCCGCCTGCGTTACGGAACCGGACCCCAAGGCCACATCATTGGAATTGTTGGCCTGCGCGCCCTGACCGAGGGCAACCGCGCCCTGCCCCGTCGCCGCAGATCCAAGTCCTGCCGCCAGGCTGCTCACGCCGCTGGCGAAACTCTGCGGACCGATCGCGACGCTATCGGTACCGCTGGCGGTGGAATCCGCCAGCGTCGAGTTGGCGTGGAAATACTTGATGCCGCCGCCACTGGTGATGTTGGTCAATGTGTTGTTGACCGCGCCGAAGGCATCGTAGACCGTGGTGTAGTTGTTGCCCTGGACATTATAGGTCGGGCCGGTGATCGTGCCATCCGGATTGACCGTCGTGCCGCCGCCGATCAGGTTGGTGATGTTGGTGCCGAGGCCCTTGAGCTGGCTGACATTCACAGCGTCTGTGTTTGCCGAACCTGCTGCGAGATTGGTCAGCTTGCGCTCCGATCCGGCCGAGCCGATCGACACTTCGCCGACGGAGGTCTGTGGGCTCGTAAGCGCGAAGCCGGTATAATTCGTCTCCGCGCCCACGGTGGTTACGGATTGTGCACCGAGAGCGACGCTGTTGATGTTGTTGGCCTGCGCGCCGGCGCCCAATGCGACCGACTGTACGCCGGCAGCCAGCGAATTCGTGCCGAGGGCAACGCCGTCAGCCAGCATGACATGGGCATTCTGGCCGATGGCCGTACCGCCCGGAGCAACCTGGTCGACGACTGCGCCATTGCCGATGCCGATGCCGTTGTCGCCGTTGACGACGGTTGTCGGACCGACGGCAACCGATTCCGCGCCGACAGCGAGGGAATCGCCCGCCGCCGAATTGGCATGGAAGTATTTGCCTGGGGTCGCCGCTACCGAAGCGATGGCGCCCTGGAGCTGGCGAACCGTGACGGCATCCTGTGCGCTGGTGCCGTCCGCGACGTTGATGATCTGGCGATACGACGTGCCAGAACCGACCGAGACGGCGCCCAAGAGGTTTTTGTCCGTCGTATTGTATTGGATGAAGTTCGTCGGGCCTGCCGCGATCTGGCCGGTGGCCGGAGCCAGGGCGCGATCGGCAACCGATCCCGAACCAAGGGCCACACCGCCGACGATGGTCGATTGGCTATTCATGCCAAGCGCAAGCGAATTGTCGGCGACAGAGGTGGCATTATAGCCGACCGCCGTGGAACCAACGCCCTGAGCCGAGGAATCGCTGACGGCAAGCGTGCGGTCATTGGTGCGCACATATCGGATACCCTTACCATTTGCATCGGTATAGGTCGTCGATGTGTCACCGGCGAGATTATTGATTGTATTGCCGAGATTGGTCAGGTTGCCGTTGATGGTGGTAACCGTGGTGCCGATGGCATCGACCGCCTGGTTGGTGGCAAAGAGCTGCGAACCGTTGATGGCATCGGTGGACGAGCCGCTGATCCGGCCCGCCGCCACATTGGTGATGGTGCGCTCGGCACCGACAGCGCCGACGCTGACCGTCGAAGCCGGGTTGGTGCCCTGGAAGGCGTAGGTGGTACCGTTGATGACCGCATTGGCCGTGCCGACCGCAACGTCCGTCACCGAACCCGAACCAAGAGCCACGGCGCCAGCATTGCCGGCCGTAGCATTGGCACCCAGCGCGAGCGCATCCGAGGCACTGGCATTCGCTTGTTTGCCGAGGGCGGTCGCTTGCACGTCGGTGGCAAACGCATTCTGGCCGATCGCGGTGCTGGACGTAGCCGTAGCATTGGCATTGGGGCCGATGGCGGTGCTGTAATCACCCGTGGCCTTGGATATGTATCCGAACGCCGCTGCGTCGAGCCCGGAAGCACTCGCGCCGTTGCCGGCCGCGATGGCGTTCGCACCTGCCGCGGTCGAGAGAGGTCCGATCGCGACCGATTCCGCACCCGTCGCCGACGAGTCCGCCGCCGTCGAGTTGGCGTGGAAATATTTGATGCCGCCGCCGGTGTTGATGTTGTTGACCGTGGTGCCGATGGCATCGACAGCCTGGTTGGTGGCAAAGAGCTGCGAACCGTTGACGGCATCCGTGGACGAGCCGCTGATCCGGCCCGCCGCCACATTGGTGATGGTACGCTCGGCGCCAACAGCACCGACGCTGACCGTCGAAGTCGGGTTGGTGCCCTGATAGGCATAGGTCGTGCCGTTGACCACCCCGCTGGGCGTGCCGACTGCTGCTGCCGTCACCGAACCCGAACCCAGGGCTACGTCGCCGGAGCTTGCCGTTGCCGTCGCGCCGTTACCCAAGGCGATATTGCCGACGAAACCGGAAGCACCCGCCGTAGAACCGTTGCCGAGCGCGACCGAGCCCTGGCCGATTGCCTTATTGTTATTGCCGATCGCAACAGCGCCGGCCGCCTGATTGGCGGCGGTGGCGCTTGCCGTGCCGTCACTGTTGGCGATGTTGTTGGCGCCGCCGGTGAAGGCGCCGGTGCCGCTCGCATAGCTCGGATCGCCGATTGCGACTGCGCCGTCGCCGTAGGCGGTGTTGCCCGAACCGATGGAAACTGCCTTGCCGCCGGTGGCAACTGCATTATTGCCAACGGCAACCGCTTCGGCGGAGGTCGCTTGGGCCGCTGTTCCGACTGCAATCGCGTTGTCGGCTCCCCCGTTCGCGTTGATGCCCAAAGCGACCGACTGAAGCCCGCTGGAGACCGCCCCGCCGCCGATCGATGTGCTGCCCACACCACTGGCAGTAGAGGACTCGCCTAAGGCTAGAGTGTTTGCCTGGCTCGCGGCGGCATTCGCGCCGAACGCTGCCGCATTAATGGCAGTCGCCTTTGCATTGTATCCCATGGATGCCGCCCCAGTCCCCGAGGCATTCGCCCCAGCGCCGACCGCAGCGGATAAATTGGCAGCCGCATTTGCATTGTTGCCGAGAGCGATGCCGGAGGTCGCCGCGCTTGCGACGACTGCGCCCGAACCTATCGCGACGGCACCGCCGGCAGCGAGCGTCTGCGCCTGGTTACCCAAGGCAACACCGAAAGCCCCCGACGCGACGGAGCTGGAACCGGCGGCGACGGAGTTAATGCCCGATGCAGTGGATGACTTGCCAAGAGCGACGGCACTGTCCGCGCTGGCGACGGAGCCCCAACCACCCGCAAAAGCATAGTTGCCAGTAGCACCGGAGCTGGTACCGACCGCGGTGGAGTTCCCACCGGAAGCAGTGGAGAAGGTCCCTAGCGCATTGGCACCGGCTGAGGTGGCATTGGCCTGGACGCCGAGCGCCACGGAGTTGACGTTATTTGAGACCGTACCTTGGCCGATCGCGATCGCGCCGCCCGTGCCGGTGGCTTTCGCGTTCAGACCAATCGCTACACCATATTGAGTCGAAGTAACGGCCGAACGTCCCATTGCGATGGCGTCGGCCTGGGATGCGGTAACGTCCGTGCCAATGGCGATGGCGCTTTGAGCAAGCGCTCCTGTACCAGCGACCGTGCGCGAGCCGAGAAAGACCGAATTTATCTGCGTGGCTTGCCCGCCAAAACCTATGGCAACGGCATTCTGAGCGCTGGCGGTGGCGCTGCTGCCTTGGGCGAGAGAATCCGATCCCGACGCAACGGAGTTTGAGCCGAAAGCGCTGGCACGCACCCCGCTCGCAGCCGCGAAGTTGCCTACGGCCGTCGAAGCCGTGTTGGTCGCATCCGTTCCTTGGCCTATGGCGACAGCCCCCCCGTCTTGGGCTTGCGCATCGACGCCGATCGCAACTGAATTTATCCCGTTGGAAATCGCTCGGCAGCCGATAGCCATGCCTCCTGTCGACGCCCCGACGGTGGCCGTATATCCTGTGCAACCGATCGAGAGGCCGTTGGCACCACTCGCGGTTCCACCGCCCGCTGTATAGTTACCACTTGGAATAACTTGGCCAAATGCCTGAGGCGCAACAAGCAGCCCCAAGGCGCCGAAAATAGCCCCAATCGCACCGACACTGCGATCCTTACGACGCATCCCAAGAACACGCGACGACATCCGCAGCGCAGCCATCAGGCGGCGACGCTGCGAACGATCAGCCCCCTTGACCGGCACAGGGTCTTTAACAAATCCAGTGTAAGATTCAGTCTGCAGACGTTCCCCAACGCATTCCCTCATGCTGCCTTCTCCTGGTTGTCGACTGGACGACTGAGCGCGCTTGGATCCGCATCGGCGGCCGCGTCGTCATTGAAATTCCGCATTTCCTGAAGTGTACGCCCCATCTTGGCGGCCTGGCTTTCGAGCTGCTCGCGAACATTTTCGACCCACGGCTGCGTCAGCTCCGGAACGGCATGCAATGCAGCATCGGCGCGATCAGGCGGAAGCTTCATCGCCACCAGGGCCCGGCAGAGATCGAAATGGAACAAAGGCTCCCCTTCCCCATAGGCCGGGGAGGTCAAACCAAAGACGAGACAGGCAAATAGATAATCAATCTCCGCGCCGGTCAGGCGGCTGGCATATCGTTGCTGCAAGGCAGTCCAGGCTACCTCGATCTTCGGAGCAAAGATTTCGAATTCAGGGAATTGGATGTCCATGAAGCACCGGATGATTACTGTCCGGGAAGATGGCCTTATTTCAGCGCGAGCGTATTTTATAAAATTCCGGTTTTTTTTTAGAAAATTACGGTTTTTGCCTAGCCGGCTGCGGGTGTAGCCACTTTGCCACACTTACCTAGGGCTGCTCTATATATACGCGTGGTATTTTTTCGTGCTCCGGAAACCAGCCCTGCCGCGCACGCGCGAAAGGTGCGATCTTTTCCGGCGAAGCTTAGCCGGCAAATTTGAGACATAGATGCTGGTCCCGGTCGGTTCCGACCGGGACTTTTACGCAAAGCTCGACAGGCTAGCGCTCGAACCGCAGCGCCGTCGGGGTCCTGCCGCGATATCGCTTCATCGTTGTCGCCAGATGGCTTTGATCCGAGAAGCCGGTCAGATAGGCGATCTCCGCGATCGGAATTTCGCCCTCCACCAGCATCTTTTCGGCAAAATCCAGCCGCAGATTTATGAGGTAGCGATGGGGCGGCATGCCGAATGTCTTGGCAAACCTTATTATGAAATGATTGGGTGAAATACCGGCGACGGCTGCAAGCTCAGCGACATGAACCTTCTCCGTAAAATGTTCACGGAGATACTCTTCAACGCGCCTGGCGCTTTTGGCGGAGAGCCCTCCCCTTGGCGACGAAAGCTGTCTCATATTGTTTGCATACAGATGGAGGAGATGTGTACTAAAGAGCGTAACCAATGAATCCAGAAAGAGTTCATTCGGAGTTGCTTTCCCGGTTAATTCGACAGACATTCTCTGTGCAATGTCGAGAGCGATCGGATCGACGGTTCCGAAGGCAGGTGGCCGAAGTTCTACATCTGCAAGATCGAACTCCTGAAGCGCCAGTTCTGAGAGAGTTTCGGGAGGAATGGCGACGACCAGGTTTTTCCTGGTTTCGGACCAGGCAAGGCTGCTATCCACACCCGCGGGATTGATGACGAGACACCCAACGGGCGCATCATACCGGGTGACCCGGTCGCTGCCGAGGGAGGCTCGCAAACCGCGCATGGGCGACAGCACGATCGCCATTGCGTGCTCTTTGGCCAGAAACGTCTGCGATCCAGGATTGCGCACGGAGTTGATAACGCTGCCGCGCGCGGTCGCCTTTCTCGGTCCTGCATGTTCAGGAATTATGTCAAACACATATCGTTCGGCCCGTTCCCGGACCTCACCAGCAAAATCCATTCTTCATCGCCCCGCCCGAACGAAATCCTGTAAATGCAAAGAGCAGACCAGATCCCAACTTGGTTTGAGATCTCAGCTTCCCAACACTGCGGGCTCGATACGGCCGCAAGTCTGCTTATAGCGTGGGATTAAATAATACAAATAACCGAGTTTGGAAGGGGCGATCTGCATATGGTAAAGAAAGAGTGTGCCGGCTGGGCAGGGCACTTCCGGTTCGGACAAGCACACGCCGAAAGCCTCAACGCATGATTGTTTAAGGCAAAAATCACACCTATCGTATAAGTAGAAAATCCGATCGTCTAGGCATTACAGACGCTAGACATCGCTCCGGCGCTTTTCATAGAGATCCCACGCCACGTCCGCCATCGCCAGGAGCACATCTTTCTGATCCCATCCCGCTGCAACCGCAGCCCGAACGATTTCATGGATGATGGGCTGCAATTGACGTTGGCACTCGCCTGCAATGTCGTCCGCGCTGTTTCCCAGAGGTGGCTTACCAAATTTGAATTCTACCATCATCATTCTCGCAGGATTACTATAGCCCAGCTATCACATTCCTAATGTAAAATAAATCCGAAAGGACGCGTAGAGCTTCCATGGGCCCTTCCCCAATCGCACTATCGCATTGCTGCAATCAATCCGCGTTTGATCACAACCATTGACCGCAATCATTCGACACCTCACAAAGTCAGTAGCTGACGATACCAGAAGAAAGGAAAACTATTCTGCCGCGCGGAGCACTCATATAGCAAAGCAATGCGGTCAATACCTGAGCGGTGAAGTTCTAGGGTTTTTCGGCGGAGGAAATTGCGGTCGCCGAGCGACAGCGCCGAAATGGTCGCCATGGCGGCGGCCTGGCGCGCTTCCTTATCCCGATCGAAAAGGGCCGGGCAGCGGTCCGGCCGGCTGCCACCCGAAACTTGGCAATGGCCAGCCGATGATGCTTTAGCCTGCGTTTTATTCCGCGGTCGGATCGCAACCAGTCCGCGAACGGTAGCGCTCCCGAGATCGGTACTATTTGTTATTTGTTCGGCAAGCCGGAGTCCGTTGAAACAATTCCGGCAGCCTCTCCGGATCATCGGCCGAGCCAGGGGCGAGCTCGGCTCCGGCCGCGAGCAAATAATTGTCCACAGCCGCTTCGGCGTCGCTGCGGGCCAATCCCAAGGACCAATGATCTTGTCTGTCGCCTGCCATGCCGATCAGGCACCCGGTCACGCAGACCGCTGAAATGGCGCCGGTCGGCGGGGTCGAATGTCGTCCGAAAGCCGCTCACGCCTTTCGGCATCCAGCTCCGGTGGACGGAGCGAGCTTCAATGCTACAGCGTGCTTGGGATCGAGCAATCCGCCTGACACGATCCGTAAAACGGCGGCGCCGAAGGTGAAGCCTTGGCGCCGCGGGTCGGCCTCTATCAGCCCGTGTCGTCACCGTTTGCCAGCGGCACGAACAATCCGAGCTTGACGTCACGCAGCACCACATTCGTGTGCATGCGCCGGATCTGCGGATTCTCCGCCATGATCACGGCGGCGATATCGTCATAATGCTCGACATCCCGCGCGGTGACGATCGCAATCAAATCGACGGCGCCCGTGACATAATAGACCTGCTGGATATGATCCTGCTTTTCCGCCCAAAGGCGGAATTTTGCGAGCGCATCGTAATTGTCCCGCTCGATCTCCATTCCGACGATGAACACCATCGGCGTCCCGGTGGCCTTGCGATCGACAACCGCGATTTCCGCTTTGATGATACCATCCTCACGCAGCCTTTTCAGGCGCCGCTGCACGGCCGACGTCGAAAGGCCGACCTCCTCGGCGATCGCTTCGGCGGTCAGCTGGCAATTGCGTTGGACGATATCGAGAATATCGCGATCAAAACGATCGAGGTTTTCCATTCCCACTCCTTTATCAGCCCCGAGAAATCATCTGGCGATATCTCCATTCCATCATAAAAGATGCACAGGAAATACATTTTTGCGTTTTTTATGCAAAATAATCGGAAATTGCGCGCAAATTCCCCTCCCCTTCGCGATATTCTCCGCAGATTGTTTTTCATCGGAATTATATATGACAGAGCTGTCCTCCCAGGCTCTTTGCGTGGAAGATCTCCACAAAAGTTTTGGGTCACATCAGGTCCTCAAGGGCGTTTCAACCATCGCCAATCAAGGGGACGTGATTTCCATCATCGGTTCGTCCGGCTCCGGGAAAAGCACGTTCCTGCGCTGCATCAACCTGCTTGAAATGCCCGATCGCGGACGCATCACCGTCAACGGCGAGGAAATTGCCCTGAAGCGCGGACGCCATGCGCAGATGCAGCCGAAAAGCTGGCGCCAGATCGAGCGCATCCGCAGTGGATTGGGCATGGTATTCCAGAGCTTCAACCTCTGGGCCCACATGACCGTCCTCGAGAATATTATCGAGGCGCCAGTGCATGTGCTGTGCATTCCCCGTCGCGAGGCGATCGAGAAGGCGGAAGCTCTTCTCAATAAAGTCGGGCTTTACGACAAGCGCGATGCCTATCCGGCCTTTCTCTCCGGCGGACAGCAGCAAAGAGCGGCCATTGCCCGCGCGCTTTGTATCGACCCGGCTGTGATGCTCTTCGACGAACCAACATCGGCGCTCGATCCGGAACTGGTCGGCGAAGTCCTCAAGGTCATCCGTGACCTCGCCGAGGAGGGCCGAACCATGCTGCTGGTCACCCACGAGATGCGCTTTGCCCGCGATGTCTCGAACCACGTCCTCTTCCTGCATCAGGGGCGGATCGAGGAGGAAGGGCCGCCAAAGCAGATCTTCGACGCTCCGATCAGCACCCGCTGCCGGGAATTTACCGGCATGCTGACGACCTGATCCACATCCCATTCGCAGACAACACCATGAGGAGAATCCCTTATATGAGACTGGTTTCCACTTTATTCGCCGGACTTGCTCTCGCGCTCTCTTCGATGACGGCGCAGGCCGAAGTTCGCTTCGGCATCATGAATGAATCCTACCCGCCCTTCTTCGCCAAGGACGCCTCCGGCAAATGGCAGGGCTGGGAAATCGACATGATGGACGCCGTTTGCGAGCAGATGAAAGAGAAGTGCTCGATCGTCGAGCTTTCCTGGGACGGCCTCATCCCGGCGCTTCAGAGCAAGAAGTTCGACGTGATCTGGTCGTCGATGTCGAACACGGCGGAGCGTTCGAAGATCATCGATTTCACCGACAAATATTATAATACGCCCAGCACGCTGATCGGCCCCAAGGACCAGAAGACCGGAGCGACGGCAGATGACGTCAAGGGCAAGACCATCGGCATCCAGGTGTCGACCATCCAGTCGGAATATTACAAGAAGTACTTTGCCAAAGTCGCAGAGGAGAAGACCTATCAGACGCTCGACGAGGCATTTCAGGACCTCGCCGCAGGCCGCATCGACTACGTCTTCGGCGATTCGCTTGCGCTGGATGCCTTCCTGAAAAGCGATAGCGGCAAGGATTGCTGCGCCAAGATGGGCGACGTCGCCGACGACAAGGAAGTCCTCGGAGCCGGCGTTTCCGGCGGTCTGCGCAAGGAGGACACCGAGCTGAAGGCAAAGCTCAATGCGGCGATCGCCGCAGTGCGCGCCAGCGGCAAATACGACGAGATCACCGGAAAGTATTTCAGCTTCGATATCTACGGCGCCAAGTAAGCGATCGCCACGATGGCGACCTCCCAACAAGGCATTCTGGACCTGCTCTCCCCCTATCCTCCGGGATGGGGTGGAGTGCTCTTGACCGGGGCCGCCTCCACGCTCGCCATCTCCGCTGGCGCTTTTCTGATAGGCCTCTTGCTCGGAACAGGCGGCGCATTGGGCAAGCTTTCGGGCATAAGGCCGCTGCGGCTTCTGCTCGAACTCTATACGACCACAGTGCGCGCCGTTCCCGAACTGATCCTGATCGTCGGGCTTTATTATGCGGGAATGGACGGCCTCAACCGTCTCCTCGCCATGCTCAGCCTGCCGGCCTTCGAGTTGAACGGCTTTGCGGTCGCGGTCGCCGTGCTCGGCTTCGTGCAGGGCGCCTATATGACGGAAGTGCTGCGTGGCGCGATCCTGGCGATTCCCGTCGGCCAGATCGAGGCGGCAAAGGCTTTTGGCATGGGGCCGCGCCTGCGCTTTCGCCGCATCATCCTGCCCGCCTTGCTGCCGAATGCCCTGCCCGGTCTTGCCAATCTCTGGATGTCGGTCACCAAGGACAGCGCCCTCGTCGCGGTCGTCGGCTACCAGGAACTGGCCCTCGCCACGCGACTCGCCGGTGCGAGCACCAAGCATTACTTCATCTTTTTCCTGGCATCCGCCCTCATCTATCTTGCCATCACACTCGTTTCCAACGCCCTGTTCAACCTGTTGGAGCGGCGTGTGCGGCGCGGGCAACCGAAGCTGGCCTGAGGAGTGTTGACATGACCTTCTCATGGATATCCGCCTATTGGCCGCTTCTACTGACGGGAGCCGTGCAGACGCTGTCGCTGCTTGCGATTTCCGTCGTCTTCGGCTTCATCATCGCCATCGGCCTTGCCTTTTGCCAGGTCAGCGGCGGTGCCATCCTGCGTACTCTCGCTCGCGGCTACTGCACCTTCTTTCGGGGCACGCCGCTGCTGATACAGCTCTGGCTGCTCTATTACGGTGTGGGCTCTCTTCTGCCTGTCATCCCCGGTATCCGTCAGAGCCTCTTCTGGCCGATCCTGCGCGAAGGTTTCTTCTTTGCCGCCGTCAGCTTCACGTTGAACTACGCAGCTTACGAGGCGGAGGTGCTGCGCGGCGCATTGCTGGCGGTCCCGAAAGGTGAGCTGGAAGCAGGCCGCGCATTCGGTATGCGCCCCCTCACGCTGACCCGGCGCATCTGGCTGCCGCGTGCCATTCGCATCGCATTGCCGACGATCGCCGGCGAAATCGTCATGCAGCTGAAGGCGACGCCGCTCGCCTTCACCGTCACCGTAATGGATCTCTACGCCGTTGCCACCAAAGTTCGTCAGGACACCTTGCTAGTCTATGAGCCGCTGATCGTCGTCACCGTCTTTTATCTCATTCTCACCGCCATCATCGCGCGAAGCTTCCGTTTTCTGGAAGCGCAGGTACCGGTGCGGCGCTAACCACGGGCACAAGGAGAGGCCAAACCTCCCGCAGACCCCAGCAATTCTGGAGACCCCATTCATGAGCAAAACCTTGATCCTCGACGGCGGCATGAGCCGTGAACTGCTGCGTCTCGGCGCTGAGCTGAAGCAGCCGGAATGGTCGGCCCTTGCGCTGATCAATTCGCCCGATATTGTCCGGCAGGTCCATGACGAATTCATCGCCGCCGGCTCGGATGTCGTTACGACCAACAGCTACGCGCTCGTGCCTTTCCACATCGGCGAAGAGCGGTTCTGGGAGGAAGGGGCCACCCTGATCGCGCGCTCGGGACAATTGGCGCGCGAAGCCGCCGATGCCTGCAAGGATCGAAAAATCCTGGTCGCCGGCTCGCTGCCCCCCATCTTCGGCTCCTACGAACCGCAGAATTTCGATCCGTCACGCGTGCAGGACTATCTCAAGGTTCTGGTTGAAAATCTCGATCCCTATGTCGATGTCTGGCTTGGCGAAACCCTCAGCCTGATCGCCGAAGGACAGGCCGTTCGCACCGCGGTTGCAAAAACGGGCAAGCCATTCTGGATTTCGTTCACGCTGGCAGATGATGCTGCTCAGAGAAATGGCGCCTCTCCCAGGCTCCGCTCCGGCGAGGCGGTCGAAGACGCAGCGCAATGGGCCGCATCGTTCGGTGCGAGCGCGCTTTTGTTCAACTGCAGCAAGCCGGAAGTCATGGGCGCAGCCGTCGATGCCGCAGCTGCGGTCATCAAGCGCGGCGGCTTCAATCTCAAGATCGGCGTGTATGCAAATGCCTTCGAGGGAGAGCAAGGCGAATCCGCCGCCAATGAAGGCCTTCATGCGACCCGAGACGATCTGAACGACGATGCCTATTCGCGTTTCGCCTGTGCATGGGTGGATGCCGGGGCAACGATGGTCGGTGGCTGCTGCGGGATTGGCGCCGGACACATCCATCGCCTGAAGCGGGCGCTTCTGCATCCGTCATCCTGACGTGCCCGACCTTCGGAGCCCCACCACAAAGGCGGCTTCGAAGGCCTTTCAGTTGCCCGAGTAATGTAAGCCATAACGAACGCATTACCCGTTGACCTGCGAACCTCAGGACAGACCCGATTAAGCATCAAGCTTGCCGCAGCTTCCATGTCCGGATTTCGAATGGCATGATGTCGGCCGGGCCGGCGCGTTCGATCGGCTCTTCAAGGAGAGTAAGCGGCTCAGAAGCCGTCCATCCCGACGGCTGTGTCAAAGACAGGTGGCCACGCCGGCCGGCAGGCTCATAGAGCCGCAAGACAAGCCCCTCGCCCTCCTCGGCTCGTTTTAATCCGGAGAAGGCGACCGGTATGCCTTCGACGCCAAGGGGCGCGTAAGTGCCTGCCGACAGACCGCTTGCTTCCGCGGCAAGGAGCGGCTGGTTGAGATCGATCGCCTCCGATAGAACGCCGCCTTCATGCCAAGCGCCCTCATGCGGCATCAGCGCATAGGTGAAGCTTTGCCGGCCTTCGTCGGCGAGCGGATCGGGATAGATCGGCGAACGTACGAGGCTCATGCCGATGACGTTGCCGCGGGCGCTATGACCGTATTTGGCATTGTTGAGCAAGGCGACGCCGAAGCCTGGTTCACTGAGATCGACAAAGCGGTGCGCCGCCACCTCGAACATAGCCTGCTCCCAGGAGGTGTTGGTGTGGGTTTGCCGGTCGACGACACCGAAGGCGCATTCGAAGGTCGCGCTGCGCGACCGCACGGCAACCGGGTTCAGGGTTCTGAGCAGGGTGCGCCGGTCGTGCCAGTCGAGCGTCGTTTCGATATCCAGTCTGCGGGCATTGGCGGTGAGAACATAAAGCTGCGTCACGGTCGAGTTGCGATATCGATTGACAACACGGATCGCGGTGCGATGCGGTCCCTCCTCGACCAGGGTAATGCTCTCGGGCTGGTCCAGGCGGATGCCTTTCTCAGCATAGTCGGCATCGACGTCCCAGGCGTCCCAGTTGCGCGGCTTGTCGGCGGGATAGACCCAGAGCTGATTGGCTGCCCCTTCGATCGCTTCCCGCCCGGTCGCCTTGTGAACAAGGCTCGATACGGCCCCGTCCTTGCCGATGACGACAGACAGATGCTCGTTTTCGAGGCGATGGGTATCGGCCTTGAGCCCATTGGCTGGCCTGAGTGTTTTGCGATCGAAAACCGCGACGGAAAGAGGTGCGACAAGATCTTCCGATGTCAGGACCGTACCATCGGGCAGCGTTGTGGCGAGCGGACGCGCAGAAAGCGACGGGTTGACGACAACAAGCGCGTCTGTGACGGCACCCGCCGGAAGATGGGTTGACAATGCCTTGAGCGCCTTGGCCTGCTCCGCTTTGGCATTGCCGATCACGCCATCAAGTTCCCGCTCGGCATCGACATAGACTTCCCGGATGCTCGAGCCCGGCAGGATATCGTGGAACTCGTTCTTCAGCACGACGCGCCAATCCGCTTCGAGGCTTCGAGGCTTGTCGGCGCCCAGCATGTGGGCGAGCGAGGCAAGCGTCTCCGCCGTTATCAGGGCGCGTTCGGCCTGACGGTGCTTGCGCTTGACGCCGCTTTGCGTCGTCAGCGTCGCGCGATGCAGCTCGAGATAGATCTCGCCATCCCAAACCGGCAGCTCCTTTTCGGCCGCGGTGCGATGCGCTCTCTCGTAAAATTCCTTTACCGTGCCCCAGCGCGCCTTCGGAATCGCCGGGAAGTCCCGCAACTGCACTTCGCGCTCCACCATTTCCGGCGTGACACCGCCACCGCCGTCGCCATAGCCGACAGCGAGCAGCGATGTGTCGTGCTGCGTCTTGCCCCGGAAATTCTTCCAGGTCGGCACGAAGCAATCCGGCTGCACGAAGCCGTTATAGCCTTGCATGGGGTTGTCGAACGTATGGGTCAGCACCTTGCTGCCGTCGAGCCCCTTCCACCAGAACAGATCGGATGGAATGTGATTGGTCTCGCTCCAGTTGACCTTGGTCGTGAAAAAGCTGTCGATGCCTCCGAGCCGCAGGATCTGCGGCAGCGCGCCTGAAAAGCCGAAGCAGTCGGGAAGCCAGCAGACGGTATGGCGCAGGCCGAAATGCTTTTCGAAGTAGCGCTGGCCGTAAAGGACCTGACGTACGAGGCTTTCGCCCGTGGGCATGTTGGTGTCGGGCTCGACCCACATGCCGCCGACGGTTTCCCATTTGCCCTCGGCCACCTCTTTCTTAATCCGCTCGAGCAGATCCCGATCATCTTCCTCTATCTGCGCATAATATTGGGCGGTCGATTGATTGAACCGGAAGTCGTCGGAGCGCTCCATCAGCGAAAGCGCTGTGTTGAAGGTGCGACGCATCTTGCGGCGCGTTTCGCCATAAGGCCATAGCCACGCCAGATCGATATGGGCGTGGCCGGTCAGCAGCAATTCGCCATTTTGCGGGAAACGCTTCTGAAGCTCCTTCAGTTGCGCCAGCAGGAGGTCATAAGCAGCGGCGGCCGAAGCGCTCTGAGCCTCGGTGAGACCGGCCGGATTGTCCTGAAGCTCCGGTAGCTCCCAGATCTTCTGCTGCATCACCGCACCGGCCGTGCGTGAGATATAGGTGGATGTCTCCGAAGGCCAGTCGAGGCTGCGCAGCGCCCGTTCGGCCGCATCGATCAGATGCGGCAAGACCTCATGACCTTCCAGAACATCGGCCGCTTCGCCGACCTGTTGCAACAGGAGATGCAGCCGATGGACAGGTTCGTCCAGCCAGATCAGCCGCGCTTTGTTCAGCTTCGGCGCCCGGTTCGGCTCGCCGAAAGAAAAGCGCGCGACACTCTCGGTCGCGATCGAGAAGTCCCTGTTCCTGATCGGAAACTCCTGATGATAGGGATCCAGCCCGAACGTGTCGGTCCGCCCGTCCGGATAGTGCAGTGTCAGCAGGCTCTCGCCGCCAAGGTCAAGCTGCAGGCGGACCTGCTCGAGGGGCCAGCCATGCGGAACCGCTGCTTTGGTTGCGAAACGAACCGTCCCTTTGCGGTGCGGCCAGTCCTGATGATGGGCAATCGGTTCGCCATCGAAAGTCCAGCCGTCAATCGTCAGGCTTTGCCTGTCGCGCCAATGAACAAGCTCTGCGGTACGGATTTTCAGACGATCGAGGCGTTGAGCAAGCGTGAGAGACATGGCGGGTCCTATCGGGGCGGGTCCTGTCGGAAAATCGGCAAGTGACGGCGGGGCGGAGGGAGAGACAGTGCGAATAGGCCGCATGCGTTGCGCCCGTCTCCTCCAGGCGGACCGCGTAGCGCGGCTTAAACTAAGTGACTTTATGTTGGCGTCAAGCGCGCAGGAAATAAGTTGCCCGATGCATTCTTTGCCATCGGCATCAATATCGGTCGCGATCATATGATCATCCCGGCCGGCGTTGGCCTTGCCATGCGGGACTGGCTCGACGAAATCGCCTTCTCAAGCAACCGGGCGACTACTGCGAGTGGATGGAGTTCGATATGCGGGCCGCACTGGAGCCGAAGCCCGCAGCTCCTTCCATGGCGTGATCAATGCATGCCGCCGCCTTCCTTGAGATCGACATTGCTGAGGATCAGCGCGAGGGGAATGGCGCAAAGCACGATCAGCATCAGAACATGGAAGACGTCGATGAAAGCGAGAAAGCTCGCCTGGGTCTGCACCTGCTGACCGATCCATGCGGTTGCCTGCGCCTGTGCATCGGGCATGGTTGCACCCTTTTCAGCGAAATAGCGCGTCATGGTCTGCAGCGTTTCGTGATAGGCCGGCGAGGACGGCGTGACATGTTCCACAAGGCGGCTCTGATGCCATTGTTCGCGATGCGCAAGGACATTTGTCGCGATACTCACGCCGATGGAGCCGCCGATGTTGCGCGCAGCGTTGATCATGGCCGACGCCTGGTTGGTCTGCTCCGGCTTCAGGCCGTAATAGGAAGCGGAGGTAATCGGGATGAAGATCAGCGGCAGGCCGAACCCGATATAAAAGCGTGACCAAACGAAGAAACTGAAGTTCAGTCCCGGGTAGAGCCGTGTCAATTGCCACATGGACAGCGCTATGATCGCGGAACCGATGGCAATCAGATATTTCGGCTGGACCAGCGAATTCACCCGCCCCGCGACGAACATCATGACCATGGTCACTAGCCCGCCCGGCGATAAAGCGAGGCCGGCCCATGTTGCCGTATATCCATAATTCTGCTGCACGACCTCCGGGATGAACTGCGTGGTCGCGATCAGGATTGCGCCGGTCGCCATCATGACGATGAAGCAGGACCCGAATTGCCGCGTGCCGAGCAACCATCCGTCGATGATCGGATTTGCCCTGGTCAAGATCCAGGGAATGGCAAGGAGAAAGGCAAGCACGCATATGCCAGTCATCGCAACGATAAAGCCGGAGCCGAACCAATCGTCGGTCTGGCCGCGATCCAGCACGAGTTCCAGCGAGCCGAGAAAGGTTGCCACAAGCAGGAAGCCGACAAGATCGAAGCGCACGCCCTTGCGCCGGAATTCCTCGCGCATGCTTCTCATCTTCGGCGTTTCCTTCAGCAATGCATAGACGAGGGCAAAGGCAAAGATGCCGACCGGGCCGTTGATGAGGAAACACCAATGCCAGGAAAGATTGTCGGAAAGGTAGCCGCCGAGCGTCGGCCCGATGACGGGGGCGACGACCACGGCCACACCGAAGAGGGCGAAGGCCTGGCCGCGCTTTGCCGGCGGGAATGCATCGGCGAGGATCGCCTGCGAGGTCGGCACCATGCCGCCGCCGGCAAAGCCTTGGATGACCCGGAAAGCCAGCAGGGCCCCCAGGGTCCACGACAAGCCGCACAGAACCGAGGCGATCGTGAATGTTGCCAGACACAGGAGATAGAACCTGCGGCGCCCGAGCCGCTCGGCGAAATAACTGCTGGCGACCAGCACGATCGCATTTGAAACCAGATAGGTCGTAACCACCCAGGAGGCCTGGTCGGCACTGACGGCGAGACCGCCGGAAATATAGCGCAGCGCGACATTGGCGATCGTCGTGTCGAGCACCTCCATGAAGGTTGCCAGCGACACTACCATGGCGATCAGCCAGGGATTTGTGGCGTACGCGGAAGGGGCCGCCGCTCCGCCCGTCGTTGCTGCGCCGCTCATCTCAAGTCCTCGGCCGAACCGTCACCGTCGGCACGACGGACATGCCGGGGCCGATGGCGACATCCGCGGGCCATTTGTCGATGATGATCTTGACCGGTACGCGCTGCGTGACCTTGACGTAGTTGCCGGTCGCATTCTCCGCCGGCAGCAAGGAAAAGGCCGTGCCGGAGCCCGGCTGGACGGACGCCACCTTGCCGTGAAGCGTGTGATC
>JBCNPI010000061.1:0-22186 GCA_039593415.1 Rhizobium sp. | reverse complement strand
CCGGCCCTGAAAGCTTCGTCTCGGTGCGTGAGCGCGCCAGAGCCTATCGCGATCTTGCCGGAGACCAACTGCCGGTCATGTACGGCGCATGGTCCGAGGCCTGGGGTCACGAAGCTGTGGCACGGTTGTGGAACATGGGCGGTGTAAAACCGGATGCGATCTTCTGCGGCAACGACCAGATCGCGCGCGCGGTCGTCGATGCGCTTCGCGAGCTTGGTGTGCGGGTGCCCGACGATGTCTCGGTGGTCGGGTTCGACAATTGGGAGATCGTTGCCGCCCAGACGCGGCCGCCGCTGACGACGGTCGATATGAATCTTAAGGCGCTTGGCCGCGAGGCTGGGCTCACGGTTCTCGCTTTGGCGGAAGGCCGAAGCGTCGAACCGGGCATCAGAACTTTGCCGTGCGAGCTTATCGTCCGGCAATCCTGCGGGGGAAGCCCCAATCATTGAGAGAGGAAAAGGGGCTGACGGGAGTAGCCCTATGGGAGGAGAACATGATGAAGCGATTTCTGGCCGCAACCGGCCTCATATCCTTAATGCTTGCATCAGGTGCATCTGCCGAAAGCATCTCCATGTGGGTTCGAAGCGGCATTGGCGATTCCTTCAAGAAAGTTGTGGAGGCCTATAATGCCGGCCATGACGACAAGGTCACACTGACGGAAGTACCCTTTGCCGAGCTAGTCCAAAAATATGCGACCGCCATTGCCGGCGGTCAGGCGCCCGACGCGCTGTCGATGGACCTCATCTACACGCCGGCTTTTGCCGCCGCCGGGCAGCTTGAAGACTTGACGGACTGGGCAAAGAGCCTGCCCTATTTCAACTCGCTCTCGCCCTCGCATGTGAAGCTCGGCACTTATGACGGCCATATCTACGGCCTGCCTCTGTCAGTCGAAACCTCGGTCTTTGCCTGGAACAAGGATCTCTACAAGAAGGCGGGCCTCGACCCTGAAAAGGCGCCGACCACATGGGAGGAGATTACGAGCAACGCCGAAAAGATCCGCGCACTCGGCGGTGACACCTACGGCTTCTATTTCTCCGGCGGCGGCTGCGGCGGCTGCATGATCTTCACCTTCACACCACTCGTCTGGGGTGCGGGCACCGACATTCTCTCGGCAGACGGCAAGAAGGCGACGCTCGATACGCCGCAAATGCGCAAGGCGGTCGATATCTACCGCAACATGGTCAAGAAGGATCTGGTGCCCGCTGGCGCCGCAAGCGACACTGGTGCCAACTTCCTCAGCATCAGCAACGGCAAGATCGGACAGCAGAGTATCGGCGCATTTTCGATCGGCACGCTGATCACGCAATATCCCGATATCCACTTCGGCGTGACGCTGATCCCCGGCGTCGATGGCAAGCCGTCTTCTTTCGCCGGCGGCGACAATTTCGTGATCTCCAAGGGCACGAAGAAGCTCGATGCCGTAAAGAAATTCCTCGAGTACACCTATTCGCTCGAGGGGCAGAAGATCATGGCAAAATACGGCAGCCTGCCGACGCGCGGCGATATCGCCGATCAGGTGCTTCAGGGCCTGGATCCGCGTATGCAGATCGGGTTGAAGGCGATCGCCGTCGCCAAGACGCCCTATACGCTGCAGTTCAACGATCTGATCAACAGCGCCAACGGACCATGGGCGGGCTTTACCAACGCGGCCATCTTCGGAAGCGACGTCGATGGCGCGTTCTCCAATGCCCAGTCAGAGATGCAGTCGATCATCGACAACGCCCAACAATAACCGATCCATCAACATCGGGGAGCTTTGACGCTCCCCGGTACCTTCATCGCAATATCGGGAGCATTCCATGGCTGGCCCTGGAGCTATCGCAGCCGCACGTCCTCGAAAACGGCGAAGGCGTGCCGGCTGGCACGGATTTCTATACATCGCGCCGGCCATGGCGCTCGTTATCGTCTTCTTCGTGCTGCCTGTGGTCTTTACCGTCTGGATGAGCTTCCACAACTGGCCATTGCTCGGCAATCCCCGCTGGATCGGCTTCGGCAATTACATCCGCATGGTCTCGGACGTGCGCTTCATGGCGGCTTTGCGCTTCACCGCCTATTACACCGTTATCGTGACCATTGCGATTTTCGCCGTCGCCTTCCCGCTCGCCTTCTTCGTTGAAAAGCACAAGCCATTCGTCGGCTTTTACCGAACGATCATCTTCCTTCCCGTGGTCGTCGGGCTTGCAACGGCCTCGCTGCTCTGGGTCTGGCTTGCCAATGTCGACGCCGGCTTCTTTGCGCCCGTTGCGGTGGCGCTCGGTCTCGTCGACAAGAGACCGAACCTGCTTGCCGATTTCGACATGGCGTTTGCGACGATCATCGTAATGGTGGTCTGGAAGATCGCCGGCTTCACCATGATCATCCTGCTGACCGGCCTGCAGGCGATCCCCTCCGAGCTGACGGAGGCTGCTCATATCGATGGCGCCAAACGCTGGCAGCGCTTCCGGCATCTGACCCTGCCGCTGATGCGCCGCACGATCGCGCTCGCGCTGATCATCTCCATCACCGGCTCGGTGCTTGCTTTCGACCAGTTCTACATCATGACATCAGGTGGCCCACAAAACCGGATGATTTCGGTGGTCTACTACATCTTCAACCAGTCCTTCGTATCCTTCAATCTCGGCTATGGCGCAGCACTTTCGATCGCGCTCCTCGTCATCCTGGTGCTGATCAGCATCGTCCAGCTCTGGCTGCTGCGTGTCGGGGAGGACAAGCCATGACCACTGCAGGGAAACGCCGCGCAAGGCGCAAGCTGTTAGATGGCATCGGCTATCACGGCATCGGCGTCGTCATCGTCATCTTCTTCTTCGCGCCGTTTGCAATCGCCCTGCTGTCGTCGTTCCGGCATGGAACCGAGGCGAGCCTGCCGCCGCTGCCGCCATGGCCGACGACCGGCTTCAGCTTCGACGCCTACCGTTCCCTGAACGGTTTCGGCGCGGGGGTCGTCCAGCATACGCTGAACTCGCTCTTCGTGTCGGTCGCCACGGTGCTCTTGACCGTCATCGTCAGCCTGCTCGCCGGCTACGGCTTCTCGCGCTATCATTTCCCCTTCAAGGGTGCGCTCTTCATCCTGATCATCGCGACGCTGATGATCCCCTTCCAGTCGATCCTGACACCACTCTTCATCATTCTGGCAAGGCTCGGCCTCAACAATTCGCTGATCGGGCTGACGCTCGTCTATGTGACGCTGCAGCTTCCCTTTTCGGTCTTCATGATGCGCAATGCCTTCGATGCGGTACCCAAGGAAATCGAGGAAGCGGCCCGCATCGACGGCGCACGGGATTTGAAACTTCTTTTCCGCGTCCTCTTCCCCCTGGTGCTGCCGGGGGTAGCGACGGTCGCGATCTTCGCCTTCCTCAATGCCTGGAACGAGTTCCTGGCTGCATTGGTGCTCCTGTCGAGCAACGAGAAATTCACCCTGCCGGTGCTGATGATCGCCGTCAGGACCGGCCGCCTAGGCGCCGTCAACTGGGGCGCGGTCCAGGCCGGCATCGCCGTCATGACCATCCCCTGCGTGATCGTCTTCCTGCTTCTGCAACGCTACTACATGCGCGGCCTGATGGCCGGCGCGGTGAAATAACCTTGAAACAAAGGACCACAGCCATGTCTAACAGAGAAAACCGTCAGTTTCGCCCCCTGCCCGTTCCGAATGTCGAACTCGGAGGGCTTTTCGGTGCCCGCCAGGATGCCATTTGCAATTCCACCGCAGCCACCCTTCTCGACCGTTGTGTCGAGGCCGGCATGATTAAAGCAATCGATGTCGACCAACCGAGCCCCGGCATCGTCATTCCCTTGCAGACATGGTCGGGTTCGACGCAGATGTTCTGGGACAGCGATCTTGGCAAGTCGATCGAAACCATCGCCTATTCGCTTTATCGCCGCCCTAATGCCGAACTGGAGGCGCGTGCGGACGCCATCATCGACATGTATGAAAAGCTGCAGCAGGAGGACGGCTATCTGAACGCCTGGTTCCAGCGCGTCCAGCCCGGTCGTCGCTGGACCAACCTGCGCGATCACCACGAACTCTATTGTGCCGGCCATCTGATCGAGGCGGCCGTCGCCTATTATCAGGCAACGGGCAAGCGCAAGCTGCTCGATATCATGAGCCGCTTTGCCGACTACATGATTACTGTCTTCGGCCATGGCGAAGGCCAGTTGCGCGGCTATTGCGGCCATGAAGAGGTGGAACTCGCCCTCGTCAAGCTTGGCCGCGTCACCGGCGAGAAGAAGTATCTCGATCTTGCCAAATACTTCATCGACGAGCGTGGCCAGGAACCGCATTTCTTCACTGAGGAAGCGCTTCGCGACGGCCGCGACCCGAAGAATTTCGCACAGAAGACCTACGAGTACAGCCAGTCGCATCTGCCGGTACGCCAACAGACAAAAGTGGTGGGCCATGCGGTGCGCGCGATGTATCTCTATTCAGGCATGGCCGATATCGCCACGGAATATAACGACGATACGCTGACCTCGGCCCTGGAGACGCTCTGGGACGATCTGACGACCAAGCAGATGTATGTGACCGGCGGTATAGGGCCGGCCGCCTCCAACGAGGGCTTTACCGACTACTACGATCTGCCGAACGAAAGCGCCTATGCCGAGACCTGCGCCTCCGTGGGTCTGGTCTTCTGGGCCAACCGCATGCTCGGCCGCGGTCCAAACCGCCGCTATGCCGACATCATGGAAGTGGCGCTCTATAACGGTGCCATGGCAGGCCTGTCGCAGGATGGCAAGACCTTCTTCTACGAAAATCCGCTTGAAAGCGCCGGCAAGCATCACCGCTGGACCTGGCATCATTGCCCTTGCTGCCCACCGAATATTGCGCGTCTGCTCGCCTCCGTCGGCTCCTACATGTATGCCGCGGCCGACAACGAGATTGCCGTTCATCTCTACGGCGAGAGCAAGGCCCGCGTCCCTCTCGCTGGCGGCGTGACCGTGCAGCTTTCCCAGACGACGCGCTACCCATGGGACGGTGCAATCCGCTTCGAGGTCAATCCAGATCGCGCGGCAAAATTTGCGCTATCACTGCGCATTCCCGAATGGGCCGAGGGCGCGACGCTCTCAGTCAATGGCTCACCGGCCGATCTGGCAACGGTTACCATTGATGGTTATGCCCGCATCGAACGGGAATGGCAGGCAGGCGATAGCGTCGACCTCACCCTTCCGCTCATCCCCCGCACTTTGTTTGCCAATCCGAAAGTCCGTCAGGATGCCGGGCGCGCAGCGCTGATGCGTGGCCCCCTCGTCTATTGCGTTGAGACAACGGATAATGGTCACGATCTCAACGGCATTTCGATTTCCAGCGATCCGGCATCCGCTAAAACGACGGAAATTGCCGCACTGCAGGGTGCGGTGGCGCTCGATGTTTCGGTCATGCGCGATGAGGCAGACTGGGGCTCCGACCTTTACCGGACGACGCCACCGAAGAGTGCTGCCTCCACCGCGCGTTTCGTGCCTTACCATCTCTGGGACAATCGCGATCCCGGCGAGATGCTGGTCTGGATCCGCGCCGACCTGCTGCAACGCGGAGCCTGACATGACGAAGAACGGCATGCGCCTGACCGGCGTCCGCAAGAGTTTCGGCGGGCTAGAAGTCATTCACGGCATTGATCTCGACATACCGGAAGGCGCCTTTGTCGTCTTCGTCGGCCCTTCCGGCTGCGGCAAGTCCACGTTGCTGCGTATGATTGCCGGGCTGGAGGAAGTCACCGACGGCGAGATCGCCATCAAGGGCCGAGATGTCACCGATCTCGATCCGTCCGAGCGCGGCATCGCCATGGTCTTCCAGTCCTATGCGCTCTATCCGCATATGAGCGTGCGGGACAATCTCGGCTTCGGGCTGAAAATGGCTCGAACCGATGCATCCGAGATCGAAAGGCGCGTGCGCTCCGCCGCCGCGATCCTCAAGATCGATCATCTCCTGGACCGACGGCCGGGACAGCTCTCCGGCGGCCAGCGCCAGCGCGTCGCCATCGGCCGCGCCATCGTTCGCGAACCGGATGTCTTTCTCTTCGACGAGCCGCTTTCCAACCTCGATGCGGAACTGCGCGTCTCCATGCGCATCGAAATTGCCCGGCTGCATCGTGAGCTCGGCAATACGATGATCTATGTCACCCATGATCAAACCGAGGCCATGACGCTCGCCGACAGGATCGTCGTGCTAAGGGACGGCCGGATCGAACAGGTTGGCAGCCCGCGCGACGTCTATGAGGATCCGGCCAACAGTTTTGTCGCCGGCTTCATCGGCTCACCAAGGATGAACATGGTCGAGGCCAGTTGGTCCGATGATGGGACGGCGAAGTTGAGCAATGGCAGCATCAAGGTCGAACTTGCACAGACCAAGCCATCAGCCGGCGAAAAGATCCTGCTTGGCATGCGCCCCGAACACCTCGTCGTCGCATCCAATGCGGCCGATGCCGTGCGGGTCACGGTCGACGTCACCGAATATCTGGGCGGCACTCGCTATCTCTACTGCCAGACAGAGGACGGTCAAGCGATCATCGCTGAATATCGCGACGGGCCAGAAATCGAGCGCGGCGACACGCTCCACCTGCACTGCCCACCCGAACGGCGGCGTTACTTCGATAAACAGGGAGGACGGCTGCGGTAGACGCTTTACCCAGCCAACAAGGTAACAAACGTTGGCTGGATGATCGCGTGAAAATCAAGCCGCCTTGCTGACCCGTACCGGAACGGATTTATAGGACGGCGTGCCGCTTTCCTTGTCCTGATAGTCGATCGGGATCAGGCAATTTGCCTCCGGGTAATAGGCAGCAA
Organism: Rhizobium sp.; assembly: GCA_039593415.1. GTDB lineage: Bacteria > Pseudomonadota > Alphaproteobacteria > Rhizobiales > Rhizobiaceae > Rhizobium. The sequence continues at coordinate 15,412 of JBCNPI010000061.1, read as the reverse complement.
CGGAGCCTTCGGAAATATCATAGGAAATCGCCGTCAGCTTCAGCAATCGCTTGGCGCCCGATGGAAGCGCGGTCTCGATCTCGACGAGGTCGCCGTGTTCCAGCCCCTTTGCTTTCAGATCCTTGTCGTTCATGAACAGCACGTCGCGACGACCGAAGACGCCGCGATAGCGGTCGTCGAGGCCATAGATAGTCGTGTTGTACTGATCATGGCTACGGATCGTCGCCAGCTTGAGGATCGTTCCATCGGAAAGCGAGATGTCCTCGTTGAGACCGGAAAACAGCTTGAATTCCGCTTTGCCGGACGGCGTATTCCAGACCCGCTCCGTCGGCCCGATCGGCAGGCGGAAGCCGCCCGGCACTCGGATACGCTCATTGTAATCGGCAAAATCCGGATAGACCATTTCGATCTTGTCGCGAATGAGGTCGTAGTCTGTGATGAGCTCCATCCAGGCAACCTTGCTGCTCGGCAGGGTCGCCTGCGCGATTCCCGCGACAATCGCGGGTTCCGAGCGCAGCTGATCGGAGGCCGGCTTCAGCCGCCCGCGCGATGCATGCACCATCGACATCGAATCCTCGATCGTCACCGATTGCGCGCCGGTCGCCTGAACGTCCTGCTCGGTGCGGCCAAGTACGGGGAACAGGAAGGATTCCTTGCCAATCAGGAGATTCGAGCGATTGAGCTTGGTGTTCATATGAACGGCAAGATCGAGCTTGCGCATCGCCTGCGCGCAGAGTTCCGGATCGGGAAGCGCGATCGAGAAATTGCCGCCGAGGCAGATGAGCACCTTGGAGCGTCCCCCCGCCATCGCCTGCATGGCGGCGACGGCATCATGACCATGATAAGCCGGCGCGGTGAAGCCGAAGGCTCGTTCAATGCCCTCGATCAAAGCCGGCGTCGGCTTTTCCGTAATCCCGACGGTCCGATTGCCTTGAACGTTGGAATGGCCGCGCAGCGGGCAGATGCCGGCCCCCGGCTTGCCGAAATTGCCGCGCAGCAGCAGGAGATTGGCGATCTGCTGGACATTCGCCGTTCCCTTGGCATGCTGGGTGATGCCCATGCCATAGGCGACGATGGTTGCCTTCGACCTTGCGTAGATCGCGGCCACCCGCTCCAGATCAGCGCGGGCAAGACCAGAGACCCGCTCGATGTCGGCCCACTCAGTCTGGTCGATATCGGCAAGAAGGGCTTCGAAGCCGGTGGTATGTTCGGCGATGAAGGCGTGATCGAGAACGTCAGATGACGTTTCAGCGAGTGCCAGAACCGCTTTCATGATGCCCTTGAGCGCGGCGGCATCACCGCCGATCTTGACCTGATAATAGGACGAGGCGATCCGCGTCGAACCGAAGGTTCCCATTTCGATCGGGTCCTGTGGATCGGCGAAACGCTCCAGCGCCCGCTCCTTGAGCGGATTGAAGACGATGATCGGCACGCCACGGCGCGAGCACTCGTGCAGCGTGCCCATCATACGCGGATGATTGGTGCCGGGATTGTGCCCCATGGAGATGATCAGGTCGCATTCGTCGAAATCGTCGAGGGAAACGGTGCCCTTGCCGATACCGATCGATTGCGGCAGTCCGACGCTCGTTGCCTCGTGGCACATGTTCGAGCAATCGGGGAAATTGTTGGTGCCGTATTCGCGAGCAAAGATCTGAAAGAGGAACGCCGCCTCGTTGGAGGCGCGGCCGGATGTGTAGAATTCGACCATATCCGGATCGGGCTGGCTGCGCATGACCTCGCCGATGCGCGCAAAGGCGTCTTCCCAGGCAATCGGCCGATAGGTGTCGGATGCGTGGTCGTAGACCATCGGATGGGTCAGCCGGCCGGCATTCTCGAGCTCATAATCGCTCCAGGTCAGAAGCTCGCTGACCGTGTGTTCGGCGAAGAATTCCGGCGTCACGCGCTTGTTCGTCGCTTCCCAGGTGACGGCCTTGGCACCGTTTTCACAGAATTGGAAGGTGGAGGTGTGTTCCTTGTCGGGCCAGGCGCAGCCGGGACAATCGAAACCTGTGGGCTTGTTGGTGCGCAGGAGAAGGCCCGGAGCCTCGGTGACATCCATCTGCTCGCGCACCGCCTTGGCGGTGGCCTTCAGCGCGCCCCAGCCGCCGGCCGGGCTGTTATAGGGACGGATACCGGGGACTTCACGCATTTGCGCCATCATACGCTCCTTTGGCTAGCCAACAGCCTCCTCCCAAAGGCCGGGCCCACAAGAAATAGGCGTGCGGCATCAGCGAGTAAAGCACAATCCGACCACAGCGGATCGCGCATCCGCTGCACACAGGCAACTATATTTATGATCTCGCGCAACCGGCTTCCCAAGCTAATTTCTGAAGACAAGGCAGGTACCGCCTTGCTGTCGGATTTGAGTGCAAACGGCATCTGCCTCTTCTCGCGTTTGCCTGCCTATACGCGCCGCAAAGCGGATGCGACGGCCGAAATCGGCGTTACGCTGACGCACGATCAACGGCTTTTCTGCATTCAGGGGAGCCGGCAATTTCCGGACATTCGCTGAAAACAGACGCCGCGCGGCATCCAGCTGGAAGTGTTCGGCAAGTTGTGCGCCCCACGGTGCCCATGGTCGTTCCTGCTCCAGGGGCGTCGGCTTCAGACGACGGCTCTGGGCGAGAGCTACACAGGAATCGATGAAGGACTTGCCCTTGTCCAGCACCGGGGCGGCCACATCCGGCGGATCGTCGCGCCATTCCTCGACGCTGTGGGCGGTGATCGCGCTCACGTAGTTGCGCGTCTCATAGGGAAGCCCGCCGGAATTCAAAAAATTGGCAAGCCCGCCCTCGCCGGCATTATAGGCAGCGGCTGCGAGACCCAGATTGCCGAAACGGTTGCGCAATTCATCGAGATAGGTCGCCGCCTTGCCGAGCGCCTCAAGTGCATCATAGCTGTCGCGGACACGACGCAGCTTTGCCGTTCCAGGCATGAACTGCGCGATGCCGCGAGCACCCTTGGGACTGACTGCGTCGGAGCGAAACAGGCTTTCGCGCCAGACCAGCCGTGCCAGATAGTCTGGCGGCAAGTGATTGGCGTCAGCGAAATACTCGATGGCCTTGCAGAGATCGCGATTGTAGCTGTCTTTGCGCAGGCAAAGCGTCTCGCCTGTTTCCGTCGCCATCGGGCCGGAAATGCAGACTGGCGGCGCAACGCTCCATTCCGGTTGCGCGATTGCGGGACTGGAAACCGAGACGCCGACGGCATATGCGATCGCAAAGGCGAGAACCATGCCGACGAAGCCTGCCCGATACTGCCTGCCTGCCATATAAGCGATACCCGTCCGAGACCAACCGATCGCAAATTTGCGGCCTCTTCATATCATTGAAGGGCGGCGGCGAAAACCTCCGATGCGGCGGCGATCGCCCGAAGGCCGCTACTCCGCAAGCCGCCCGCCACCCATCGGCGCGGGCACGCCCGTCGTACCGGGAAAGCTGATCGGCAAACCGCGCAGCACGCGCACTGCCAGAAAGGCAAAGCACTCGGCCTCGACAGCGTCGCCACGCCAGCCAAGATCTTCTGCGAAGACCGGCTCGACGCCGGCGCGGCTCCTGAGCATCGACATGATGGTTGGATTATGCCGCCCGCCGCCGCTGACGACGACCTTGCTGGGTCTGCGGGGCAAGAGATCCAGCGCCTTGCCGACGGCACTTGCCGTAAAGGCCGAGAGTGTCGCCGCTCCATCTTCCGGACCTAAGCCATCTGCCATGGAGGCGCCGAAATCGAAACGATCGAGCGACTTCGGATAGGGTGCTGTGAGATAGGGATGCTGCAACAGCTTCTCGAGCCGTGCCTCATCGACCCTGCCCGCCCGCCCAAGCGCGCCGTCGCGGTCCATATCTCCAAGACCGCGGGACTTGATGAAGTCATTGAGCGGCGCATTGGCCGGCCCTGTATCGAAGGCAATGAAATTACCCTCCCCGTCCCACCAGGTAATATTGGCAACGCCGCCGAGATTGAGAATGGCGGCTTCGCCTGCGGCACCAGCGCCGCGCAGCAGCGCGGTATGATAGGCTGCGGCAAGCGGCGCACCCTGGCCGCCGGCGCGCATGTCGGCAGAGCGAAAATCATAGGCGACCTTTGTGCCGAGGATGGAGCGCATCAGCTCGCCGTCCCCAAGCTGGCGCGTTTGCCCCAGCCGATCCTTCTGCGGCGCCCGATGCAGCACCGTCTGGCCATGGAAACCGACAACGCCGATGTCGGCCATCGTCATGCCATTGCTTTCGACCAGCTCCTTCACAGCCTGCGACTGGGCTCGTGTCAGGGCCTCTTCGGCCTGCCTGAAGATCGCCGGTTCAGCCCCTTCGAAATTCCATGCTCGCGCCTGCCGCAGCGTCTCTTCGAGCAGCTCCCGAATCCAGCTGGGATAAGGAGCCAGAACATAGGGGCCGAACTCCTCGATCCGCTCGCCGTCCGTTTTCAGCATGGCCACATCTATATTGCCGTCGAGGACGGTTCCGGTCATCAGACCAACTGCCCAGATTGGTTCCATGATCAGGCTCCTATGCTGCGTTGACGAGATCGCTGACTTTCTGACGAAGCGCCAGTATGCCGCTGTCGAAGTGGCGTGTCGGATGAATGCGATTGGTAAGCAGGGTCCACGCTCTGCCCTTGTCGAAGTCGACCCAAAGAGCCGTACCCGTGAAGCCGGTGTGTCCGATGGTCCCCGGAGAACAAAGAGCGCCGCCGTGCCAACCATCATGGGGCCGCTCCCAGCCATGTGTGCGAGTGGCCGAAAGCGGGGTGCGCATCAGGGCGATCGAACCTGCCGCCGCTCCGCTGCCATCGAGCAATCCCCTGGCGAAATTGAGGATCGCATCCGCCGTGCCGAAGAGACCGGCATGACCGGCGCCTTGCAGCGCGGAGCAATTGTCGTCATGGACCTCGCCTGACAGGACACGGTTACGCCAGGTGCAGTCCTCCGTCGCGGCCGATAGCTCCGGCGGCGCGGAAAAAGCAAATCCCGGGCCTGCATCCATGGCGCGGATTGTCCGCCCGCTCAGCCGCTCCAGCGCGAAGCCGAGCAGAATGAAATTGATGTCGGAGTAGACGGGCGGCCCGGCGCGCCATTCGCGCTGCAGGATGAAGGCGCGCAGAAGCTCTGAATCGCGGCCATAGGTATAGATCGGCTCGACCGCCGGAAACGGCGTCTGATGACCAAGGCATTGGCGGAACGTCACTTTCCGCTCCCAGGCTTCGGCACTATACTGGCGCAGATCGGGCAGAAGCGTCGTCAGGGGAGCATCGAGATCGATCGTGCCGGCCTCTGCCAGAGCGAGAATACGCGGCGTGGTGAAGATAACTTTTGTGAGTGAGGCCAGATCGAACCAGGTGTCGGCCAGCATCGGCCTGACGCTCGGCACCTTCTGGGCAGAGCCCACCGCGCGAAGCTGCCGGTTCCCCTCGAGATCGATCATGCCGAGCACGCCGCCGGGGATGCGGGACGTCGCAACCGATTGTTCGAGCGGTACAAAGGCTCGGTCGAAGCGCTCCTGAAACTGCATGCTCCCCCCTTCCATCTCAGCTCCTTGCGACCCGCTCAGGCTTCCACGAGAGCGATATGATCCCCGGCGAAGCGACGCCACTCCGGTACAGTCGGCTCGAAGCCTGCCGGACGCACCAGCGACGGAACCTGGCGCGTATCGAGCGTAAAAGTCTCCTTGCGCCGCGCAACCGTCGGAACCGCCGCGATCAGCCGTCTGGTATAGGAATGCCTGGGCTCGGACAAGACGGATACGGCATCGCCGATCTCGACGATCTGCCCTGCATAGATGACGGCGATGCGATGGGCGATGCGCTCCACAACGGCCATATCGTGCGAGATGAAGAGATAGGCGAGTCCATATTCGCGCTGAAGCTCGATCAGCAGCTCCAGAACCTGAGCTTGGACGGAGACGTCGAGCGCGGATACCGCTTCGTCAAGCACCAGCACGGATGGGTTCAGCATCAAGGCTCGCGCGATGCATAGCCGCTGACGCTGGCCGCCTGAAAATTCGTGCGGATAGCGCTCCAGCGCGTTTTCGGGCAATCCCACGCGCTTCAGGAGCATGATCATGCGTTCGCGTGTTTCCGCCGAAACACGAGCACCTGCAGCAATTACCGGCTCCGCGAGGATGCTGTCGATGCGAAGCCGCGGATTGAGCGAGGCGTATGGGTTCTGGAATACCATCTGCACCGCGCTCGTGCGATCGTCCGCTTTGCCGGCATTCGTCGCAAAGCGGCCTCGAGTCGATTTGACCAATCCGAGGATCGCGCGCGCAGTGGTGGATTTCCCCGAACCGCTCTCGCCGACGATCGCCAGCGTCTCCCCCGGCATCAGGTCGAAGCCGACCCCTTCGACGGCATGGACTGCACCGGCTGCACGGCGCAGGAAACCGCCCTTGACCGGGAAGCGGACCGTGAGTCCCTCCACTTTCAACGCCGGCTTGGACGATACTTCGCCGCGCTGAAAATCCGTGCGCACGGCCTGCCCAGCGGCAAAATGCGGCACCGAATGCAGAAGATGCTTGGTATAGGAATGCGCGGGATGATCGAGAATCTGGTCGAGCTCGCCTTGCTCTACCGCCTCGCCGGCCTGCATCACCATCACCTTGTCGGCAATGCCAGCGACAAGGCCGATGTCATGCGTGATGAAGATCATCGCCATGCCCGTCTCGCGCTTCAGCTCTGCAAGGAGAGCCATGATCTGCGCCTGGACGGTGACATCGAGCGCCGTCGTCGGCTCATCGGCGATGAGAAGGCGCGGATTGCAGGCAAGCGCGGTCGCGATCATCACGCGCTGGAGCATGCCGCCGGAAAGCTGGTTCGGGCAATAGGTCAGGCGGCGCGCAGCGTCAGGAATGCGCACGCGATCCAGGGCATCCCTGGCGGCTGCCTTTGCCTGGCTGCCGGTCAGGCCGCGATGCAGCCGGAATGATTCCTCGATCTGTGTGCCGATGGTGAGAACCGGGTTGAGTGAGGTCATCGGCTCCTGGAAGATCATGCCGATTTCGGCGCCACGGATCTTCGTGAGCTCCGCTTCGCTGGCCGTGGTCAGATCCAGAATGCTCTTGTCGGGGCGCCTGAGGCGGATCGAGCCGCCGGTAATCCGGCCGCCGCCGAAATCGACGAGACGATTGATCGAAAGTGCGGTGACCGATTTGCCGGAACCACTCTCGCCGACAATTGCCAGCGTCTCGCCGGCATCAAGATCGAAGCTGACGCCTCGCACGATGGGATTGGCTTCGGCATTGCAGCCGAAGCCGACGCGCAGATCGGAGACTGAGAGCAGCGGTGTCATACCGTCGACCTCCGCATCTTCGGATCGAGAATATCGCGCAGCGCATCGCCGAGCAGGTTAAAACCGAGAATAGAAATCATGATGGTCACGCCGGGGAAGATCAGCAGCCAGGGCGCCGTTTCCATGAGATTGCGGCTGTCGCTCAGCATCAGCCCCAGCGAGGAGGCCGGCGGCTGCGTTCCCAAGCCGAGAAAGCTCAGGCCCGCCTCCGTCAACAGTGACCAGGCCAGCGCCAGCGTCACCTGCACGGTCAAGGGCGCGACGAGATTGAGCAGGAGATGCCGCGTCAGGATGTAGGACCTGCTGCTGCCGAAGGTGCGGGCAGCATCGACGAAGTCGCGTCCTTTCAGAGAAAGGGCGGGCCCACGCACGACGCGGGTAAAGATCGGCGTATAGACGATCGCGATCGCCGCGACGCTGGTCCAGGTGCCAGGCCCGACGATTGCGATAATCAGCAGAGCCAGCAGAATTGCCGGGAAGGCCAAAAGCACATCCATGGTGCGCATGATCATGCCGTCCCAACGCTTGCCGGACCAGGCGGCGCTCAGACCGAGCAAAGTGCCGATCAGGCTGGCCAAGGCAACGGAAAAGAAGGCCACGGTGAAGGATTCGCCAATGCCATGCATCAGGCGACTTGCCACGTCGCGACCGAAGAGGTCCGTACCCATCCAGTATGTGAGGCTCGGCGCATGCAGCCGATCAATCCGGTTCTGCGTCAGCGGATCGTGCGGTGTGACACCGAGCGTACCGAGAATCGCGAGCAGGATATAAATAAGGACGATGATACCGCCGATCCGGCCGCTCATATGTCCGAAGATGGATTTGACGATGCGCATCAGCCTTCTCCCAGACGGACGCGCGGATCGAGCGCCACATAGGCGAGATCGACGAGCAGATTGACGATCATGAAGTTGAAGGCGATGAAGAGCACGCTGCCCTGTACCAGCGCATAGTCGCGCTGCAGGATGGCGTCCAGCACCATGCGCCCGAGGCCGGGCAGCGCATAGATTTGTTCGACCAGCACGGCGCCACCGAGCAGATAGCCGAATTCGACGCCGCTCAGCGTCACCACCGGAATCAAAGCATTCGGCAGAGCATGCCGCCAGATGACGCCGCGCGCCGGCACGCCTCTGCTGCGGGCCGTGCGAACGTAATCGTCGCTCAGGACATCGAGCATGGCGGAGCGGACGACACGCGTCACGGAGGCGGCAAAGGCAAAGCCAAGGGTCAGCGCCGGCAGGATCATCTGGCCGAGATTTTCAAGCGGGTCCTGCCAGATGGGCGTGAAGGCGCCCATGGTCGGCAGCACGCCCAAGCCGGCCGAAAGGGCATAGATCAGCAGAAGGCCGAGAACGAAATTCGGCGTGGATTGCCCGATCATGGCGACGACCCGCACGGCAAGATCGGACAGTTTCTCGCTTCGCGTGGCGGCAAAGACGCCCGCTGGCAGGCCGATCGCAAGTGCAATCACCATGGAGAGCAAGGCAAGCTCGAGTGTCAGCGGAAAGCGCTCCAGAATGATGTCGAGCACCGGCTTGCCATAGGTCACGGATATGCCGAGATTGCCCTGAAATATGCCGAGCAGCCAATGCCAGTACTGGATAGGCCATGACTGATCGATGCCGAAATAGGCGGCAAGAGCCTGCCGCTGCTCCGGCGTCAAAAGGCCTGCATTGGTTCCGAGCATCGCCGTGATCGCATCGCCCGGCACCAGCCGGATAGCGACGAAGACGAAGATGGACACGCCCAGCATGATCAGCGGGAATGTCATCAGCCGGCGCGTCAGGTATGCCATTACACTTCCTCTAGGGCAATTTCAGCTAATCAAGGATGTGAACTTGCAGGCTGAAATTACGTGAAAACAAAGGGATAGAGCGCTTCCATGATCTGTTTCAAAAGGAAAGCGCTCTAGGTCCCTGTCATCGCTACTTGATAATGACCTTGCTCAAACCAAACAACGAGCCTGTCGGCGTCGGGACGAAGCCCTCGACGTTCTTCTGCTCGGCCGTGTAGCCGTAGGCTGTGTAGAGCCAGATCCAGGGTGAGACTTCGGCGATGTGCTTTTCGAATTCGGCGAAGATCACCTTGCGCTTGGCCGGATCGGTCTCGGCGCGGCCCTTCTGCATCAGGCCATCGAGCGTATCGTCGATATAGTTGGCGACCTTCTGCAGATTGCCTGATTTCGTCCAATAACGGTTATACATCGAATAGGGGTCGGCGCTGCCGCCGTTGAGGGCAACCGCCATGTCGAAACTACCCTTGAGCCAGGTGTCGACATAGACATTGAGTTCCATCACCTTGATATCGAGCTTGATGCCGATTTCGGCGAGTTGCGACTGGATGACCTGCGCTTCGGCCGTAGCTGTCGGCGGTTCGCCGGTTGCGGCGATCACGGTCGCCGAAAAGCCGTTGGCCAGCCCGGCATCGGCCATCAGCTTCTTCGCCTTGGCCACATCGCGCTTATAGCAGAATAGCTGGCTCGGGTCGGTCGCATAGAGCGGCATCGTCAGCGGCCCGGTCACCTTGCCTTCGCCGAGTGCTGCCGTATCCATCACGTCCTTGCGGTCGATGGCACAGGAGATTGCCTGGCGTACGGCCAGCTGATCCATCGGTTTGCGAGAGGGATTAAGCTGCAGGACGTTGTAGGAAAGAACCGGCGTGCGGGTGAGCTGCAGCTTCGGCTCCTTCGGCACCAGCGTTGCGACGAGCGGATCATTCAAAAGCGCGAAATCGATCTGGCCGGTGCGCAGCGATGCAAGGATCGCCGTCTCGTCCGGCAGCACGCTGATATTGATGCCATCGACGCCGACCGTGCCGCCAGCCCAATCCTTGTTGGCGCTCAGCACCTCCTTGGAATTCGGAACCCAACTGTCGAGCTTGAAGGGGCCGGAGCCGATCGCTTTGGTGCCAATGGCTCCGGCGATGATTTCGCTTGCCGGAACGATCGCAGCATTGAGGCTCGTCATGGAGGTCAGGATCGGAGCGTCCGGCTGCGACAGGTTGAAGACCACAGTATTGGCATCGGGAGTATCGATACTTGCGATCGACAGGAAGTTGGCACGGGCAACGGCACCGGTCGCCTGATCGAGAATGCGCTGGAAAGAGGCTTTCACATCAGCTGACGTGACGGGCGCGCCGTTCTGGAACTTGGCCTTGGCGTTGAGCTTGAATGTCAGTTGCTTTCCATCCGGGGAGAACTGCCAGCTCTCGGCAATGCCGGGCACGATCTGCAAATTGCCATCAAGGCGAACGAGCGGCTCGTAGATCAGTTCCAGCAGGCGGATGGAGGAGAAGGCCGTCTGCTTATGCGGATCGAGCCCGGTTGCGTCCTGCGACCATGCCATGCGCAGCGTCGCCGCCTCCACTGGCATCGCGACTGTCGCCAGACCAAGCCCCACGGCCAGCGCTACCCCTGAAATCAGCTTCTTTCCAAAATTCCCTTTCACTTTCAGTCCTCCGAATTTTTTAATGTCCCCAGCCGATTTTGGCCCATTGATTGCTGTCGCGGCACACCGCGATGGTTGTCTCAAGCAGTCCTGGCGTTGATGGCCTTGCGCAGGAATCCATCAGCGTTTTGCAATGCCGTGCGGGCATCTTCAATGCCCATCCCGGTAATTTCCATGAGAATGGCAAGCTTGACGTCGTTTCCCGTCAGATCGAGCACACGGCGCGCTTCCTGCTGCGTGCAGCCGGTCGCCTGCATGACGATGCGCGAGGCGCGCGCCACCAGCTTCTTATTGCTGGCGCTGACATCGACCATCAGATTTTGATAGCTCTTGCCGATGCGAATCATGCTCGCCGTCGTCAGCATGTTGAGGATGAGTTTTTGCGCCGTGCCGGATTTCAGCCGTGTCGAACCGGTCAGGATTTCTGGGCCGACAACAGGCGAGATCGCCAGATCGGCAATGCCGGCAATGATGGAATTGGGATTGCAGGATAGCGCGACCGTGAAGGTACCGATGCTCTTGGCATAATTCAGGCCGCCGATGACATAGGGTGTGCGGCCGCTGACGGCGATGCCGACGACGACATCATCCTTGCTCAGCTTAATCTCTTCCAGCGCCTTGCGCCCCTGAGCCGGATCGTCCTCCGCACCCTCGATCGAGCGCCGCAGCGCCTCTGGTCCGCCAGCAATGAGGCCGATGACCATGTCCGGCGGCACGCTGAAAGTCGGCGGGCATTCGGAAGCGTCGAGGACGCCGAGACGACCGCTAGTGCCGGCGCCGATATAGATCAGCCGGCCGCCCTTCTGGAAGGCAGCGACGATCTGATTGACGGCGGCGGCAATTGCTGGAATCACCTTCTCGACGGCGAGAGGCACCGTCTGATCCTCATAGTTGATTTCACGCAGGATATCGAAGGTCGGCAAGAGATCGATATGCATCGTATTCGGATTGCGCCCTTCGGAAACCAACTGCTCCAGTTCGGATATCAACATTTGCTCTGTCATGGGCCTGCCCGCGAAATAACGCTTCACTATCAATAAGTAAGGGTGGCGAGCTCGATCGTATTCTTATCGAACTTACCGCAACAAAACCGGTTTTCAGCAAGACGGACGACCGAAGTCAGCGGGGACACGGGATGGCCTTTTCAGCTTCGTTCCCCGTCCATTCCCTGTTTACCTTAGTTAACACTATGTCCGTTTATTCCTTTCGTCAATCTATAAAGGAATAAAATATTCCACGCTTCCCGCGCAAAATCGCCGCTTCAATGTGGAGACAGCGATCATTCCGATCTGAAAACTGACGGAAGATCAACCGATACGTCGAGCGGCTGGAAATGCCTTAAGTTCTCGGTAATGACTGTTAGGCTATAAGCCCGCGCCGTCGCTGCAATGATAATGTCCCCAAGCCCAGGATTGTGGCCCCTGCTTAGCGCGCCGTCTTCCAGAGCGCCGGCAATCCGCGCGACAACCGTATCCATGGGTAGGATACGATCACTGAAATTGTCCGTGATGAAATCGAGCCAGCTAGAAAGACGCTTGGCTCGCTCAGTCCCGCCACGACGATGAAGGGAGCGTATTCCCTTTTCAATCTCCGAGACAGACATGGCCGACAGAAAGAGCGCATCGGCTTCGCCCTGGTTGTGGAACCAGATCCGGATGGCATGGGAGGGAGGCACCTTATCCGGCGCAAACCTGCTGATAATATTCGTATCGAGCAGGTAGCCTGTCACAGATCAGCGTCCCTCATTTTTGAGGAGTCTCGATCCAGATCGACCCCACCGGGAAAGGTGAGCAGGAAATCCCCGAAATTCGGCCTTGGCTTCTCCAAAGCTTTCTTCGCCGCCTCGGCTGCTTCGACTGACACAAGCACGGCAGCGGGCTTCCCGTGGCGCGTAATGGTGACAAAATCACCATTTGCGGCTTCATCGACGAGATTGGCAAAGCCTGCCTTTGCCTCTGCTACGCTAATCGTTGACATCACGGCCCTCCATCAAAAATGACCACATATAGTCAAAATAAGGCCTGCCATTGATGGAATCAAGGGAAAGAGAAGACGTTTATTCCATACCGTGGTCATTCGGTTCGAGAGCCGCAAATAGCACGTCTTGCCAGAATAATCGCACCGGATACGGCATCACCGTCAATGGGCTTCAGCCGGCGGCGTACGTCCGGCGAGAGCCACGGTTCAAGCGGGCTTGCGAGACCGCCGAGCAGGCAGACACGCGGGGCACCTTTTTCGAACAGGGCGCGAACCAGCGTATCGATATGGCTGGCCGCACTTTGCACGATCCGCCGCGCGACTGCATCGCCCTGATCGGCATGGCGCAGGACCATGGGTGCAAGAGCCGCATAATCGGTGGCCGATGCCCCGTCCATCCAGGCGACAGCTTCCATAGAATCGTTCTGGAAGCGCTGCATGATTTCGGCCAGCAATGCGGTCTTCTGTTCGCGACCGTCATGTGCACGAAGCGTAAGCTGCACGGCCTTCAACCCGAGATAAGCGCCACTACCCTCATCCGAAATGGGAAAACCGTAGCCGCCGACCCGCAATTGCCGCCCTTCGACGAGACCGAGACCGATCGAACCCGTCCCCGCGATGACGATGGCACCATCGCGACCAGAATGGGCGCCGAGGCAGGCGCCCTCCCCGTCGCTGATGAAATCGATGCTGGCAAAGGGGTGTTCTATCGCCTTCAATGCGGCAAGGGCACCCTTGCGGCCGATCCCCGCCAGCCCGACGCCGACATGGATGCGCCCAAGATCGGCGGCGGCCAAACCCGCCTCCTCGATAGCGGCATCGAAGGCGCGCGAAATCGACGCCCATGCTTCAGTGATCCCGAGCCGGGTCGTTGCCGGTCCTGATAACCCTTGCCCCAGAACCGTGCCCTCGGCATCCTCGATACGTGCCCGGCAGCCAGTGCCGCCGCCATCGATACCGAGGAAATATCGAACGTTTTTCGATACCGCGGTCATGACGTTAGCCGTTCGATATCGGCGCCGCAGAGACGCAATTTGCGATCGAGTTGCTCGTAGCCACGGTCGAGATGATAGACGCGGTTGACGATGGTTTCACCCTCCGACACGAGGGCGGCCAGAACGAGCGAAACAGAGGCGCGCAGATCCGTCGCCATCACCTGCGCGCCTTTGAGCGGCGCACCGCCGCGTACCAGCGCCGTCGTACCCTGCAGGGTGATGTTGGCGCCGAGGCGCATAAGCTCCGGCACATGCATGAAACGGTTTTCGAACACCGTCTCGCGGATCAGCGACGCACCCTCGGCACAGCAGGCGAGAGCCATGAACTGCGCCTGCAGATCCGTCGGAAAGCCGGGATAGGGTTCCGTGGTGATATCGGCCCCTGTGAGCCGGCCATCCCTGGCGACGACCAGGCCGCGGTCGCTGGGCCAGACGCTGACACCCATGGCTTCGAGCGCCTGGACGACCGAGGCCAGGTTTTCCAACCGGGCATGAATAAGCTCGAGCTGGCCGCCAGTGATCGCAGCCGCCACGGCATAGGTGCCTGCCTCGATTCGATCGGGAATACCGTGATGCTTGGCAGGGCGCCAGCCGGTGTCGCCATCGATGAGGATACGATGCGTCCCCGCCCCGTCAATCCGCGCGCCCATGGCGCTCAAGCAAGCCGCCAGATCTGCCACTTCCGGCTCGCGGGCAGCATTCAGGATCTCGGTCTCGCCCTTGGCCGCGCAGGCGGCCATCATCGCCGTTTCTGTCGCGCCGACAGAGGGTGAACTCAGCACGATCCGCGCACCTTTCAGCCCATTCGAAGCCGACGCAACGATCAGGCCGCTTTCGATTGCGATATCGGCACCCAGCGTGGCAAGGGCCTTGATGTGCATATCGACGGGTCGTGCGCCGATCGCGCAGCCGCCTGGAAGGGAAACACGGGCATGGCCGAAGCGGGCAAGCAGCGGCGCCAGCACCAGCACGGTCGCCCGCATGCGCCTGACGGTATCGTAGGAGGTCTCCTTCGATACGATGTCGCTCGCGTCGATCGTCGTGCCGTGCGGCCCGCGCGCGATCCTGGCGCCGTGGAGAGCAACGACCCCGAGCATGTTCTCGACATCGCTGACCGCGGGCAGATTCGTCAGCTCCAGAGGATGGGGGCTCAAGAGTGCCGCGGCGATCTGCGGCAATGCGGCGTTCTTGGCGCCGGCGATGGTCACCGCGCCCCGCAACCTTCTGCCGCCGGAGATGCGAAGTCTGTCCATGATGAAGTCCGTCGAGGAAAAGGCAGGGACACCGAAAGTCCGCAGCCGCATCTCCCAGAGACTAATCGGCCATTCCATACTGTCAACGGGATTTGGAATTTTTTATTCCAATTTGCTGTGGTAATGTCCGATCACACGAAGCGAGATTGCCGAGCGTGCGCCGGATGTTATTTTCGATATGCTCGCGCCGACGGGTGAAGCTGCCTCGATGGCTTGAAGGGACAAATGTCGATCTTAAGGAAAATCAGCGCACAGCTTGAAACAATGGCACCCGCCGATCGCCAGATCGGGCAGTTCATCATCGATAATCCAGATCAGATGTTGCGTCTCTCCTCGGCAGCCCTTGCAGTGGAAACCGGCCGCAGCCAGTCGAGCGTGGTCAAGTTCAGCCAGAAGCTCGGCTATGCCGGCTATCAGGAATTGAAGCTTGCCGTCAGCGAGGCCAAGGCGCAGGAATGG
>JBCNPI010000060.1:0-22224 GCA_039593415.1 Rhizobium sp. | reverse complement strand
GGCTCCGCCGACGGCAGGCACGCCCTTGGAGCCGACGCGCCAGTTGGCGAGGTCGCCATTCTGCGCCACCTGATAGGCGCCGAGGATCGCGACATCCAGATGGCCGCCGCGCACCATGGCGAAGCTATCGGCGTGGTGGAAAAAGGACGCACCCGGCTTCAGCGTCACGGCCTTTTTGCCGGCGTTGATCAGATCCCAATCTTCCTCGCCTTCCGCCGGCGGCTCGCCGAAATTCAGGATGCCGTTTTCGGTGTGGAAGATCGCCTGGCGGCCTGGGGGCTGGTAGCGGGCGACCATTTCCGGAAAGCCGATGCCGAGATTCACATAGGCGCCATCCTGGATGTCCTGAGCCGCGCGCCAGGCGATCTGGGCGTTGGAGAGCTTGATGTCTTCGCGTGTGTCGATGGTCATACGTAGGCCACTCCGGCTCGAATGAGATTTTCTTCCTGTTGCGGATCGGCGACCTCAACGACGCCATTGACGAAGATGCCGGGAGTAATGATGTGCTCGGGATCGATCTCGCCGGCGGCAACGATTTTCGAGACTTGTGCGATGGTCTTAGCCGCGGCCATACACATCAGCGGATTAAAATTGCGGCCCGCCTTGTTGTAGATGAGGTTGCCCTGCACGTCGGCGACTTCAGCTTTGACAATGGCGAAATCGGCCTTGAGCCAGCGCTCCTGAACATAATGGCGGCCGTCGAATTCCGCGATGACCTTGCCGTTGGCAAGCTCGGTGCCATAGGCGGTGGGGGTGTAGAAGGCCGGAATGCCGGCGCCGCCGGCACGGATGCGTTCGGCAAGGGTGCCCTGAGGCACGAGTTCCAGCTCGATTTCACCGGCCAGATAGCGGTCCGTGAACGCGCGTGGATCGGATGAACGTGGAAAGGAGCAGATCATCTTCTTGACCATGCCGGCATCGATCATGGCAGCGATGCCGATACGTCCGTTGCCGGCATTGTTGTTGATGACGGTCAGGTTCTTCGGACCTTTGTCGATCAGCGCATGAATGAGTTCGATCGGTGCGCCGGAGCCGCCAAAGCCGCCGATCATGACGGTTGCACCGTCGCCAATGTCCGCGACGGCAGCCGCCGTGCTCGCGATTGTCTTATCCATGCGGAAACTCCCGTTTGCCATTGCGGGCGGACTAAGGCGCCCCGTGCTCTTCTCTTTCGAATAGATCAGCATGGGCTGGACGGCAATCGGTTTGTGCGTTATTTGATATTTGTTCATATATCGCACAAACTGGATTAAGGACTGGAGGCTGTCATGCGCGAAACGGATTTCGTCAGCGGCTTTGCCAAGGGATTGAAAGTCATCGAGGCCTTTGGCGAGACGCGGCAGCGTCTGACGATTGCCGAGGCATCCAAGCTGACCGGCCTCGATCGTGCCACCGTGCGCCGTTCGCTGCTGACGCTTTCCGAACTAGGCTATGCCGTCTATGACGGGAAATTCTTCACGCTGACGCCGAAGATCCTCCGACTCGGCCATGCCTATCTTGCCGCGACGCCGCTGCCCATCATCATCCAGCCGCATCTCGATCAGCTGGCCGAGCGCGCCGGGCAGAATGCTTCCGCCTCGGTGCTCGACGGCACGGAGGTCGTCTATATCGCCCGCGCCTCGCAGCGCCGGGTAATGTCGATCAACCTGACGCCGGGCAGTCGCCTTCCGGCCTTCTGCGCCTCGATGGGCCGCGTCTTGCTGGGTGGGCTGCCGGAAAGCGAGGCGCGTTCGGTGCTTGGGCGGACCGATCTCAAGGCGAACACGCCGAATACCAAGACCGATCCCGAGGAGTTGATGGCGGAGTTCCGCCGTGTGCGGGAACAGGGCTATGCGGTCATTGACCAGGAATTGGAAATCGGCCTCTGCTCGATTGCCGTGCCTGTCGAAAACGATCGCGGCCAGACCGTAGCAGCGATCAATATCGGCGCGCCGGCCGCCTACGTTGCCGCCTCCGACATGGCGGAGCGGTTTCTGCCGCTGCTGAAGGAGACGCAGAAGGCGCTGCGGCTGGTGCTGCCGTAACTTAATGTGCTTGGGGCCATCCTCGTGGTTCGAGATGGCCCTTTGGGCCTCCTCACCGTGAGGATGGAGCGTGTAGCGTTCTTCGACGCGACGTATTGTTCTTTGGCCGGGCGCGAGGAGGTAGCCCTCATGCTGAGGAGGCCCAAAGGGCCGTTTCGAAGCAAAGGGCGGGTGGCTGCCCGCGATCCAGATTGCCAGCTCACATCCCGAGCCTCTCTCGTTCCTGGATCCGCCATGCGCGCGGCGTCTGCCCGGTCTGCTTCACGAAGAAGCGCGAGAAATAACCGGGATCGGCAAAGCCGAGGCGATAGCTGATTTCCTGGACGGTCGTGAAGGTAAAGACCAGTTCGCGCTTGGCTTCGTCCAGCAGCTTGCGCGTGATCAGCTCATGCGCGCCGTGCCCGGTTTTGTTGCGAATGATGCGGCTGAGATGGGCCGGCGATATGCCGAGGTTCTCGGCATAGAAGGCGGCCGGCTTGTGCGAGCGGAAGTGGTGTTGGATGAGACCCTGCAGCATCTCCATCCGGCGCTCGCTCTCATCACCCGGCGTCGGTCCTTCCCCGGCCTGTTGGGCGATCCGTGCGGTCAGCAGCAAGGCCGAGGTCAAGTAGGCTTCGAGCAGATCGTTGCGGCCATTGCGATGACTGGCAAATTCCTGGCCCAGGCGTTTCAGCGTATTTGCGACATACGCCGCATCCTCATTGTGAGGATCGAGCGAAGTCAGATGCGGCTCGGCAAGCCATGCGCCTAGCTGGCTGCGATCGCCTGGCGATGCCTTCAGATGCGAGATCAGCACGGTGATGACGATACCGTCTATATCGCGCGAAAACCGGAAGCCGTGATTGAGGCGCGGCGGCACGGTGATGACGGCAGGTGGCGTGATGGCATGCGGAATTCCATCAAAGACAGCGTCGCCCGATCCGGCGTGTATGTACAAGATCTGAAAGAAGCTCTCATGTCGATGCGGGTGGATTTCCCAATGATGAAGGCTGCTGCGGGAGGGAATCGTCTCGCAATGCATCCAAAAATCGGGCTTCCGGCCGGTATTTTCGCCATATAGCTCATAAGTCGGGACATTCTTCGTCATGGCTCTTCTCCCTCGCCATGTTCGATTTGTGCAATTTCATGACCGAAATGTCCATTGCAGAGAGGCCACCCGCCGAAGAGACTTGACGAAAGATAGACGCATGGGAGGAGACGATGCGCACTCAAGTCGCCATTATCGGTTCGGGGCCATCCGGGCTGCTGCTCGGCCAGCTGTTAACGGAGGCCGGCATCGACAATGTCATTCTCGATCGGGTGGGCAAGGATTATATCCTTGGGCGCGTGCGCGCTGGCGTCCTCGAGGAGGGCACCGTCCGGCTGTTGGATCAGGCGAAATCCGCCGCGCGCCTCCATGCGGAGGGCTTGCCGCATGACGGCTTCTCGCTTGCTTTCGACGGCCGCGATCATCGCATCGATCTTCATGGTCTCACGGGAGGCAAACGGGTCGTCATCTATGGCCAGACGGAGATGACCCGCGACCTGATGGCCCGTCGCGAGGAAAGCGGTGCTCCGACGATCTATGGTGCGGCCAACGTCCAGCCGCACGGTTTCGATGGCGATGCACCCTATCTGACCTATGAGAAGGACGGCGTTTCCCACCGCATCGATTGCGATTTCATCGCCGGCTGCGATGGCTTTCATGGCGTCAGCCGCAAATCGGTTCCGGAGAGGTCGGTTCAGAGCTTCGAGAAGGTCTATCCTTTCGGCTGGCTCGGCGTGCTCGCCGACGTGGCACCCGTCAATCACGAACTGATCTACGCCAATCATCCGCGCGGATTCGCGCTGTGCTCGATGCGATCGATGACGCGCAGCCGCTATTACATCCAGTGTCCGCTTGATGAGAAGGTAGAGGACTGGAGCGATGACCGCTTTTGGGACGAGCTGCGCCGCCGCCTGCCCGCTCATCATGCCGAGGCGCTGATCACGGCGCCATCCTTCGAGAAGTCGATCGCGCCGCTGCGCTCCTTCGTCGCCGAGCCCATGCGTTTCGGCCATCTCTTCCTGGTTGGCGATGCCGCGCATATCGTGCCGCCGACCGGTGCCAAGGGGCTTAATCTGGCGGCGAGCGACGTCCACTACCTGTTTTCGGGCCTTGTCGAGCATTATCAGGACCGCTCCAGTTCCGGATTGGAAGCCTATTCCGCGCGTGCGCTCGCCCGGGTCTGGAAGGCGGTGCGCTTCTCCTGGTGGATGACGACGATGATGCATCGCTTTCCCGATACCAGCGATTTCGACCAGAAGATCCAGGAAGCCGAGCTCGACTATCTCACCCGTTCGCGCGCTGCATCGACTGCGCTCGCAGAGAATTATGTCGGCCTGCCGTTCTGATGAGTTTTTAAAGCTTCTTGGCGACCTCACTTGCCGCTTGCCGGATCGTCTGCATCAGGATCGACAAGGGCAGGGTGGGAATGGCGTCGGTGCGCATGGTCAACCCCACCGGCCCCTTCGTCTCGCTGGTATCGATCGGCAGGAGCGCGAGCAGCCCATTGTCGACATCGCCGGCAACGACGCCGGCCGAGATGATCCAGATGGCGTCGCTGGAGCGTACGAAGGCGCGGCCGAAGGAGTCGGACACGGTCTCTATCTGGTTGGGCAGCCCACCGGCGCCGTTGGCAATCAGGAAGCTTTCGACGAAAGGCCGGATGATCGAGCCGCGCGTCGGCATCAGGATCGTGTAGCGGTTGAGATCGGAAAACAGCGATTGCGCGCCGGACAGCAAGGGATGGCCGGCCCTGACGGCGAAAACCACCTGTTCGGAATAGAGGTGTTCGAAGGAAAAGCCCGCCATCTTGTCGGGGCTTGCCAACCGGCCGACGACGAGATCGAGATCGCCGATGCGCAATTGCTCCAGAAGCACGGCATTCTCGCCCGTGACGATCTTGATGCGGCTCCAGGTCTCCTCCTTGAGAAACAGGTCCATCGCCCGCGGCATGATCCGCGTCGAAACCGTCGGCAGCGCGCCGACGCGGATCGGCGGGGCTTCGCCGGAGCGCTCTTGCGATACGGAATCCAATCCCTGCCGGAGGGCCGTCAGTGCCGCGCCGGCGTGTCGCAGGAAGACTTCGCCGTAGCGGGTAATGCGAATGCCGCGCCCGTCGCGCTCGAAAACGGCCACCCCCAGCGCCTCTTCCAGCTCGCGGATCGTCTTGGTCACCGCCGGCTGGCTGACATTCAGCAGGCCGGCCGCCTTGATCACGCTTTTCTGGCGCGCAACCTCGACAAAGGTCTGCAGATGGCGGAACTTGATGCGCGCGTCGAGCATGCTCATTCATAACCCTGGAGTTATCGTAGAGCAAAGAAATATCATTTTACCTAACCAGATTATAGATCCAATCTCGCGCCCGAGGAGATTTCCAGTGCAGTTTGCCCGCATCAACGACGTCACGATCCACTATCAGATCATCGGTGGCCCCGCTGACAAGCCGGTGCTTGTCTTCGCCAATTCGCTCGGTACCGATTTCCGGATCTGGCGGGATGTGATCGTGCGTCTGGCCGGCGAGTTCGCCATCGTACTCTACGACAAGCGCGGTCATGGCCTCTCCGATCTCGGCCAGATGCCCTATTCCATCGAGGATCACGCCACCGACCTTGCCGGCCTGCTCGATTTCCTTTCTGTGAAGAGCGCCATAATTTGCGGTCTGTCGGTGGGTGGGCTGGTCGCCCAGTCGCTCTATCAGCGCCGCCCGGATCTGGTGCGGGCTCTGATCCTCTGCGACACCGCTCCCAAGATCGGTACCGCGGAAAGCTGGAATGCCCGTATCGCGCAGGTAGAGGCTGATGGCATTGAATCCATCGTCGATTCCATCATGGAGCGCTGGTTTACGCCCGCTTTCCGCCGTCCGGAAAACATCGCTTTTGCCGGCTACTGCAATATGCTGATCCGCCAGCCGGTTGCGGGTTACGCGGCCACTTGCGCGGCCCTTCGCGATGCCGATCTCACCGAAGCGGCGACCAGGATCGCGGTGCCGGCCATCTGCGTCGTTGGCGATCAGGATGGCTCGACTCCGCCGGATCTGGTGCTCTCGACGGCCAAGCTCATTCCGAATGCGCACTATGAGGTCATCAAGGACGCCGGCCATATCCCCTGCGTCGAACAACCCGAGGCATTGACCGAAGTCATTCGTGCCTTCATCGATGTCGTCCTGCGTGGAGAACAAGCCTGATGAATGACCCCACCGCGCCGTCCGCGCGCTATCTGCAGGGCATGGCAACGCGACGCGCCGTACTCGGCGACAGCCATGTCGATCGCGCCCTGCAGGCCACGACGGAGTTCGACCAGCCTTTTCAGGAGCTGATCACCGAGGCAGCCTGGGGGCATGTCTGGTCGCGTCCGGTGCTCAGCCGGCGGGAGCGCTCGATCGTCACGATCGCGCTTTTGGCGGCGCTCGGTCAGGATGATGAGGTGGCCATGCATGTCCGCGCCACGCGCAATACCGGTGCAACGCGCGACGAAATTTGCGAGGCGCTTCTGCATGTGGCGATCTATGCGGGCGTACCGGCCGCAAACCACGCGATCAAGATCGCCAAACAGGTTTTCGAACAGATGGACGCCGAAGAGGCGGCATGAAGCGAGGCAGACATGTCCGATAGAAGCAACAGCAAGCCCGAGACGGGCGCCTTTTTCGCGAGAGACCGCGCCTGGCATCCGCCGGCCTTTGCGCCTGGCTACAAGACGTCCGTGCTGCGTTCGCCGCAGCGCGCGCTGCTGTCGCTCGACGGCACGATCTCCGAAATCACCGGACCGGTCTTCGGCCATTCGATGCTGAACGAACTCGACAACGACCTGATCCATAACTTCGCCAGGCCGGGGGAGAGCGCGATCGGCGAGCGGATCATCGTGCATGGCCGCGTTCTCGACGAGCGCGGACGGCCGGTGCCCGGCGTCCTGGTCGAATTTTGGCAGGCCAATGCCGGCGGGCGCTACCGCCACAAGAAGGAAACCTATCTCGCCGCCATCGACCCGAATTTCGGCGGCTGCGGCCGCGCCATCACCGATGACGAGGGACGCTATGCCTTCCGCACCATCCGTCCCGGCGCCTATCCCTGGCCGAACGGCGTCAATGACTGGCGGCCGGCCCACATCCACTTCTCCGTCTTCGGCCATGGCTTCGCACAGCGGCTGATCACGCAAATGTATTTCGAGGGTGACCCAATGATCTGGAAATGTCCGATCGTCGGCACGATCCCCGACAAACAGGCGATCGAGCAGCTGATTGCGCCGCTTGACTGGGGTAATACGATCCCCATGGATGCTCGCGCCTATAAATTCGATATCGTGCTGCGCGGTCGCCGCTCGACCCTGTTCGAAAACCGGCTGGAGGGCAATTGATGGTACAGGATCTTGGCTATCTCAAGGAAACGCCGTCGCAGACGGCAGGGCCTTACGTCCATATCGGCCTGACGCCGAACTACAGCGAGATCGGTGGCGTCTACGAAACCGACCTTGGCTCGACCATGGTCAACGATAAGACGCTCGGCGAGCACATCACGGTGACGGGCAGGGTTCTCGATGGCGCTGGAGCGCCGGTCAAGGATGCCGTCCTCGAGATCTGGCAGGCCGACAGCGCCGGGCTCTATAATAGCCCGTCGGAGCTGCGCGGAATGGCCGATCCGAATTTTACCGGCTGGGGACGTTGTCCGACCAGTTCGACCGACGGCGTTTTCCGTTTCGAGACGATCAAGCCCGGCCGCGTTCCCTTCAAGGACGGCCGCAAAATGGCACCACACATCACCGTCTGGATCGTGGCGCGCGGTATCAATATCGGCTTGCATACGCGCATGTATTTCCCGGAAGAAAGTGCGGCAAATGCCGAGGACCCTCTGCTGGCGCGCATCGAGCATAGGGATCGCGTCGCAACGCTGATTGGCGCCAAGGAAGGTTCCGTCTACACCTTCGATATCCATTTGCAGGGCGACAAAGAAACGGTTTTCCTTGATATATAGACCATGAGTGTTTCTCCCTTCGACCATCCTTTCCTATCCGGTCTCCTCGGTGACGAGGAGATTGCGGCATATTTCTCGGCCAAGGTCGATATCCGTTCCATGCTCGCCTTCGAAGCAGCACTTGCCAAGGTCGAGGCACAGCATGAAGTAATCCCTCAGGCTGCCGCTGAGCTGATCGCGGAAGTATGCGCGGATTTTGAGCCCGATCTACAAAGCTTGGCGACGGCAACGGCGTCCGACGGCGTCGTCGTGCCGGAGCTTGTCAGGCAACTGCGTACGGCGGTCGGGGAGGAGACGGGCAAGCATGTCCACTTTGGCACTACCAGCCAGGATGTCATCGATACCAGCCTGATGCTACGGCTGAAGGCGGCAGCGTTTATCCTGAGCGGCCGTCTGTTCGCCGTCTCGTCCGCCCTGACCAAACTGGACGAGCACTTTGGATCGAGCAAGCTCATGGGCCATACGCGAATGCAGGCTGCGATCCCCATTGCCGTGTCCGATCGGCTGCGGGCATGGCGTCATCCGCTCGATCAATATCGCGATCGGCTGACACAGGAGACCTTTCCTCTTCAATTCGGCGGTGCCGCCGGTACGCTGGAAAAATTCGGGTTGCAAGCGGCCGAACTCAGGGGCTCGCTGGCTCAAGCACTGGGCCTGACGGATGAGCCGCAATGGCAGAGCCAGAGAGGGCGCATTGCCGAACTGGCCGGATTGCTTTCGATGATCTCCGGCAGCCTTGGCAAGATCGGCCAGGACGTTGCACTTCTGGCGCAGGCTGGCGATGAGATCGAGCTCGCCGGCGGCGGCGGTTCCTCCGCCATGCCGCACAAGCAGAATCCCGTTTCGGCCGAAACGATGGTCACGCTCGCACGCTTCAACGCCGTGCAGCTGTCCGGCATTCATCACTCGCTTGTACACGAACAGGAACGATCGGGCGCCGCCTGGACATTGGAATGGCTGCTATTGCCGCCTATGGTTGTGGCGACAGCGGCCTCTCTTCGCCATGCGCTGCAACTGATCGGCTCGATCAAGCGTCTGGGAACGGCCTCGGAGTAGGATATTTACCGATAATCATAACCAGATCAGTATGAATGGAGAGTTTTATTTCATTTTACATCACCTTTTCCTATGAGAAATTGGCGATGATCAGGATTTTCAATGATCAGGGCGGCTCAAAAAGACGGCCGCCGGGAGGAGAAAAAATGAAACGGTTTGTCTTGGCTGCCATTGCGGCCGTCGCGCTCGGCGGCGCTGCCTATGCCGACACCATCAAGGTCGGTGTCATCGGTCCATTTTCCGGCCCGTTCGCGCTGCAGGGCAAGAATTTCAAGGCCGGCATCGACGCCTATATGGCTGTCAACGGCAAGAAGGTCGGCAATGACGAGGTGGAGGTGATCTACCGCGATTTGCCGGCGGCCGATCCCGCCCAGTCGAAGTCGCTCGCCCAGGAGCTTGTCGTCAAGGAGAAGGTCCAGTATCTCGCCGGCTTCTACTTCACACCGGATGCGATGGCCGTGACGCCGATCCTCAAGCAGGCGAACGTGCCGATGGTGATCTTCAATGCCGCGACCTCGGCGATCGTCACCAAGAGCCCGCTCGTCGTGCGCACCTCCTTCACCACCTGGCAGACATCGACGCCGATCGCGAAGGTTGCCTATGATGCCGGCGTGAAGAAGGTCATCTCCGTCGTCAGCGATTACGGTCCGGGCGTCGATGCCGAGAATGCCTTCAAGGCTGGCTTCGAGAAGCAGGGTGGCGAAGTGGTCCAGGCGATCCGCATGCCGCTCTCGACCAATGATTTCAGCCCGATCATGCAGCGCATCAAGGATTCCGGCGCGCAAGGCGTCTTCGCCTTCCTGCCTTCGGGTCCGACTACACTCGGCTTCGTCAAGGCCTACAATGAAAATGGCCTGAAGTCCGCCGGCATCAAGCTTTTTGCGCCGGGCGACCTCACGCAGGAATCCGATCTGCCGGCGTTGGGCGATGCAGCCCTTGGCATGCAGACGACCTTCCATTACGCCGTCTCGCATGACTCGCCGGAAAACAAGGCCTTTGTCGCGGCCGCCGGCAAGGCGATCGGTAACCCCGCCGAACTGACCTTCCCGGCCGTCGGCGCCTTCGACGGGATGCATGTCATCTATAAGATGATCGAGGCAACAGGCGGCAAGCAGGATGCCCAGAAGGCCGTCGATGCCGTGAAGGGCCTGTCCTGGGTCAGCCCCCGCGGGCCAGTGACCATCGATCCGGAAAGCCGGCATATCACGCAGAACATTTATCTGCGCGAAGTCGCCAAAAACGACGACGGCAAATACTACAACAAGGAAATCCAGACCTTCGAGAAGCAGGGCGATCCCGGCCTTGCCGCCGCGAAGTAGGCGCTCCAGAACCTGTTACCCCTGAGCGGAGGCCTTCGTTCAGGGTATGACGGCAGCGGCCGCGCTGCAACAACCGGACCAGCGATATCAATGCAAACCGTGCTCAGCATAGCAGTCGATGCCCTCGCTTACGGCATGGTGCTGTTCGTTATCTCCATCGGGCTTTCCGTCACCATGGGCCTGATGCGCGTCGTCAATCTGGCCCATGGCGCCTTTGCGATGATCGGCGGCTATATTGCCTCCTATGCCGCACATGATCTGGGTCTTGGCTATGCCGCCGCCATATTGCTCGCCGTGGTCGGCACCGTCATCATCTCCATCCCCATCGAGCGACTGCTTTATCGGCGCATCTATGGTGCGCCTGAACTGACGCAGGTGCTGATGACGATCGGCATCACCTTCTGCATCATCGGCATCGCCAATTATGCCTTCGGTCCGACTTTGAAGACCATACCCTTGCCGGGCAGCCTGCAGGGCTCCGTCGATCTTGGCTTTCGCACCATCGGCACGCACCGCATCTTCGCGATCGTCTGCGGCCTCATCGTGGCGCTGGCCGTCTGGTACACGGTCGAGAAGACTTCCTTCGGGGTAAAGCTGCGCGCCTCCGTCGATAATGCCGCAATGGCGGCGGCGCTCGGCGTCAGGACGGAAGTGGTCTATGCGGTCAGCTTCGCGATTGCCGTTGGACTGGCTGCCTTCGGCGGCGTCGTAGGTGCGGAGCTTCTGCCGGTCGAACCCTATTATGCATTGCGCTATATGGTGACCTTCCTCGTCGTCGTCTCCGTCGGTGGCGCAGGTTCGATTTCCGGCGCGCTGCTCGCCTGTCTCATCCTCGGCTGCATCGACACGACTGGCCGTTATCTTATGCCGGAATATGGGGAATTTTTCTTCTATCTGGCCGTCATCGCCATCGTCTGCGTCTTCCCGCGCGGCTTTGCCGGGAGAATGAAGTAGCATGGTTTTGACCCTGGAGAGAGAGACCGGACCGATCGTGACCAAACATCGTACATTCGGGCAAGACCTGATCGCGGTCGCGGTCATCATCGTCGTGGCTGCCGCCGGCTACCTGCTGTTTCCGGATAACCTTGCCCTCCTGACGCGCTTGATCGCGATCGCGCTTCTCGTGCTGTCGCTTGATCTCGTCACCGGCTATTGCGGCGTGGCAACCCTCGGTCATGCGGCACTCTTCGGCGCCGGCGCCTACGCGGCCGGTATTGCATCCGCCCACTACGGCATCAACGATCCCCTGCTGATGACGCTTGCCGGCATTGCCGCGGGCGCCATTGCCGGCCTGGTGTGCGGCGTCGTCATCCTGCGAGCGCATGGATTGCCGCAGCTCGTGCTGTCGATCGCGCTGGTCTATCTTTTTCACGAATTCGCCAACAAGGCGTCGAGCTGGACAGGTGGCAGCGACGGCCTCTCGGGCATTTCAGCCGATCCGCTGTTCGGCGCTTTCGAGTTCGACCTCTACGGCCATACAGCCTATTTTTATGGCGTTGCGTTGCTGCTGATCGCGCTTGTGTTGCTGCGCTTTCTCGTACGTTCGCCCTTCGGCATGCTCTGCCGCGGCATCCGGCAAGATCCCTTGCGTATCCGCGCCATGGGCGCTTCGCCGAAAGTGGCGCTCGTCAAGATGTATGTGATTTCCGGTGCCGTTGCCGGCGTCGGCGGAGCGCTGACCGCGATCTCGACGCAGGTTGTCGGTCTCGACAGCCTCTCCTTCACGCAGTCGGCCGAGGCGCTCGTCATGCTCGTGCTCGGCGGCACCGGTTCGCTGTTCGGTGCACTCGTGGGCACGCTGATCTTCATGCTGTTCGAGGATTACGTCTCCGCCGTCAATCCCTTTCATTGGCTGACGATCGTCGGTGCGCTTCTCATCCTCGTGGTTCTTTTTGCGCCCAAAGGCATCTACGGCACGGCCGCCGTCTACGTGGCTCGCCGCAGGGAGGCGGGGGCATGAGTGTGATTTTCGAGGTCAGCAATCTGAAGAAGGCGTTCGGTGGCCTAACGGTGACGAACAATGTCAGCCTGTCGATGGCGCCGGGAGATCGCGTCGCGCTCATCGGCCCGAACGGCGCCGGCAAGACCAGCTTCGTCAACCTCGTGACAGGCAATCTGCAGGCGGATTCCGGCGAGGTTCGCATCGGCGGGCAAAACGTCAACAAGGTCGACGCTATCGGCCGGGTCAGGCGCGGCCTGGTACGCTCGTTCCAGGTAACAAGGCTGTTTCAGGACATGACGCCGGCCGAACATCTTGGCCTGGCAATCCTGCAGCGGACGGGGCGCTCCGGCCGCATGTTCGGCAATTTCCTCTCCATGCGCGATGTCATGGCCGAGGCTGAGGAGCTGCTCGGCGCGCTTGGCCTTGCGGCACTGGCGCATCGCAAGGTCAGCGAGATCGCCTATGGCCAACAGCGGTTGCTGGAAATTGCCGTCGCCATGGCCCTGAAGCCGAAGGTACTCCTGCTTGACGAGCCTGCCGCTGGCGTGCCGCAGAGCGATACCGGCCGCATCGAGCAGGCGCTCGCCGATCTGCCCGCCGATCTTGCCGTGCTGATGATCGAACACGACATGGACCTCGTTTTTCGCTTTGCCAAGCGCGTGGTGGTGCTTGCGGCCGGCACGATCATATTCGATGGGTTGCCGGAAGACGCAACGCAGGATGCGCGGGTGCGCGAAGCCTATCTGGGGAGCTACGCCAATGCCGGCCACGCCGCTTGAGGTCGAAAACCTGTCGGCCGGTTACGGGCCGACGCGGGTGCTCGAAGGAGTTTCCTTTTCGGTGCCGGCTGGCGGAAGGCTTGCCGTGCTCGGCCGCAACGGCATGGGCAAGAGCACGCTGCTTGCGACCCTTGCCGGCCAGACGCGGCGCTACGATGGCCGCATCCGGCTGGGCTCGGCCGATATTGCCGGCCTGCCGAGTGCCAGACGCGCCCATCAGGGCCTAGGCTACGTGCCGCAGACGCGCGACGTCTTTCCCACGCTGACGGTGGAGGAAAATCTTTCCGTCGGGCTGAAGGCGCGGCCGAAAAGCGCCCTGCAGGAAGCCTACGACATGTTCCCGCGCCTGAAGGAGCGTCGCCGGAACCTCGGCGGCCAACTTTCCGGTGGCGAGCAGCAGATGCTGTCGACGGCCCGCACGATCCTCGGCCGTCCCTCCGTCCTGCTTCTCGACGAGCCGCTGGAGGGGCTTGCCCCCGTCATCTGCGAGGAGCTGATGGCGGCCTTCGCCAAGCTCGCCAAATCAGGCGACATGACGATCCTGCTGGTGGAGCAGCGCATCCAGAGCGCACTGGATTTTGCCAGCGACGTCATCATTCTGGAGCGCGGGAGGCTTGCTTGGAAGGGGACGCCCGAGGCGCTGGCTGCGGATCATGGTGCCGTCGAACGCCTGCTCGGCGTCGGTGGGCTGCATTAGCACGTCCGTCCTCCGACCCTGCGCCGCCGCGGCGCGGCCTTGCATAGAAGGACATATTTCGATCCACGGCATATAATTGCCGCAGCCGTTCCATTTGTCGTAATCATTCAGCCTGCTTGATTTCAAAGGAGGTGCAGCATGGATCGTTTCACCGGCGGCTGCCTGTGCGGGAAAGTCCGGGTGGTGGCATCGGGGCGCCCCTATCGGGTCGGCATCTGTCATTGTCTCGACTGCCGCAAGCATCACGGCGCGCTTTTCCATGCCTCCGCGATCTTTCCCGAGAGTGCTGTGGTGATTGAGGGCGCGCCGCAAGACTATGCCGGCCGGTTCTTCTGTTCTCACTGCGGCTCGTCCGTTTTCTCGAAAAGTGCAGACGAAATCGAAGTCAATCTCGGGTCTCTCGATGCCTCGGATCAGTTCACACCGACATACGAACTCTGGACCGTCCGCCGTGAATCCTGGCTGCCGCCGTTTCCGCTTACGAGGCGATATGACGGCGATCGTGAGGGAACGAGCCGCTTCGAGGATTAGGTCGGGCTCGCCGCGGGCTTTATGATGACAATAATTGGTCACGGAGCTGGTATCGGCGATTCATCTTGACGACAAAACGTCGACGATTTATCGATATATTGTCGTTGTTAGCGTCGTTTTTGCTGGAGGCGGGTTTGTCGGAGAACATTTTGAGGCGTTGGGACTTCTGGATCGATCGCGGCGGTACGTTTACCGATGTCGTTGGGCGCGATCCTTCCGGCGCTCTCCATGCTCGCAAGGTCCTTTCGGAAAATCCGGAGGCATATCGCGATGCAGCCGTTCACGGCATCCGCCTCCATCTCGGTCTCGGCAAGGGTGAGCCGGTTCCAGATGGTGTGATCGGCGAAGTCCGTATGGGCACCACCGTCGCCACCAATGCGCTGCTCGAGCGCAAGGGCGAACGCCTTGCGCTGGTGACGACGAAGGGATTCCGGGACGCGCTGCGCATCGGCTACCAGGAGCGCAAGAAGATCTTTGCGACCGAGATCGTCAAGCCGGAAGCGCTCTATGAAGATGTCGTCGAAATCGAGGAGAGGGTGCTTGCCGACGGCACCGTCGAACTGGCTTTGGATGAAAAGGCCGCAGAAGCGGCGCTGCGCGATCTTCTCGCCAAAGGCTATCGCTCCGTCGCCATCGTCTTCATGCATGCCTATAAATTCCCCACTCACGAGGCTGCGGTCGCGAAGATCGCCAGATCCATCGGCTTCGAACAGGTTTCGGTAAGCCATGAGGTTTCGCCGCTGATCAAGCTCGTCGGCCGCGGCGATACGGCCGTTATCGATGCCTATCTCTCTCCGGTGCTCGGCCGCTATATCCGTCAAGTCTGCGATGAGCTGGATGTCGAGCGCACCGGCGCGCGCGTCATGTTCATGATGTCGTCGGGCGGATTGACGGCAGCCGACATGTTCCAGGGCAAGGATGCCATCCTCTCCGGGCCCGCCGGCGGCGTAGTCGGCCTTGCAAAGACGGGCGAGCAGGCCGGTTTTGCCCATGTCATCGGCTTCGACATGGGCGGCACCTCGACCGACGTCGCGCATTTCGATGGCGAATATGAGCGTGCCTTCGAGACGGAAGTGGCGGGCGTGCGCGTCCGTGCGCCGATGATGCTGATCCATACCGTTGCCGCAGGTGGCGGCTCGATCCTGCATTTCGATGGTGATCGCTTCCGCGTCGGCCCCGATTCCGCCGGTGCCTTTCCAGGGCCAGCCTGCTATCGCAATGGCGGCCCGCTCGCCGTCACCGACGCCAACGTCATGGCAGGCAAGCTGCTGCCGGAATTCTTCCCCTCCATCTTCGGACCCAACCAGGACCAGCCGCTCGATGTCGAAACGGTGCGCGCCAAGTTCGCAGCGCTCGCAGCCGAAATCGGCGATGGCCGCAGCCCGGAAGACGTCGCCGACGGCTTCATCCGCATCGCCGTCGCCAACATGGTCGAGGCAATCAAGAAGATCTCGGTGCAGCGCGGCTATGACGTCACGCGCTATGCGCTGAACTGCTTCGGCGGCGCCGGCGGGCAGCATGCCTCCCTGGTAGCCGATGCGCTCGGCATGAAGAGCATCCTTCTGCATCCGATGTCCGGCCTTCTCTCGGCCTATGGCATGGGACTTGCCGATATCCGGGCAACGCGCCAGAAGGCGCTCGGGGTTCCCCTTGATGATGCCGCACCAGCAGCGATTGCGGCACTCGGCAGCGAATTGCGCGGCGAATGCGTGCCTGAGTTGGAAGCGCAAGGCGTCGCAACGGCTGAGATCAAGACGGTGCAGCGTGCCCATATCCGCTATGCCGGCACCGATACTCTGCTGGCCGTTGAGACGAGTTTCCCCGAGATCGACGATCCCGCGCGGCTGCGCAGCCAGTTCGAGACGCTGCACAAGCGTCGCTTCGGCTTTGTTGCCGAAGACAAGCCCTTGGTGGTGGAGGCCGTCGAGATCGAAACCATCGGCGGTGCGGCTGCCGATATCGCGGTCGAACTGGAGGCCGCAGCCGAAGGCGAGGCACAAGCTGCGAGGCGCACCGCTTTCTACTCAAACGGCGAAAGCCATGATGCTGCCGTTGTGCTGCGCCAGGCGATCAAGCCCGGCCAGACCGTCACCGGCCCTGCCATCATCATCGAGCCGAACCAGACGATCGTCATCGAGGACGGCTGGCAGGCCCAGCTGACTACCAAGGATCATATCGTCCTCAAGCGCATCAAGGCACTGCCGGAGCGCAATGCCATCGGCACCAAGGCCGATCCGGTCATGCTGGAGATCTTCAATAATCTCTTCATGTCGATCGCCGAGCAGATGGGCATGACGCTGCAGAACACCGCCTATTCCGTCAACATCAAGGAACGGCTGGATTTCTCCTGCGCTGTCTTCGATGCCGAAGGCAATCTGGTTGCCAATGCACCGCACATGCCGGTTCATCTGGGCTCGATGGATGCATCGGTCGCAACCGCGATCCGCGAGAATGCCGTCATCTATCCGGGCGATGTCTTCCTGATCAATGCGCCCTATAATGGCGGCACGCATCTGCCCGATCTCACCGTCTGCACCCCGGTCTTTGACGATGCCGGCAAAAAGATTCGCTTCTGGGTCGCCAGCCGCGGTCATCATGCCGATATCGGCGGTATCTCGCCGGGATCGATGTCGCCGCTCGCCACCCATATCGAGGAAGAAGGCGTCTATATCGACAATTTCAAGCTGCTTGATCGCGGCCGCTTCTGTGAGGCTGAGCTTACCAACCTTTTGACAGGCGCGCGCTATCCAGTGCGCACGCTGGCGCAGAATATCAACGATCTCAAGGCCCAGGTCGCAGCCAACGAAAAGGGTGTGGCCGAGCTGAAGAAGATGATTGCGCTCTTCGGCGAAGATGTGGTCGACGCTTATATGGGCCATGTTCAGGACAATGCCGCCGAAAGCGTTCGCCGCGTTCTCGACCGTCTGTCGGACGGCGAATTCGCTTACGAGATGGATCAGGGCTGCAAGATCGTCGTCAAGATCTCGATCGACAAGGACAGGCGCGAGGCGACGGTCGATTTCACCGGCACGTCGGCGCAGCGCCCCGATAATTTCAATGCGCCGCAGCCGGTGACCCGCGCCGCTGTGCTCTATGTCTTCCGTGTCCTCGTCGAGGCCGATATTCCGATGAATGCCGGCTGCCTCCGACCGATCCGCATCATCATCCCCGAAGGCACGATGCTTACGCCGAAATATCCGGCGGCTGTCGTCGCCGGCAATGTCGAGGTCAGCCAGGCCGTAACCAACTGCCTGTTCGGCGCCGTCGAGGCGCTTGCGGCAGCCCAAGGCACGATGAACAACCTGACCTTCGGCAACGATGCCTATCAATATTACGAGACGATCTGCTCCGGCGCGCCGGCGGGTCCGGGTTTCAACGGCGCCGATGCCGTTCACACGCACATGACCAATTCGCGTCTCACCGATCCCGAAATCCTCGAGACGCGGTTCCCGGTCGTGCTGGAGGATTTCCACATTCGTCCGAATTCAGGCGGGCGCGGCAAGTGGAACGCCGGCAACGGCACGCAGCGTACCATCCGCACGCGCGAAAAGCTTGAATTTGCCATCCTCTCGGGCCACCGGCGCGTGGCGCCCTTCGGTATCAAGGGCGGCGAGGCAGGACAGACCGGCCGCAACTATGTCCGTCGCAACGATGGCAAGATCGAGGAACTGATCGGCTCGGCCCATACCGTGCTCGCGGCGGGCGAGGCCTTCACGGTCGTCACCCCCACGGGCGGCGGTTATGGAACCCGGGATGAATAGCAATGTGATGCCGGGCCGAGCGGCATTGGTCGCTCGGCCGTCAATCTGAAAGGCATTGGTCCGGTTCGGAGGAGTTTTCAGGTGACGTCCGAGGAAAAGAGTAAACGGCGGGAATTGATCGTATCGTCGGCTCATCTTGCAGGCGGCAGCTCGCCGGCACTATCGGAGCTGGAATACGGGTCGATCCTCTTTTCCCATGCCTTCAATCGGTGGCTGGTGCGCTGCATGGCGGCGGCCGGCGTGCCTGGCCTGTCGCCGGTGGAAATCCTGATCATCCATTCGGTGCGGCATCGCGATAGACCGAAAACACTTGCCGATCTTTGCCTCGTCCTCGATATCGAGGATACGCATGTCGCCAATTACGCCGTCAAGAAGCTCGAGGCGGCGGGCTTGGTCAAGAGCGGCAAGGCGGGCAAGGAAAAGACGATCCAGGTCACCGACAGGGGCCTGGAAGCGCTGAAGCGCTATACCGAAATTCGCGAGCGGCTGCTTGTGGAGGCGACCAAGGTGTCCGGTCTGTCACAGGACGGCCTTTCCGATATCGCCTCGCATTTAAGAGCGTTGTCCGGCTATTACGAACAGGCGGCGCGCTCGGCGGCCACGCTGTAAAGCTAATCGAACGCCCCCTCGCAGGCTCGAGCCTCGAGGTCTGCCTTGCTGTCCGGGTGCAACTTCGTGCCCAAAGCTCGAGCCGGGACGGTCGATCCCAGCCCTTATCTATTTCGTCGCAGCATACCTATATTAAACCTGTGCGATCCGTTGGCGGTATTCGCTTGATGATTCTTGTCGATGGAACGATGAGATCCAGTTTTTACCACCGCGCAACTTTTGGAAATTGCTGGCTTCGCACGATAGCAAAAGTATGCTTTTTTTGACCGAAAGGGGAATGGTGTAAAAACTTCCATGAACAACGATAGTTTCGAGCTGAAATTTTGGGGCGTGCGGGGAAGCATCCCTGTATCGGGACCGGAATTTGAGCGGTACGGCGGCAATACGTCGTGCATTGAGTTACGCCATGGCGGCAGGCATATCCTATTCGATGCCGGGACCGGTTTGCGTGAGGCTGCAGTCTCCCTCGCCAAGGAAGGGGTGCGTAACGTCGACCTTTTCTTCACCCATTCGCACTACGACCATATCATCGGTCTGCCGTTTTTCAGCGCCATCTATGATCCGCGCGTCAGCGTCGATCTCTGGTCCGGCCATCTGGCGGGGAAGACAACGACCCGGCAGTTGATCGGTCAGTTCATGCGGCCGCCATGGTTCCCCGTCGAACCCGATATCTGTCGCGCCACGATGAATTTTCGCGATTTCGCCGCCGGTGACACGTTGAAGCCGCATCCGGGCATCGTCATTCACACGACCAGGCTGAACCATCCCGGCGGCTGCATCGGCTATCGCATCGAGTGGTCGGGACGAGTGATCGCCATGGTCTATGATACCGAGCATGTGGCCGGTCGTCTCGACGAGGCCGCGCTCGCGCTCATGGCCGATGCGGATCTCGCCATTTATGATGCGACCTATCTCGAAGCGGAGATGCCCAAATATCTGGGTTTCGGACATTCCACATGGCAGGAAGGCATCAAGCTCGCCAAGGAGGCCGGTGCCAAGCGGCTTGCCATGTTCCATCATGCGCCCGGCCGCACGGATCGCGAGCTGGACGATATGCAGCGCGATGCACAGAAGAGCTTCCCCGAAGCGTTCTTCGCCTTTGACGGACAGTCGCTGCAGCTTTAAAGTGCTGCGGCGAGCTCTTGCGCGTTACATGTAACGCGCGTTGTCGTGACGCACGAAATTGCTGATCGGTCGCCATTCGATGGCGGCATCGCCGACGGTTTCCCCAAACAGCGTCTCGATAAAACTCCAGGCAAGATCGTCGTGGACAAGATGATGTGTCATTACGCCGATCGGCTCGTCATTGCCGTCGAAGCGGTTCTGAAGCTCTTCCACCAGACGCCCGATGATCTCGGCATGCGGCAATCCTGCGCGCACGCCATGCCATCGCATGATGTCGATATGCGTGTTGACGAGGCCGATGGGAGCCTGTTTTGCCAAGCCGAAGACAGAGACGGCGCGATAGCCGAAGGGGGCGAGATGCGGCAGCAGCGCATCATCGATCCTGTTCCACGGCGGCACCAGCAGCGGCACCAACTGCTTGCCATAAAGCGTCTTCAGCTTATCGAAGCCGCGGTACAGCTCGTCGAGTACGATTGCCTGCGGCCGGTGCAAGCCGAGTTCCTGCTTCTTGCTGTCGTCAGGCGCATGGTTTTGGTGGATCCAGCCATGCACAGTCGCGGTGATGCGGCTTTCGCCCGCCAGTCGATCGGCGAGTGCTTCGCCGGTTGGGCCGGGGATGATCGCAAGAGCCATCGGCACATCGAAGCGATTGGCAAGCGATAGTAGCCGGTCAAGAGCAGGGGTCGGCTCGATGGCGTCGTCGTCGCGGAGCCAGAATTTTACCTTTCGTCCGGCCTCGCTCCATCGCCGCAGCTCGTCGCGCAGGGGCTGCCATTCGGCTCTATCGCTCATAACAGGTATCTCCCAGATGATTTCGAAGAATGGTCTCGAACCGCTTCGACGCGGCCGCCAGGGACCGCTCCCGATGAACGAAGCCATAGGCTGCGTCTGCCATGGCCTGCCGCCGGCTCGGATCGTTCAAAAGCTGGACGATGGCATCGGCATAGGCCTTGATATCGCCCTCCGGCGTCAAAAGCCCCGTCTTGTCCGCCATCACCACTTCCGGTACGCCCGCCGTTGCCTGCGCGACCACGGGCAGGCCGGCTGCCTGCGCCTCCAGATAGGCAAGGCCATAGGCTTCGTTGCAGCCGGGCCAAACATAAAGGCCGGCTGTCGCAAGCTCCGCGGCGATCTCGGGGGTCGAGCGTTCGCCACGCCAGATGATACGGTCTTCACCGAATGCGGAAAACAACGATCTGACCTCTGCCCGCATCGGTCCGTCGCCAATGATGGTGAGGCTCCAATCCCGGTCCCGTATCAGGTCGAGCGCGCTTGCCAGCATGGTGTAGCTGTCGAATTTATCCCCCTTCCGCAGCATCGCCACGGTAATCAGCCGCTGCGGATCGGAGGAAGAGCGTGTAAAAGGCGCCGCGTCGATGAAGGGCAGGAAGCGCTCGCAGCAGCCATCGGGGATGGCATCGAGAAGGCCGAGCCGATCCCGTTCCGTAAAGCACAGATTGACGGCGGCGAGCCCTACCGCATCGGCGATGAGACGCTGGTTCTCGCCCCAGCCGTTTGCATCATGGCGACGCGAATAGGATGCCTCGGCCGTGACATAGGGAATGCCGATTTCGCGGGCGATCCTCGGGCCGAGGAGGTCGGGCGTCTTGTAATAGGGGTGATAGGTGAACCATAGGTCGGGCGGCGGCTCACTCTGCCACCGTGCACATAGACGGGCCAATTCGCTTTCAGCCCGTCGAGCAATTTCCGCCCGTCGCCCCGCTTCCGGCGTCGGCGTGAAACTGCGCAGTTCCGAAGCGACCTCGAGCCGGTGTCCTGCCATTTCCAACGCCGCGATGATCTGACGTGCCATGAGCCGGTCGCCAGACGGAACCGGATGGCCAGGAGGCTTCAAAGGGGCATAGAAGGCGATCTTCATGGCGTCATCGCGCGGTTGACGATTAAGTGATGGTATGAGCCCGAATTGTGAGAGAATTGCCCGAATTCCGACCGGTTGCCTGACAATAAGGTCCCTGCTTCAAAAGGCCGCATTCTCGACAGTCTGCGGCGTTGCGGTTAGATGGAAAGGCGATAGCCGTTTTCCGGTCTGTTGTGAACGGGCAATATACATTGGGTTTGATGAGCATAGAGGCAGGAAAGCCAATCATTACCGATCGCCTCGTGCGAAAGCTGCGTCTTGGCTCCGGCTTGGTCGTTTTCGTTTTCGTGATCATGCATCTGGCCAACCACTCGCTCGGGTTGATCTCGCTGGGCGTGGCTGAACATGCGCAACATTGGTTCATGGCCGTCTGGCGCAACCCGGCCGCAACCGTGCTTCTCTATGGAGCGCTTATTCTCCACATCCTGCTCGTGCTGCGAATGCTTTACAGGCGCAGAACGCTCGTCATGCCCCCCGGCGAAGCTTTTCAGATCGTAACCGGTCTGCTGGTGCC
>JBCNPI010000006.1:0-67047 GCA_039593415.1 Rhizobium sp. | reverse complement strand
TGGTGAGCATGCCATGAGGATAGCCCGGGTAGGTTTTCAGCGACCCATTCTTGAGCAGGTCGACCGCACGCGGCACGGAACTTGCGAAAGGAACGACCTGATCGGCCTCGCCATGCATCACCAGCACCGGCACGGTGATCTTCTTGAGGTCGTTGGTATAATCTTCGAGCCAGGAGTCGACAGTTGCGTGGTGCGCCAAGGCGCCGCCGGCCATGCCCTGACGCCACCAGTTCGCAATCACTGCCTCCGAAGGATTGGCCCCATCCAGATTGTAGCCATAGAATGGATTCTCAGGGACGAAACGGAAGAACTCTGCCCGGTTGCCCAGCACGCCTGCACGGATCGCTTCGAACCATTCCGGCGGCTGACCGGCGGGATTGGTCTCGCTCAGATACATGTTCGGCGTCAGCGAAGCGACCAGCACCGCCTTCGCGACGCGCTCCTGATAGCGGGCGACGTAGCGAGCCACCTCGCCGCCCCCTGTCGAGTGGCCGATGTGGATCGCGTCACGCAGGTTGAGGTGCTCGGTCAGGGCGGCGAGGTCGGCAACCCAGTGGTCCATGTCGTTGCCTGTGCCGGGCTGGTCGGACCGGCCATGGCCGCGCCGGTCATGCGCGATCACCCGGTAGCCGTGTCGAAGGAAGAAAGTCATCTGGGCGTCCCAGTCGTCCGCCGACAACGGCCAACCGTGGCTGAATACGATCGGCTGACCTGAGCCCCAATCCTTGTAGAAGATGTTTACGCCGTCTGCGGTGGTGATCGTAGGCATCGAGTCGCTCCTTCTCCAGTTGGACACAGTTGAGTGGGAAATACCTCCGGCGAGGCGCGTTCGGTTATATCCCAGAATTGCGACGTTAACTAAATCGCCCTTTTTTCAAAGACAAATACCTTGTACGTTCAAGCTATGCCTTGAAGGTATAGCGAGGAGCTGATGGAACTGAGGCATTTGCGCTATTTTGTTGCTGTTGCGGAGGAGGGCGGCTTGTTGACCGCTGCCCAGCGGCGACTGAACACCTCCCAACCATCGCTAAGCCGCCAGATTCGCGATCTCGAAGCTGAAGTCGGCGTTCAGCTATTGGAGCGACAGGCGCGCGGCGTTGTGCTTACCGATGCGGGGCGCGTTTTTCTGGATCATGCCCGGCTGGCACTTCTGCAAGTCGAGGCTGCGATCGAAGGCGCCCGGCGGACGGCAGAGCCGAAAAGGCCTGCACTCGCTATGGGGTTTCTGGTTGGGCTGGAGGTCACATGGCTGCCTCACCTATTGCGCATGATCCGTGAGGAAGCGCCGGAGACTGAAGTCACGCTGTGCAGTCTATCCTCCCCGGAGCTTGCTCTTGCGCTAATGCGCGGAAGGTTGGACCTAGCCTTCCTTCGCCCCGAGAAACAGAGTTTAGGCCTATCCTTCAAATTGCTGGCGAAAGAGCCTCTGCTTGCCGTGCTGTCGGCGAGCCATCACTTGGCATCTCGCAAAAAGATTCGGCCGGAAGATCTTGCCCGCGAAATTTATGTCAGTTCGGCGAGAACGTCTCCGGTATTGCAAGCTGCCATCCAGGAGTACGCATCGAGTACGGGCATCGTGCTCAAGGCAAAATACGAAGGCGAGAACATATCGTCCGCGATGTCGCTCGTCGCATCCACGGGCGGAGTTACTCTCGTCCCGCTTTATGCCCAAAATATGCTGGCACCAAACGTTGTTGCCAGGGCGCTGGAAGGTGTGCCTCCGACGGTTGACCTCACATTGGGATACAACGAGGCAAATTCTTCTCACTTGCTCCGTCGGATTTTATCGCGTGCGGATGAATTGGTCGAAAACGTGCAAAATCAAAGCATCATACGATACGCGGAAGTTCCATAGTAGATATCGAGCACCTGCGATTTCTGCTTATTGGCGCGCTCCCGAATTGTGTTCCGCATTCTCGAATCTCGGGCAATCGATCCATCTCGACTTTTCCGATCAAGGACCGCAAGGCAAAGTGGAGTTTCGCGCGGCGAAGTAATCGATCCGGACCTCAACATGAGTGGACCAGGTAGCGCGGTTTTGGGCTGATGCCGCCAGATTGGCCAGGCCTTGCGGAAGTCACCGGAGTTCCGCCTTCATGCTTTTTCACACTTCCGGCTCGGGCCGTTGATCTGCCGCTTCTCGTCCAACGCTGGGAAGATATTGATTTCGCCATAATGGGTGTTGCTCTGCGTGCCCCCTGTCCACTGGGGAACGATCCCCTGAGGCAGGAAGACCGGCAAACGACGGATTGTCGAACATCACGAACGTTCAAAAATAATTCCCAAACTGTCGGGACTATCGAAAGTCGTACGTCCTTTGCAGGTGCAGCGGACCAAGGAGGCGAACATGCCCGTAGATGTTCTATTGAAGGAAAGAGGACTGCTCGAATGCCCACGTTGGCATGGAGGGGAGCTGTGGTTTGCCGATTGGACCAGCGGCGAAATCCGGGTCCTCGAAGAGGGAAACCGATCGCGCCTTGTTCTTACGGCGAAAGCTCCGCCGTTATCATTCGATTTCGGCCCGGACAACGATCTCTTCGTGGTCCAGTCCGGTTCTTCCTCGCTCATGCGGTTCAACGGAAAAGACTTGAAAGAATTCGCCACGCTAGGCTCCGGTGCCTGGAACGAAATCGTCATCGACGCGATGGGAAGGATCTACGTCAACGGACCAGCGATCATACTGATCCTGCCGGATGGCAGCGCAGAGACGCAGGGCGAAGGATTTCAGTTTCCAAATGGAATGGCACTATCCGCTAATGGTCGCACCCTGATCTGCGCGGAAAGCTGGGCCAAACAGCTGACTGCTTTCGATGTGGCAGCCGACGGGCGCCTTTCGAACCGGAGAATCTGGGCAGAGCTTGCTGGACCGCCAGACGGGATATGTTTCGACAGCCAGGATGCCGTCTGGTACGCGGATGTCCCCAATGCATATTGTCGCCGGGTGAGAGAAGGCGGCGAAATACTTGACGAGATCAAGCTAGACCGGGGCGCTTTCGCCTGCATGCTCGGCGGCAAAGACCGCTCGACGCTTTTCGTCACCACCGCACGCTGGTTCGGCATGGACAAGATGAGCAAGATGGCCGGAACTGGCCAGATCGTTTCCGTCGACGTGAGCATTGCCGGAGCCGGCTGGCCGCACAATTGAGCTCCGCATGTGCGCGTTTGAGCGCTGGAGTGATAAACCCGTTGGCAGCAACTACCCGCATGGGCGCCGCTAATCGCAGCGCCGCATGGTTTTTGTGATCTGGTCGCCGTTTTCATCGGTGCGAGTGACAGTCCTTGTCATGCATCTGCCGCGATCATTATAGCGATCATAACGGTCGCGGTCGCGATCTGATCCAATGGCAATGCCCCGATCGCTTAGCGCAACATACGGATGGTGATGGCGATGATGGCGATAGCCCTGATCATAGGAAGGCCCGTCGACAATTACCTCTTCTGCAACCGCAGCCGCAGGTAAACCAGCACCGATGACGATGGCCGCGCAGGCAATAATTATCTTTCGCATTTGCGTATCCTCCTTAACTTTCCTCATGATCAACTGGCAAAGTGAAATAATGTTCCAGCCTGCTCGCCTGATGGCCGAGTATCGTGCAAGACCTCTTCACATCTTAACTGGTGGTGCCGTCATCTTTGGGAAGCGATCAAAGGGCTTCGCGCATTGAATAGAGTTTTTGGCGTGTCCTGGCTGGGACCGCGAGCATCGCCACCTATTGGTTTACCCACTTCAACTCCGCCCAGAAGAAACAACGTGCGCGCCGGCCGTTGCCGCGATCGACTTTGCGATTTGCAATGCCTCGATCCCGATCTGGCGAAGCAGGCCGGTGGTGGCAGGATTGAAGCCGCAGAAGTACAGATTGTCCTTTCCCGGTTGAAGCTCGTCTCTTGCCGGCTTGCCGGCATTCCGAAACCGAACCGCCGCATCCGGCAGAAATGTTTCGAGAGACGGTCTATAGCCCGTGGCAAGCACAATCGCATCGAATTCAGCGGATCGATTATTGACGAAAAACACGTTGGCACCCTCCGACATGTCGATGCCAGGAAACACCTTAATCCGACCCTCCCTGATCTTCGCGATGGTGCCAATATCGATCAAGGGAGTCCGGCCTTGCTCGGTCATCATGGTCAAAGGGCCTTGCCGGGAGCGCTTGAGACCGAGTTCCTCGAGATCGCGGTAGCGTAAATGCAGAATGGGGGCGTTTACCGCGTCGACCATTCTGGGCGGAAAGTACTGCTGAGCGATGGCGATCGACGCACTTGGCAGGCCCAAAATCTCCCTCGGTACGACATTGACCGGACCGCGCACCGACATGGCGACATCAAGACCCGCTTCGGCACATTCCAGCGCAATCTCTCCTGCCGAGTTTCCGAAGCCGACGACCAAGATCCGATCTGCATTGAGGGCAGAAGCATTCCGGTATTCGGAAGAGTGAATAATATTTCCGGGGAAATTGTTCTGGCCGGCCCAATGCAGTCTGACAGGAGTCCTCGAGAGACCAGTTGCGATTATGACGGCTCTCGCCTCGAATACATCGCCGTCAGTGGTCTCGACACACCAATCCGTCTTTTTCGTTGTGCGCGTCACGGTCTTGTCGGTCAGAATTCGAAGGTTGTTTTCCTGCGCGTAGCTTTCGAGGTAGTCGATGACCTGCAGTCGCGACGGATATCTCGGAAAACCGGCCGGCATCGGTCTTCCCGGAAGAGCTGAGTGGCTCTTGTCAGTATGGAGGTGAAGACGATCGTAGTGCCGCCGCCACGACGCGCCAAGCTTGTTCGACGCTTCAAGGATGATGGAACGGCAGCCTCTTGCACCGAGAGCCGCAGCGCATGCCAACCCTGCCGGGCCTGCACCGATTATGACTGTCTCCTCCTCGGTCATGTGAAATTCCTCGAATAAGCTCCTCTCAGCTATGCCATTTCCGGACGGCCCACGACCGCCACCAGAATGTCGGTGCCGCGCGCGACGGAGGCGAGATCCTTCGTCCAGACGGCATCAGTCCGATGACGATCGCCTTGCTGATGGCTAATAGCTCATCGCAATTCCTCATCCTTCATTATCTAGCTGCTTCGAGCAAGCGCTAACGTCATTGGACTTTTCGCATCTCTCAGCGATAGACTCGACTGCGGACTAGCTTGGAAGATCTCAATGGGAACAAAACTCGAGAGTCCGTAATTCGGCATTCGGACAAGCAGGGCTTGGCATCTACACGAGCGCAACGCTGCAACCGGGCCTGGGTGGCCGACCAATTGCGCCGTCCCGGGAGCTTGCGATCAGCTCGCTTTTGCTTTCGAGAACCGGCGTCTCGAGTGAACCACAGGTGCACGGCAAGGATCAAAGATGAAAGCGACAGCACTCGGCATCAGATTTGCACTCGAACTTTGTATACTCGCTTCGCTCGTTGCATTGGCCGTACACCTTACCGTACCCATCCCGGCACAAG
The DNA here is from genome assembly GCA_039593415.1 of Rhizobium sp. Classification (GTDB taxonomy): domain Bacteria; phylum Pseudomonadota; class Alphaproteobacteria; order Rhizobiales; family Rhizobiaceae; genus Rhizobium. The sequence continues at coordinate 61,606 of JBCNPI010000006.1, read as the reverse complement.
TGCTTTTGGGACTTGCGTTTTGTGCAGCAACTGCCGCCGTTTGGGGTACATTCCTTTCCCCGAAACGAAGATACGAGATCGGGGCAGCAGGAAGGCTCGTTCTCGAAGCCAGCATTTTCGTGGGAACGGCTCTGATTTTGAATTACCTTGGCTCGTCAGCGCTGGCGATCGCGCTGGTTCTCATAGCCGCAGCCAATCGGATTGTTCTTGCGCTCATTCCATGATCGATGCTGAACAGGAACTGATTGTCGTTGCTCTTGAAGCGGTACGAACCGAGAGCCACCAAATTTCCAAGAGCTAAAAAGGCTGAACATTCAGGATAATGACCAATGAAGCCTGGATCTCCGCATGGCTGGCGGGACTTCCCGCCGTGCAGGCGGCCAGATGGAGCGTGCCATCCATGACGCGTGACAAGCGCCGTTTGACCGCCGAGCAATCGTCCCGGACTCTCTGAAATGACATCGAAAACCGGTTGCACGTCGGTTCGCGACATGGAGATGACGTTGAGAATCTGTGCGGTGACGGCCTGACGTTCCAACGCAATTTCAAGCTCCGATCGCAGATCGGTGTTCTCGACCGCCGCAGAACCTAATTGCTGTTCAAGTTCGTCAATCATGCGTCTAAGCTCGACGTCCATGGCTAAACCTCGCTGGACGAGAGCGGCCTGATGATAGCTGGGGGTTCACCCCTCGCAGCGGCTGCCACCCAGGACAGGCTCTCCGGCGGCATCGCCAATGAGAGGCCGTTCGTCTTACCGTGCCGATAGACGAGATCGATGACCTCGTTTTTAGCGGACATTCTGCCCGCCGGGCTTGCCACGCAAAACTGCAGCTCGACCTCGATAGCCATTGCATCGATCGCTTTGAACGCGACAGACGGCGGCGGAATTTTAACGATTCGCTCGCAGCTCCGCAGAACGGCCAACATGAGGTCTTCAATGACAGACGGCGGCTGGGTGGCGGCAACATGCAAGGAAAGTGAAATCCAGTGCGTTTCGTCGGGACGGCTGAGATTGGTCATTCCCTGTTTCGCAAGGACACTGTTGGGTAGGACGACGACATTGTGCCCGCCGGTCAGGAGATTGGTCGAGCGCCAGTTGGTTTCGGCCACGCGCCCTTCCGTCCCGTCGCCAAGTTGGATCCAGTCGCCGACGACGTAAGCACGACCGAGCGTGAGCGCAATCCCGGAAAAGACATCGGCCAGCGTGTTCTGCAGCGCCAGGCCTATGATGATGGCGACCACGCCGGAGGTAGCAACCAACGGGCCGATCGGCGCTCCGAAGACGAAGCCGATGACTGCCAGAGCCACGCCGAGATAGACGACACCGACGATCAGATCCTGCAGCAGATGTGCTTCCCGTGGCTTGTGGTTGAGAGTTATATAGATCTGTACGAAGCCGATCAGGGTCCAAGCGAGATGGAGCCACCAGAGAACCCTTGCTGATTTGGCCAGCAGAATGCCGGCCTCCTGAAGCTCGGCATCGTCGAGACGATAGGGCGAGATTCCACCCAGGCCAAGCACAAGGCTCATTCCGGTGAAGAACAGGATCTGCACGATCAGGCGCCCGGTCGGACGGCTGCGCCCTTGGATATGCCAAATGACTATACCGGCTAGCCCAAGGAGATTGATCAGGACGAGCGGCAGGGAATGATATTCGCCAAACATAACGGGCTCACCGACAATGATTTTCTTCAGGCGGCGCGTGCGGATGCCGACGGCATCCGCCTGAACGCAGCTATTTCGTGCCAGTTATTTCTTGATCGGGAAGGTCAGTTCTTTCTGGCCGCTGTCGACGACGAAGACAGCCAGCAGCTTGGCCGGCTTGGTCTTGCTGGCATTCTCGCTGACGCCATGGCGATCGCCTGGCATCTCGGAGAAGTTCTCACCGGCCTTGAAAACTTTGACGGGACCGTCATTGACCTGGCTTCGGATGGCACCCTCCAGAACCGTCGCATAGATGAAGGCCGAGTTCGGGTGGGTGTGGGCCGAGGAAAAGCCTCCAGGGCCGTATTCCACGAGGACGCCCTTGATGCTCTTACCGGGAACGTTCGGCAGCTCATGCTCGTAGACGAGCGTGACCTTGGCGTCCTTCTCGCCTGGCTCATGCGCGACGGCGGTGGTGGACAGTAGGGCGGCCAGGGCGAGGCCGAGAATTGACTTGATCATCTCGAATTCCTTTCTTGAGAGTTGAGTAGTCCGGCGTTGCACCTTGTTCATTCACTTGCGGGCGGAGGTGGCGAACCACTGCTCAAAGCCGATATGGCCGAGGCGCGGATTGTTGTCGGAAACCAGCGAGCCGTCCTCCAGCCTGGCGCCGAAATAGCGCGCATCGGGATCGCCTTCGACATTGCGCATATCACCCATGGCTTTCAGATAGCGGGCGACCAACTCGTTCATCCGGGCGCGTTCCGGACCGGATATCTCGACTACGCCATTCATGGGGCTGGCCGTCGCGACGGCCGCCATGGCGTCGGCGACGTCGTCGGAGGCGATCGGCTGCACATAGGCCGTCGGCAGCCGCACAATGTCCCCGACCGTACCGGACTGGGCGATGCCGCTTAAGAATTCCATGAACTGCGTCGAGTGGGCGATTGTATAAGGGATGCCGGATTCGCGGATGATCTTTTCCTGGGCGACCTTGGCACGCATGTAGCCGCTTTCGGGAAGACGATCGACGCCGATGATGGAAAGGGCGATATGATGCTTCACACCTGCCGCCTTTTCCGCCGCCGCCAGATTTCGGCCTGACGTCTCGAAGAATTCGAGCACGGCTTTGTCCTCGAAGGAGGGCGAGTTCGCGAGGTCCATGACGACGGAGGCGCCGGCAAGTGCCTCGGTCAGCCCTTCGCCGGTGATCGTATTGACCCCAGTATTCGGGGAGGCGGCGATAACCTCATGGCCCTGTTTACGAAGGCGGTCGGCTGTCTTTGAACCGATGAGGCCGGTCCCGCCTATGATGACGATTTTCATGAGCTTCTCCATTTGCGGCCGCTTCGCGCGCCGCGTTGTTCATCCGTTTGTGAATGATTGGTCGAGGATCGGGCCGGCCTTGCTGGTTCCGTAGATCCACTCGCCTGAGCCGGGGCGTGGTCTTAAAAACCCATGCACCGGCTCGGCTCTATTGAACGGGGGTCAGTAGTCCCAGAAGACCGGTACCCAACGGAAGCGATCGCCATCGGCTGCGACATGACCGACAGAGGGGAACGGCATATGAGTGGCCACTAGAAGCTCGCCAGTCTCCACCAACTCCCGCAACAGACGAACGCGGACGCGGGCAGCCTCTTCCGGATCATGTTCGAAGCCGTTGAACCAGTCGGGATGATCGAAGCCGACTGCGAACACCGCATCGCCGGCAAACATCAGCCGGTCCTTGCCGGAGGCCACACAGACCACGCTATGGCCAGGTGTGTGGCCACCGGTTCGAGAGACAACCACGCCGGGCGCCACCTCGTGCTCATCATCAAACAATCTGAGGTGGCTGTCGTACTCCTTCCTGAACTGCTTGGCGGCAGCGCGAAGCGCATCCGGGAAGCCGGGCGGCATGGACACATGCGAGAAATCGGGCGCCTCCCAGAATTTGACCTCTGCTGCCGCGACATGGATCCTGAGGTCTGGACGCAGTCGCGCCTTCACCCCATCGACGAGCAGCCCGCCAACGTGGTCCATATGCATATGGGTTAGTATCACGTCGGTAACGGATCCCAAGTCGATACCGGCGGCTTCCAGTCGCTTGATCAGTTGCCCGGCCCGCGGCAGGTTCAATTCCGGATCCAGCCCGAGGCCGGCGTCGATGAGGATCGTCTGCTTGCCGCTGCGCACTACCACCACGTTCAGCGCCCAATCGAAAGCATCCGGCGGCAGGAACATGTCATTCAGCCAGGCCGCGCGGTCGACGGGGTCGGCGTTGTATCCCAGCATCTTGGTCGGCAATGGCAGCACGCCGTCGCTGATTACCAGCACCTCAATATCACCGATCTGTACCGCGTAGCGCGACGGGACCAGTTCGTCGGCGCCTGTTCTCCCGACGCGTGAGTTGTTTTCCAAGCCCATGTTAGTCTCCTGTTGAGCAATCGTGTGAGGTTTTGTTTCTGTCTGCGACATGATGCGCTCCTGTTTTGCGTGATCGAAACGGTCACAAGCCACGGCACGGATTTTATGTTGAGGGGTGTTTGGCGGTCGATCCGGCCAAGGGAGAGGAAAAGCTATACCCGGGGATAGGGCAGATCATGCTCTCGGTGGGCCACGGCTCGGACTCGGCAGCGAAGAGGCTGGCATGAAGGAAGGGACATTCCCGCCGGTCGAACGATGTCCTGCCGCTTTGGATTGGATGTTGCCGGGCGGACGCATCCGCCCGCCGCGCTCGCATCTGCTCAGCGATCAGGCAGCACGCTTGTGGTCTGCGGGATGCTGCAGCCGAAAGCCGATCGCAAGTCGGTTCCAGGCATTGATCATGGCGATGCCGATGGACAATGCCAGAAGTTCGTCCTCCGAAAAGACGCTATGTACCGCTTCATAATCGGCGCCAGGCACACGGCTCTGAGCGACATTGGTCAGCGACTCGGCCCATGCGAGCGCTGCACGCTCGCGATCCGTGTAGAGCTGCGATTCATGCCAGGCATTCAGCAAGAGCATGCACTCTTCAGTCTCACCCAGCTTGAGCGCATCATGACGATGCATGTGCAGGCAATGGGCGCAGCCGTTGATCTGCGACACGCGCACTTTGACGAACTCCATGAGTTTGAGATCGAAGCTCTTAGCAATCCAGGCCTCGACGGCGACGAGGCCATCGATGCCCTCATTCTTCTTGGCCAATATATTCAAACGCTTAGTCATCCTGTTCTCCGTTGATTGATTGCGATGGGAAAGCTGGGCGTATTGCCCGGATCACCAATATCCCCTGCGCTGTGGATCAAGCATCTGGCCGGAAGGTGCGCCCGGCTGATCTCTGATGTAGCGGAGCCTTGCCGATCGATCAGATTTCTCGCCAGTTGCGCCACATCATCCTATCCCTCGGCAGTGGATGGGCGCATCTCACGTAGAATGGCCTGCGGCCGCAAACCCACGCATTCTCCCGGCATAGGCAGCCGCTGTGTTAGGAGAAAGCAGATGCTCAAAATCATGAAGATCTTGGCGCTTGGTGCCGCGATCGCCACGCTGACAGTCGCCAGCGCACAGTCCCAAGATCACGATCTCAAGCCGACAATCGTTCTCGTTCATGGCGCCTTTGCTGAATCGTCGAGCTGGGATGCTGTGATTACTCGCCTGACAAAGGATGGCTATGTGGCGATTGCAGCGGCCAACCCGCTTCGCGGCGTCGCATCGGATGCCGCATCCGTCGCCTCCGTCGTCCGTGCGGTCCACGGACCGGTGATCCTGGTGGGCCATTCCTATGGCGGGCCGGTCATCACCGAAGCTGCGAACGGCAGTCCGAACGTGAAAGCCCTCGTTTATGTTGCAGGTTTCATGCCGGATACCGGCGAATCCAGCGTCACCCTATCGGGAAAATTCCCGGGTAGCACGCTTGCCGACACGCTCGCGCCGGTGACACTGCCAGACGACAAACAGGACCTCTACATTCAACGGTCCAAGTTTCAACTCCAGTTCGCTGCGGACGTTTCAGATGACAAGGCCGCGCTGATGGCTTCGACGCAGCGGCCCGTCGCCCAGACTGCGCTCGCCGAACCCTCCGGCGTCGCGTCGTGGAAGCTGCTGCCGTCCTACATGATCTACGGGTCTTCCGACCGCAGCATTCCGCCAGCGGTCATGCAATTCATGGCCGAGCGGGCGCACGCCGTGAAGACCGTCGTGATCAACGAGGCCTCGCACGCAGTCCTGGTGTCACATCCCGGCGAAGTCACCGCTCTCATCGAAGAGGCGGCATCCGCCCAGTGATGAGGCCACAGATGCCTGCCGCCAATAATTTTCCGAGCAGGCGGGCACTACCCTCATACGCACTTCAATCATCGTGAAGGATAAAAACATGCAAGACATTTCAAACCCATCGACCGTTAGCCTCTCACGTCGCGACGCCCTGCTCGGCACACTCACCGCCGGCATCGCAGCCCGCTTGCCCGTGGCAGCCGCCGCAAAGACCTCGAAGCAGCCTCTCCCCGCAACCATTACCCACGGAAAACAAGCAATGAGCACGATCACGACCAAGGACGGCACGGAAATCTACTATAAGGACTGGGGCACCGGCCCGGTTGTCACCTTCTCGCACGGCTGGCCGCTGAATTCCGATGCCTGGGACGGCCAGATGCTCTTCCTCGTCCAGCACGGCTTCCGCGTCGTGGCACATGATCGCCGCGGTCATGGACGCTCCAGCCAGCCGACGTCGGGCAACGACATGAACGGATATGCCGACGATCTGGCGGCCGTTATCGAGGCGCTGAACCTCAAGGACGCAACGCTGGTCGGTCACTCCACCGGCGGCGGTGAGGTTGCCCGCTATATCGGCCGACACGGGACTAAGCGCGTCGCCAAAGCCGTCCTCATCGCCGCCGTGCCGCCCATCATGGTGAAATCGGCGGCCAATCCGGAAGGCCTGCCGATCGAGGCGTTCGACGCGATCCGCGCCGGCCTCGTCAATGATCGCTCACAATTCTACCGTGACCTTGCCCCGCAATTCTACGGCGCCAATCGACCCGGCTCGAATGTTTCCCAAGGCACGCTCGACCAATTCTGGCTCTGGAGCATGCAGGCCGGCCTGCTGAACGCCTATGAATGCGTCAAGGCATTCTCGGAAACGGCCTTCACAGAAGATCTGAAGAAGTTCGATGTGCCGACGCTCGTCCTGCATGGGGAGGACGACCAGATCGTTCCGGTCAAGGATTCCGCCTTCAAGTCTGCCCGGCTGATCAAGGGCGCCAAGGACATCTACTATCCCGGCGCGCCGCACGGCATCACCGCCACCCATCAGGACCAGGTCAACGCCGACCTGCTCGCCTTCCTCAAGGCTTGAGCTGGCCACGGCTCGCGGAGCAAGCCGCCGTGCTCCGCGAGCCGTCCGGAACTGGCGCTGCCTTACCGCGCCAGTTCCTCTATCCCTTTTTATCATCGCTTTCTCGGAGCTGGTCCAACATGCCGCAGACGTGGCCCTTAACCACCTGCGGCTTTTGGCTGAGACAGGAACCATCCCAGCGGATGCCGGATATCACTGAGGCTTGACAGTTTTCCACCAGGGCAGCGGCATCGCCGCCAATACATGGATTTCCATAAGTTGCCGCCGCACAATGACGCGAATAGTGTACGACACTGGATCGCTGATACTGCTATCGAGACTAGCCATTCGATATGCTGTCGCAGCCCAAACTTTATGTTCCCTGCAGGAGCCGCCAATGACGCGAGTCTGGTCGTACCGTCCCCAACTCCTGCACCTAGCGCTGTTCTTTGCGGCCTACGTCCTGGGTTGTGGCTTCGCACAGGCACTTGCAATCGTACCCGGGACAGGCATTTCCATATGGCCTCCGAGCGGGCTTTTCATCGCAACCCTTATGCTGACACCCAAGCAGAGTTGGCCGTGGTGGGTGTTGGTCGGTTGCCTCGGCGAGCTACTTAGCAATGTCTTGTGGTTCCATAGCCCGCTCCCCGCCGCCGTCCTGATTTATGCCGGCAACGCGCTCGAAGCTACGGTCGGCGCGTGGCTCGTAAACAGGGCTTTGGGTCGGCCAGCTCGGCTGGAAACGTTGCGGGAAGTTCTTGTATTCGCCGTGTTGGGCGCCGGAATTGCGCCGGTGATCAGCGCGACGGTCGGAAGTGCGACGCTGGCGTGGTTCGGCATATTTTCGCAAACCTTCTTAGGCGCCTGGCCTCTCTGGTGGATCGGGGATGCCACCGGGGTCCTGATCGTCGGGCCGCTCGCGCTCGTCGTGATCCAGAACTGGAACGGCAAGGCCGAGCTAACGGCAGCGCGATGGATTGAAGCGTGTGCCGTGGGGATTATCCTTTTCGGCGTCGCGGCCCTTTCGCTCGGCGGCTACCTGCCCTTCGCCTATATCGTCATGCCGCCGCTGCTTTGGGCCGCGGTGCGCTTTGAGTTCAAGGGGGCTGCCGTGACTCTCGCCCTCCTCGCGCTCATAACCGCGATCTTCACGATATCCGGCGCCAGCCAGTTCGCCGGAAATGCCGAGAGCCAGCGCCACAACCAGATCATGCTGCAGCTCTTCCTGGCGATCTCGGCATTTTCGGCCCTGGTCGCGGCCGCCATATCCCGGCAGCACCAGCTCGCATTGCTGACATTGCGTCAAAGTGTGGAGGCCTTGCGCGACCGGGAGCGGGAGCTCGAGCAGATCGTAAATATGGTTCCCGTCCAGATTAGGCGTCTGACGCCGGCAGGCGAGCCAACGTTCTTCAACAAGCGGCTGCTCGACTTTTTCGGCCTGGACGACGTCGCTCAGTTGGACAATCAGGATAGCAGTCGTTTGGTGACCGCCATGCAGACCTTTGTTCACCCGGACGATTCCGACCGGCTCTTGAAAGCGGTCCGACGCTCGATTGCAACCGGCGAGCCCTACGCGATGAAATATCGCATGCGTCGCGCAGATGGCGTCTATCGCTGGTTCGACGGTCGATGGGAGCCATTGCGCGATGATGACGGCAGGATCGTCGAATGGTTTGCAATCTCCATCGACATCGACGATGAGGTACGCGCGCAGGAGGCTCTGCGCGCGCGAGAGCGAGAGCTCTCGCAGCTCGTGGACGCCTTGCCGGTCCACATCTGGAGCTGGACGCCTGCCGGCAAGCTGGCCTATGTCAACAAGCGATCTTTGGAGGATCTCGGCCTCTCTGGGGCGAACTTCGAAGATAGCACCCGCGTGGCGCAAGATCTGGTTCACCCCGAAGACGCCCACGAAGTGCTGCGTGCATCAGCCAACTCCCTCAGATTCGGCGACCCCTTCATGATGCGGTATCGCCGGCGTTGGAAAGATGGCACCTACCGGTGGATAGAGGCGCGCGCGCAGCCTCTGCGTGATCGAGATGGAGCGATTGTGCAATGGTATCAGGTGTCCATCGACATTGACGATCAAGTGCAGGCCGAAGAAGCGCTGAAGAGCAGCAAGCGGCAATTGGAGCAGATGATCGACACCCTTCCGATCAATGTCCTGAGCTTTGCTCCATCGCGCAGGATCACCTATGCGAGCAGACGATATCTGGACAACGTCGGTGCACCGACACCCGACATCAAGAATTTCGATTCGCTGGCGCGAGATTTGGCTCACCCTGACGACTTTCCGATCATGTTTCAGCGAGCAATGAATGGCTTCGCGACCGGCCAACCTTTCGTAAACCGGTTTCGTCGGCGTACCAAGGATGGAACCTATCGGTGGATTGAAGCGCGCACGCAGCCTCTGCTCGATGCCGATGGTGCGATCGTGCAATGGTATATGATCTCGATCGATATCGAAGATGAGATGCTCGCGCAGGAGGCGCTACGAGAAAGAGAACGCTTTCTTTGGCAACTGGTGGAAACGCTGCCGGCAATGATCGATTGTGCCGCGCCGAACGGCGAGCCGGTCTATCGCAGCCAGCAGCTCCGGGAATTCCTTGGTTACGAATTGGAGGAATTGGACGGCAAGAAGAAATCACGGCTTAATGGCACGCTCGATGCCGGGGTGCACCCAGAGGACCTTGCTGGGGTCAAGGAACAATACGCCCATTGCCTGTCGACCGGCGAGCCCTATGCACGCAGGCATCGCTTGCGCCGTTTCGATGGCGAATATCGCTGGGTCGAGACGCGAGCGGCGCCGATGCGCGACAGCGATGGCGCCATCGTGCAATGGAATGTGATCTGCCTGGATATCGATGGCGAGGTTCGCGTGCAGGAGGAGTTGCGCATGGCGCACGAGAGGCTGGCCCGCGCCAGCCAGGCGGCGAGCCTTGCCGAGCTTTCTGCCTCTATCGCACACGAGGTGAACCAGCCTCTTGCGGCGATCGTTGCCAATTCGCATGCATGCTACCGCTGGCTTTCAGCTGAGCCAGTCAATGTCGAGCGCGCGAAGATCACCACTGAACGCGTCATCCGCGATGCCAATTCAGCCGCCGAAGTCGTCAGTCGCATCCGGGCGCTGTTCAAGCAATCCGTCGGCAACAGAGTCAGCCTGTCGTTCCAAGCCGTTATCGCAGAGGCTTGCAACCTGGTGGCTGGCGAGGCTTTGCGCCGCCGCATCCGGATCGACATCGATGTAGAAGACAAGCTTCCACCTATCGCGGTCGATCGCATCCAGATCCAGCAGGTCCTGGTCAATCTCATCCGCAATGGTATGGAGGCGATGGAGGCTATTGCAGGGGAAAGAGCTATCGACGTGCGCGCCCATCGCCTGGGTAGCGAGGTGCAGACCGAAATAGGTGACCGCGGAAGCGGCATCGAGTTCCCGGATCAGATCTTCGAACCTTTCTTCACGACGAAAGAGAATGGAATGGGCATGGGTCTCGCCATCTGCCGTTCGATCGTGGAAGCGCATGGCGGGCGCCTATGGGCCGAGAAAAATGAACCGCGCGGCGCGCGGCTCATTTTCACTTTACCAACCGTAGGAAAAGCGGCGCCATGACGATGGATGACCATGTTGTTTTTATCGTCGATGACGACGAGCGCATCAGGGAGGCGCTCGGCGAACTCCTGGAGACCCACGGCATGCGCGCCATCGCGTTCGGTTCGGCGGGTGACTATGTGGACGCCGACAAACCGGATCTACCTGCCTGTCTGATACTCGACGTTGAATTGCCCGATATCAACGGCCTCGAACTGCAGCGGCAGATCGCCGAGGGTGATCATCCGCCGATCGTCTTCATCACTGGTCGCGGCGACATCCCTTCCACGGTGCGGGCGATCAAGCGCGGCGCGGTGGATTTTCTCACCAAGCCGTTCAGCGATGCGGATCTCATGGCCGCGGTTCATGCGGCAATTTCGGAGGATCTGCGAAAGCGATCGGAACGGGCTGAACTGAGCCTGTTGAAGCGGCGTTATCTCGAACTGACCCCACGCGAACGCGACGTGCTGCCGCTCGTGGTGAGCGGACTGCTGAACAAGCAGGCGGCATCGCAACTCGGAATCAGCGAAGTGACGCTGCAAGTCCATCGACGGAATGTGATGCAGAAGATGGCGGCGGCATCGCTCGCTGACCTCGTGCGCATAGCGGAGCGTTTAGGAATAAAGATCATCCATCCGCGCCGCACGGGAGGAAATTGAGGATGGAGAAGACGAAACGGATCGTCGCGGTTGTCGATGACGATGCTAGGCTGCTCGAATCGCTGGAGGAACTGCTGGAATCCGCCGGCTATGCAGCCTGCTGTTTCCGGTCGGCTGAACATCTGCTCGCCCGTGGCTTGTCGAACGTTGATTTATTGATCACCGACATCGGCATGCCAGGCACGAACGGCTTTGAACTTCGTGACATTGTCAACAAGACGCGTCCGGAACTGCCGGTATTCCTGGTTACCGGCCGCCACGAGATCGCCGATCAGGGCCGCGCCAAAGGCATGGACGGCTTTTTTCGAAAGCCGTTCGATGCGCCTGCCCTACTCATCGCGATAGGAGAAGCTTTACAGAAATCGAGAAATGGAGGGTGACATGAGAATTGACCAGCCGCTCCGAAGAACGGCACCGCTGTCGCGGCAGCACAAGAATGACGCGATCGAGCCCATCGTGGTCATCGTTGACGACGATGCGGCTGTCCGCGAGGCCCTGTCGGAGCTGATCCTCTCGGCGGGCCTGCAGCCAATGAGCTTCGCCTCGACCCAAGAAGTGCTTGATGCCGACGTACTGGACAGCCCCGGCTGCTTGATCCTTGACGTGCGCATGCCGGGGGCGAGTGGCCTTCACCTGCAGCACCATCTACTGGAAAGCGGCAATGCGAAGCCAATCATCTTTCTAACCGGGCACGGCGACATTCCGATGACCGTGCAGGCGATGAAAGCTGGTGCTGTCGACTTCCTCACCAAGCCGGTACGCGACCAGACGCTGCTCGACGCCGTGATCGCCGGGATTGCGCTCGACGCGGCGCGACGGGCCAATGCTTTGGTCGTCAAGCGGAATATCGAGCGCCTGGTGACACTGACGCACCGCGAGCGCGAAATCCTGCGCGAGGTGGCACGCGGACGGCTCAACAAGCAGATCGCCTTCGACCTCGGGATAAGTGCAGTCACGGTCAAGTTGCACCGCGCAAATGCCATGCGCAAGATGGGGGCAGGCTCGATCGGCGAACTAATCAGGGCTTGGGAGACGCTGCCCGCCGCAATGCGTGAGGTCGGTGGCACCACGTTTTAGTGGGGTCAATCCGCCCCGGGAGTGCGTTGTGCTCACATCACCTCAATTGCCTTCGCCTCACGCGCGATGAAGTCGCAGAACAGCTTGACGCGCAACGGCACAGTGCGGCCGAAGGCATGCAGCGCATTGAACGGCAGGCTCGGAAGTGCGATCTCCGATCCGAGAGTTACAAGCGCACCAGTTTGCAACTCCTTGGCTACCAAGCACCGCAGCAGATAGGCGGCACCCAGCCCTGCGACCGCCGCCTGGATGAGAGCAGCGCCTGAATCGCAATCCACACGGCCGACGGGAACAAAACTGCTGCCATCCGCCAGGCGTACAGGCTGGACCATGCCACCAAGTACGTAGCGAGCAAAGGGTACAGTCTCCAACTGTTCGAGAGGTAACGGAGGACCACCCGAGCTCTCAAGAAAAGCCGGAGATGCCACGATTGCCAGCGGCAGATCGGCCAGATGGCGGACCATGAGATCGCCCTGTGCCGGATTCCCGGCGCGCAGCACGACATCGTAGTCCTCCCGGATCAGGTCAAGAGCGGCGCGACGCGCTCGAAGAAAATCTGGCCTTCCTGCGTCAAGGTCAATGCGCGGGTGGAGCGCAGGAAGAGCCGGACTCCGACCCTCTTTTCAAGTCTCGCCACACTCTTCGACACTGCCGACGGTGTTGTGTGGAGGTCGCGGGCCGCGGCACTGAAGGAACCGGCCTGCACCGTCCGCACGTGGACATGGTAGAAAACCATTTTGGCGGCCTCGATATCTATATGGCCAATGCCGGCGTCATCAATCTCACCGCATCTCGCAATGTGACACCGGAAGACTATGATCGCCATTTCGCCATCAACACACGCGGTGTGTTTTTCGGTGTGCAGGCGATCGCACCGCTGATCCGCGATGGCGGCAGCATCATTGTTACTAGTTCGCTCGCTGCAACGAAGGTGCTGCCTGACCACGCCGTTTATGCGGGATCCAAAGCAGCCGTCGCCGCCTTTTCGAGGAACTGGGCAATCGAGCTCAAGCCTCGCCGCATCCGCGTCAACATCCTCAGCCCGGGGCCGGTTGAAACTGAAATCCTCGGCAAGCTCGGCGTATCAGGTGCCGAGCGCCCGGCATTCGAGGATCACATGGCATCACTCATCCCGGCGGGGCGCATGGGACAGCCGGATGAGCTGGCGCGCGCCGCACTCTTCCTTGCTTCTGACGCGAGCAGCTTTATCAATGGGATCGAACTTCATGCCGACGGCGGCATGACCTTGGCTTGAAAGGACGCTAGCGTCGAACGCGCGCAGCTATCCGGCTGATAGAGGTTGTATTGGCGGCACCGCGTTGCGCGCCGGGACATATGTTGACGGCGTGCACTTTCGACGGAGGTGCGGACGGTCGCTATCGCGGATGGGAATTTGCACCTCCTCACGGCGTGGTGGTGGTATACCGTTCGATCCGTCCGTCCTCATGTCCGAAACGTCATAAGGACCCGTCCTTCAAATTGCACACTCGTACCTGCGCACAGCTCGACCGATGATACCCGCAACACCCTTTGCTCTGTGGTGCGCGAAGGACCAACCCTCTTGCAGACAGCTCATTCCGGCCGCCTGCGGTATTCCCAGCGTTGCCGACGCTTGCGAGGTGATGCGACCAGGGAATGGCAGCTTCCAGGCGGTCCCTTGGACCGCCCGCTGCCCGAAATGGAGGCGCAAAGCAGTCGTCCCGCATTTGGCTGCAACGCCGTATTTAAAGATCACGGCCCACAGCCAATAAAATCGGATCCGTTGATGTGAAGGGATACGAACCAGCGGCTGTGGGTGCCGAAATGGCGGCCAATTTGTCCTCTCCGCTGTCCGCAGCCTCTTCGTCCCGCCAGCTCACAACGCTCCGCATTCTAAAACAGCACTCTCCGCATCCAGGCGATTGCGGAGTGGAAAGCTGCGGCGGGAGTCATGGCTCGAGATCAATTCCGAAGGCCGAACGTCAAACGTGCATCCGAATTCAAGTCAAGGTGGCATCGCGCCCAGCCTCTTGATCCAGCACATCAAGGCCGCCTCATGGCGATCCGCGAGAAGATTTCAGGCGTCACTCTGCCAAGATAAATCATCGCCAGCCGGTCCTTCAGATCGGCGCGTCCAATCTATTGGAACTCGCGCTGAGGGCCTCACTTGGGGTCCTTAGCACCAGATTTCGGGCTTCGCGCAAGAGAGCGCGGCATGTCGCTTCGCTACCGCGCGGGTGCACGACAAAGCAGCGACCCTCCGCCGCTACGCGGTTCACTCCGTTATGCAGAACTGAGGAGTGCCTCGATTTCGCCTCGCGCGGGCATAGCGGGTGCTGTGCCAGGGCGCGTCACTGCAATGCCGGCGGTCGCTGATGCAAAGCGCACGGCGTCAATCGGCGCGCGGCCTTCGGCAAGAGCTGCCGCAAAGCCGCCGAGAAATGCATCTCCGGCCCCTGTCGTATCGATCACCTTACCGGCGGCAACAGCCGGAACGAACTCGCTATGGCCTGCCGTTCGATAAACTGAGCCTCGCCCACCCAGCGTGATGATTGCTGTCTTCGCACCGCGCTGGAGAAGTGTTTCAGCGGCTCTCACCGCCTGCTCGTCGGTATCGACCCGATGGCCCACAATACCTGCGGCCTCAATCTCGTTCGGGACGATGAAGTCGCATAACGGGTAGATATTATCGGGGATCACCTGTGCCGGCGCGGGGTTGAAGATCGTCGTAACGCCCGCACTCTTCGCGATTGTGAGACCGTGGATGGCGGCTTCTATCGGCTGTTCGAGCTGGGTCATGAAGATAGCGGCGGCCTCGATCTCCGCCCGGTTGGCATCAACGTCTTCAATGCCAATCAGGCCGGCCGCACCGGGGGCTACGATAATGGCGTTATCGCCATTCGCCTCGTTGACGAAGATGAAGGCCGCGCCGGTCGATACCCCGTCCATGCGCACGACATTGGCCTTCACGCCCGCCGCAGCGTAGGCCGCAAGCGCCATTTCGCCGAAAGGATCGTTGCCGACGCGCGAGATGAAGGTGACATGGCCGCCTGCTTTGGCCGCAGCAATTGCCTGATTGGAGCCTTTGCCTCCCGGACCGAGCGAAAAGCCCGAACCGATCAGCGTTTCTGCGATATGCGGCAGGCGCTTGGCCTTATAGGCGGTATCGGCGGCGAAGATGCCGAGAATAACAATGGTCTTTCTGCCACTCATCGCGCCACCTCATCAGCTGGAATGACACCCTTGGTGAGAACGAAGCAGCCATAGAATCGCATCTCGCCAGTTGCGATAACGCAGTAGGCCTTGCGGGCAATGTCGTAGAAAGCCATGCGCTCAATCGGATACATGGGCGCCGCCTTGTTCTCTACACGATCGACCACGATCTGCACCTCCTGCTGCACGTCGGGAATTTCGTCCGGTTTGCCGATTACTTCCATGCGACCGACCGAGGGCTGCAGCGGCGTGTCGAGCGGGAAGACAGAGAGGATCGCCTCGATCGCCCTTGGTGCGGGCGTATTCTCCATTGTCAAAAGACGACCGAGCAGCGAGTGCCGGGCCACCGAATCTGAGGGAAAGTTCGTGTCCGAAACCACGAGGTAATCGCCATGGCCCATGTTGGACAGCGCCTGGAGAATATCCCCGTTAAGTTCTGGCCTGATACCTTTGAGCATCGATTGTTTACTCCTGTTGGCGGCTCTTCCGGCCTGTTGTCAAGTGATAGTCGGCTTGGCCGGCCGGCGGAGGCGCTGTCGACCCGCGGATGATGAGCGAGGCGCTCAAGGCCACGTCGCCAGGTTCTGGTTCCTTTTCGAGCAACAATTCGACGGCGCGCTTTGCAAGCAGGTCCGTTGGCTGGCGCACGGTCGTCAGCCGTGGCACAACAAGATTGGCGAGATGGATATCGTCAAAGCCAGCAATGGAGAGGGCGCCCGGCACATCGAGACCAAGGTCGCGCGCCGCACGAAGCACTCCGATCGCCTGCTGGTCGCTCGCGGCGGCAATAGCCGTCGGCCGCGTGCCGGGCGGCTGTGCAAGAAGCCGACGCGCGATGACCTCGCCGGATTCATAGTCGAACCGGCCGGAGAATATTTTCAGCTCGGCCTTAGCATCCAAGGCGCGGATGCGGTCCACAAAACCCTCGCGGCGCTCGCGCCCGGCCTCTGTATCGGCCGGACCGGCAATATAGGCGATGCGGCGGTGCCCGAGTTCGTAAAAATGATCGGCAACGAGCGCCGCCGCCTCGGCATGACTGATGGAAATCAGCGGAAAATCGGCAAAGCGGCGATCGAGCGACACGATCGGCACCTTGGATTTCACATGCGCGGGGTGGCTGACATTCGCCGCGACAATGATGATGCCGCGCACGGAACGATCGAGAAACGCCGAAATGTGGCTCTGCTCGGCCTCGCGGTCGTTGTGCGAACTCGCCAGCATCAGCGAATGGCGGTGCTCAAGAGCCGCGCGTTCGGCGCTGGCAGCCATTTGCGAGAAGAACGGATTGGTAATATCGGGAACGATCAGGCCGATGACATCAGTCGTGCTGGTGCGCAGCGCCCGAGCCATGACGTTCGGCCGATAGCCGAGTGCATCGATCGCGCCATGAACCTTGTCGCGCAGCACCGTCTTGACAGAAAGCTCGCCGGCAAGCACCCGCGACACCGTACCCACCGAGACACCCGCCCGCATTGCGACATCCTTGACTGTGGGTATCTTGTCCATGCGCAAACACCGCCGCCGCTATTTCACTGCGCCGGCTGTCATGCCCGCGATGATGTGTTTTTCGAGGAGGATGCCGACGAATACAAGCGGCAAGATCCCCGCCGTGGAAAGCGCCGCCATGGACCACCAGTTGATCCCTTGACTGCCCGTCTGGCTGGCGATCATGACCGGCAGCGTATTCGTGTTTGTCGAGGTCAGCAGAGCCGCGAAGAAATATTCGTTCCAGCACAGAATCAGGGCGAGGATGAAGGCCGCGACCATACCGGGCGCCACCAGCGGCACGATGATGCGGCTGAACGCCCCCCATATCGATAGGCCGTCGACGAGTGCGGCTTCCTCGAGCTCCACAGGGATAGTCGCGAACTGGTCACGCATGATCCAGATGACGATCGGCAGAACCATCAGCGTGTAGACCGCAATCAGTCCGCCAAAGGTGTCAAGGAGCGCGAGCTGCTTATAGAGGACCAGAAATGGCAGGGCCAAAACAACCGGGGGCATGATGAGCTGCGACAGGAAGAAAAAGGATATATCGGAATTGCGCATATGCCCGAATTTATAGGAGAAGCGGCTGAGCCCGTAGGCCGCAAGCGATCCAAGGAAGACGGCGAGCGCCGAGGCGCTTCCCGAAATCAAGGCGCTGTTCCACAGCCGGTGCATGAACTCGTCCCGAACGGTCGAAGTCTGGGTAAGCGCGTCAGGCGAAAGTCCGAGAGAGCGCCAGCCGAGCCAGCTCGGGGTGAAGTCGTACCAGGGTACGATATTGCCCTTCATCACATCGGGCGCAGTCTTAAACGAGGTCGAAATCGTCCAGAAAAGCGGAAAGAGGCTGACGATCGCCCACGTCACGAGAAGGCCATAGACCACAAAGCGCATTACCCACCAACGGGCGCGCTGGCGACGGGCGAATTTGTCGAAATCGATTGCAGCCATCAGATTCTCCCCGTCATGCGCTTGACGATGCGGTCGGAAATATTGATCAGCGTTGTCATGCCAATGACGATAATGACCAAGTAGACGAGCGCCAGGAGCGTTCCATACCCCACATTCGAACGGTCGCGATATTCGCGATAGATGAAGCTGGTGACGGAATCCGTTGCGCCGCCCGGGCCGCCGGCTGTAACAGTGATGATAATGTCGGCAAGCTTCAGCTTGAAGATGATGCGGATCATGACCGCCGTCACCGAAACCGGCAGCATCAGCGGGAAGATGACTTGCCAGAAGCGCTGCCATTTCGTTGCGCCATCGACTTCTGCGGCCTCCAATACTTCACGCGACAGCGACTGCAGGCCGGCGAGAAGCATGATCATCATGAAGGGAATGAACGTCCAGGCATCCATCACCATGATCGAAAGCTTGGCAGTCAGCGGATCGCCGAAGAAGGACGGATTCTCCCAACCGAGCCATCGGGCAAGCCGAGCAATTGGCCCGAAGCGCGTCTCGAGCATCGATTTTCCGACCATCCAGCCTACCGCGACCGGCGACAACATGAGCGGAAGGAGAAAGGTCACGCGCCAGAATTTGCGAGCAACGATCTCCTGGTTCAGCAGCAGTGCCAACCCAAACGCGATCGTATATTCGACCGCGATCGCAAGGGCGTAATAGACCATGTTGACAAGCGCATTGAGATAAAACGCATCCCCCAACATTTGGCGCAAATTATCCAGTCCGTTGAATTGCCGGCCTGTCGGTGAAGCCAGGTTCCAGTCGGAAAATCCGACCCAAAGCGCAAAGAGAAGCGGAAAGACTACCATGGACACGACGAAAAGGGCGGCGGGCAGCACGAACAGCACCTTCTTCCCCGCCTCACCATGAATGACGACACGCGTCACGCATAGGGCCGCTGCCCAGATAAAGTAGGCGTAGAGCACAGGACGCCAGTTTAGGAAGCCAAATTGCGTCCAGCCGAGGTCATGGGACGCCTGAAGCATAAACGAAGCAGCAAGCCAGGCCGCGCTCACCCAGAGGGCTGCATAACCCCAAAAGCGCCGACTCACCGAAATCGAGCCGGTTTCGACCGTATGCAACAGGTCGCCTTCCATTGTAGACATGATAGTCCCCGTCAAGTCGTTTGAATGCCGACGGAACGCGATGTTCCGCCGGCACAATCCGTTCAGGAGATCAGAGCCCGAGGCTCGCGCGATACAATTTCAGTTGCTTGTCGCGACCGATCTGATCGGTGATCTTTTCCCAGGCGGCCGCAATGGCGTCCGCGGTTTCCTGGGCGGATTTGTACTTGCCGCCGTAGCCTTTCGCCAATTCGTCTTCCGCAACGGAATAGTATTGGAAAATGCCCGGGATACGCGGCTCAACCGCACGGTTCGGGTGATTGTAGGAGCCGAATTGCGACTTCAGATAGTTGGAGATGTAGTCGCTCTTGTAGCCTGCGGCTACCCATTCTTCGATCTTGGACTGGCTGCTGCGGTGCACCTGGAAGCCCGACGGATACATGGCCGTCCAGATCGCCAGGTCCTTGCCGCCCAGATGGGCGGCGGCGCTCCAGGCAGCGCGGTGCTTCAGCTTGTCGCTTTCCACGCGGGCCATAACATAAATGCCCCACCCGAGATAAGCGCAGTTCGGCGCATAATTCACGCCATCCTTTGCCTTCACCCATTTGCCCGCCTTGCGGTCGTACACGTCCTCGGAACCTGGCAGAATATCGAAAGCAGCGACCTCCCCGACTACCGATGTGTCGGATGTGTTTGCCTGCTGACCGATATCGCCCCACCAGGTGACCATGGAACCGGTACCGGCGAGGAACTGCTGGAACCCGGTCGTGCCTGGATCGGCATTGATCTGGTCGGTGGGTTCGAAAGACAGGAGGTCCATCGCTTCCTGAATAGCGCGGACCCAGCCAGGACCGTTGACGAGCGGCTTCATGTTTTCCGGGTCGAACAGCCAAGCCGGATCGCCCGGCATCTTCACATAGGCAGTTGCGCGATCTTCCAGGAAGTAGAAGCCAAAGCCGCCCCAGCCCTTGTACGGGTCGAGGTAACCATAGGCCGGGCCACCCGACAGCGGATCCTTCTTGCCTTTCAGAAACTTGGAGACTTCTTGAACCTGAGCCCAAGTCTTCGGAACGCTCCACTCACCAGGGTGGCCTTCGTCCTTCCAAGCCTTCGCAAGGGTCTCGTCTTTGAAATAGTCAGCGCGGTAGTTGAAGTTATGACAGTCGCCGTCAATCGTCACGCGATAGGTCTTACCGTCCCAAGTTCCGACAGGAGGCTTCAGATAATCGACGTAGTCGTCGATATCGATCTGCTTCTTTACCCAGTCGGGCATCTCGGACAGCAGACCCTTGCCGGCCGTATCGCCCTCGAAGGGCGCTCCCATTTCAAGAATGTCGAAATCGACGGTGCCGGTGGCGATCGACTGCTGCAGGCGGGCATTATAGTCGGCTTGGGCCAGGTCAATCCAATTGATCTTGGCGCCGGTATAGGCCTCCCATGGCTTCAGGAAGCCGCGGAACAGGAAGTTGTGCAGGTTCTGGTTGTTCAGCCCCATGAAAGTCAGCTCAACGCCGGCGAACTCGCCCTGCTTCACATTGGCCTTGGTTGGCCCCAGGCAAAGCTCGCCCACTTTCTGCCAGTCCGCATCCGTGGGTGCACCCTTGCCTACGCCAGGAATTTTCAGAATTTGCGCACGGACGTCAGCGGCGGCAAACGCCGTAGCGGGCAATCCGCCCATGACGCTGGAAACGCCCATCAGCGCAGCAGCGCTCGCCGTGCCGCGCAGGATGTCGCGACGGCTCGCCTGACGGCGCATCAATGCATCGTATACGTCGAGTTTCATATGATCTCCTCCATTTTATCTCCAGTGATCTGCCCGCCGGATGAGGCGGAACCAGTCGCAAAAATTTACACTGGTCTCCTGCAGAGCTATCTGTTAAGCAAAGAAATGAAACGTTTCATCGTTTGCGAGTGACACCGCTCCTCTCGGTCTCGATGGTGAGAATTAGACAGTGGCGGTAAAATGTCAATCGAAAATGAAACGTTTCATGGAGGAGAGATTCCGCGAGATTTCGGAAACGCTGGGCGAGGCGCACTTCGCCTGGCGGCGGATGAAAAACGCGTCGAAAGAATGGGAGAATGCCGCCGTAACTGCCTTCGAGAAAAGGCGTCGATGGGGCAGAAGGGAGCGAGATGGCTGAAGTTAAGGTAACCGGGGCGCAAAAAACCTATGGCGCCATGAAAGTCCTTCACGGGATCGACATCGAAATCGATGATGGCGAATTTGTCGTTCTCGTCGGCCCATCTGGCTGCGGCAAATCTACGTTGCTGCGGATGGTGGCAGGACTGGAAAGCATTTCGGGTGGCACGATTTCAATCGGCGGCCGCGTCGTTAACAACATGCCGCCTAAGGATCGCGACATCGCGATGGTATTCCAGAGCTATGCGCTCTATCCGCACAAGACGGTGGCGGAGAACATGGTCTTTGCACTACGCCTTCAGAAGCAGCCGGCAGATCTCATCAAGCAGCGCCTGCAAGCAGCAGCCGAGACGCTCGATCTCGTGCCTTATCTAGACCGCTATCCGCGTCAGCTATCCGGCGGCCAGCGCCAGCGTGTGGCTATGGGCCGGGCAATCGTTCGCTCGCCGCAAGTCTTCCTGTTCGATGAGCCGCTGTCCAACCTCGACGCCAAGCTGCGTGTACAAATGCGCAAGGAAATCAAGGAGCTGCATCAGCGGCTCAATACGACGACCATCTATGTAACCCATGACCAGGTAGAAGCGATGACCATGGCCGACAAGATCGTGGTCATGCAGGGCGGCCATGTCGAGCAGATCGGCACGCCACTCGACCTCTACGACTGGCCAAACAACACGTTCGTAGCGACCTTCATCGGCTCGCCGTCCATGAACCTGATGAAGGGCAAGTACAAGGCCGATGGGCACATCTTCATGTCCGAGACCGGTGATGAGATCGCTTTGGGTTTCGCGCCCGCTGCCACCGACGGTCAGACAGTCCAGCTCGGGGTTCGTCCAGAACATCTGCAGCTCGGCGACTCCGGCCTGAAAGCAACAGTGAATGTGACTGAGCCGACCGGCCACGAAACTATGGTCTTCCTGCGCTACGGCGATAGCGAACTCGTTGCTGTCTTTTCCGAACGGCATGATTTCCGTCCTGGAGACGAAGTCGCCATCATCCCGCGCGTCGGAAAGCTACATCTCTTCGATGCACAGTCAGGCCGAACATTACGGCAGTAGCTCTTCAATGCTTAGAGCGATGCAAAGGTCCAAGGACGCGCACCTGCCGGAAAATCTCCGACGCGGCATAGTTGGTGGTTAAGCATGCTGAGCAGCGTTGCAGTTGCGGGATGACAAGGTCCGAAGCGTCGCTGAAAGCGAAGCCTTTCGCGCTTGAAGTGACCAGAAAGACATGAATTCATCGACGCGCGCGCGAGTTTGTTGCATTTGCCGCCTTTGGAACTGGTCCGGTGAACAATCGCGGCGGGATCGCAGGTCGATCCAGGTACAATATGTAGGTTTATTCCACCAAAACTTGCTCGAGCGATAATTGTACGGCTTATTCCCATTTTGATCAAGATAATGCGGGCGCAAAATATGCTGCCGGCCTGGCTCTATATTTATATGCAGCCCCAGCCCGTGGCTAGTTTGCGGCGAAATATCAAATTCAATCAGCCTACTTCAGTCTGCCGACATTAGTTGAACTGCGCCATTAGGACTTCGTTGGCATATGGAACCCGGACCCGATCAATCTGGGATACGATTCGCTAGGTCAAGACCATTGGGGGCACCCCCCGGAGAGCGGCGAATTCAGGACGTAAGTGTAGAGGTTCCCATATGGATCCATCGTTTCTCCCGGTGGGTCACATGATGCCGACCGCCCGACATTTTGATTGTAGGCACGGTATTGCGTTAAATTGGAGTCAAGTCTTCTTCCATTAAACATCTAAGAGCGATGACGACGGCCCAATAACCAAAACCTGCGCAGGTCCGAATATAGGTGATGTCCTTGACGCAGACCTTGTCCGTAGCCGCTACGTCAAATTGCTCGCCACATCCTCATCCACCTCCATCGATCACGGTCGCAGGCGACATCGCTCACCTGTTCATACCTTTGCAACCGACAAAGCCACTCCAGTTGCCACATCGAACAAATGCATCTGATTCATGTTGAATGACAACGGCATCGTCGTCTGTGGTTTAGGCCCGCACTCTGGATCGATGCAGGCGCACATGTTGGCATCGCCGATGGAAAAATAGACCATCGTTTCCGGACCAAGAGGCTCGACCAGATCGATCTTAGCCTCAACGTCTGCGAGACCCGGGCGCAGTTGACGATGGCAGATCGATTCCGGCCTTATGCCAAACACAACCGACTTTCCGGCATGGCGGGCGTACTCGTTGACGCGCGCGTCTGGAACGGCTAGCGAAGTACCATCTTCCAGAGCGACCACAAGCCCACTGCCCCTCGACGCCAATTGCGCCGGAAGGAAGTTCATCGCTGGCGAACCGATAAAACCAGCTACAAATTGGCTGACCGGCCGATGATAGAGTTCCTGCGGAGGTCCCGCCTGCTCGATCACGCCGCCATTCATCACGACGACACGATCAGCCATCGTCATGGCTTCCACCTGATCATGGGTAACATAGACCGTCGTCGTCGGCAGCAACTGATGCAGGCGTTTGATTTCCGTGCGCATCTGGACGCGCAATTTCGCATCGAGGTTGGAGAGCGGCTCGTCGAAGAGAAAGACCTTGGGATTGCGAACGATGGCGCGCCCCATCGCGACACGCTGGCGCTGTCCACCTGAAAGCTGACCCGGTCGGCGGTCGAGCAGTTCGCGAATATGCAACGTCTCGGCCGCGCGCTGGATGCGGGTATCGATCTCATCCCTGGCAAGCTTCTGCTGCTCAAGGCAAAAAGAGATGTTTTCCCTGACGCTCATATGTGGATAGAGCGCATAGTTCTGGAACACCATGGCGATATCGCGCTTGCCGGGACCAAGGCGGTTTACGACCTGATCGCCAATCACGATATCGCCAGAAGTGATATGCTCCAGGCCGGCGATCATGCGCAGTGTCGTCGACTTGCCGCAACCGGATGGACCGACGAAGACAATGAATTCGTTGTTTTCGATTTCGAGGTTTATGCCACGCACGGCTTCATAGATGCCGTATGATTTGACGAGATTTTTCAGCTGCAGTCGTGCCATGATGCGCTCCTATACTTCCTGCAGCCAGATCGCCATCGCGCCCGCCTCACGATTGGCCCAGAGATGATACGGGATTGCCCGGAAAGGTCTCGCCTTCAGCGCTGGTGGCAAGGTCCGGTAAAGAGAATTGGCCCAATCCGCAGTATCGGCCTCGAGCGCCGTTCCCTCGAGGACGGCAGCGCCACCGAGCAGTGCCGCGTCGTACCGGACACTGAGCTCCGCAGACGCCTGAAGACGAAGGCGCTGCGGCTCGCTTCCGATGTCAGTCTCTTCAACGCAGTAGACGACTGGCCCTCGTCTAAGGGCGACACGACCGCCGTTCTCAGAGACCGCGGGATGGGCGTACAGGCGGTCGACCGGCATTGACAGGGCTATACGCACTTCATCACCATTGCGCCATTCCCGATCAAGTGCCGCATAGCCTTTGACAGTGCTGGCGTCCAAGGCGATCACTTCGCCGTTGACTGACACCGAAGCTTCTCGGCACCAGGAAGGAATTCTCAAGCGCATGATGAAGTTGCTTGGCTCGTCGATCGAAACCTGGAGCCTGATGTCGCCGTCCCACGGATAATTCGTATCCTGGCGCAGTCGCAGCAAGCGCTTGCCAAATGAAAGCTCGGCCACGTTCGCACCATAGAGATGAACGGCAAGCTCACCTGGCTTCGTCGAATAGAAATACTGTCCGAGCGAGGTGATGAAGCGTGCGATATTCGTCGGGCAGCATGGGCAATAATGCCATTTCCAGCGGCGGTGCTGCCCATGGCTTTCAAGCACGTTCTCATAGAAATAGTGCTCGCCGTCCCGCGCGATGCCCGAAAGAGCGCCATTGAAAAGAACCGTTTCAAGCTTGTCGGTGAACTTGCCGTCGAGATCGATCTGGGCCATGCGATGGCTCCAGAAGCCAAGGGCGACCGCAGCGCAGGTCTCGGCATAGGCCGTTTCATTCGGCAAATCGAATTCTCTGGTGAATCCCTCGTTCGAGGCGGACGGGCCGAGCCCCCCCGTGACATAAAGCTGTCTGCCGGTCAAATTGTCGAAGAGCTTGTCGCAGGCGTCCTTCAGGCTCGGATCGTTGTTCTCGTAGGCGAGGTCCGACATTGCCGAAAACAGATACATCGCGCGGACGGCGTGGCCGACAACCTGTTCCTGCTCACGAACGGGCATATGCGCCTGGCTATAGGCGTAGGTTTGATAGACATAATCTTCCGGACGCTCACCGCGCTTGATCGCTTCCTCATCGTAATAAGACGGCATCTGTCCTCTTTCATCGACGAAATAGCTGGCGAGCTTCAGATGTCGCGGGTCCTTGGTCACGCGATAGAGCTTGACGAGCGCAAGCTCGATCTCCTCATGTGCATCATAACCACGCAGCTTGCCGGGCTCGCGTCCAAACGTATCGATAATATGATCGATGGCGCGGATCATCATGTCGAGGAAGCGGCGCTTGCCGGTTGCTTCGAAATATGCGACGGCGCCTTCCAGAAGGTGACCCATCGAATACATCTCATGCAGGTCGCGCAGGTTCGTCCAACGCTTGTCCGGCTCCCGGCGGATGAACCAACTGTTCAGATAGCCGTCCGCCATCTGGCCCTGTTCGAGCTTTTCTACGATGGCGTCGATCTTTGCTTCCAGGTCAGGATTGGGATGCGCCCTCAATGTGTAGCTTGCGGCTTCGATCCATTTTCCGAAATCGGAATCGAAAAAGTGCTGCATTGACAGTCCACTCGGCTGGATTGGCCTGACGAGCGGGCCGGCTGGCTTTTCGAAGTCGAGGGCTTCAAGGAACCCCTCCTCTTCGAGCCGCTTGTGTTGGGACGGAATGGTGACGTCGCGCACCGTTTCCGTCCAGCCCTTCCAGAAGCCGCCATCGAAGGTGACACGGGAATGGTCGACGGGCACAAAGCGCTCTGTTTCCGGCGCCGGATTGGATTGCTTGAGGGAGGACGAAGACATGGGAACTCCTTGGGCGGCAAGGCCGCTGTCATTTCACGGCGCCGGCGGTAAGGCCGCGCACGTAGTAGCGTTGCAAGAACAGGAAGAGAACGATGCAGGGGACCATCGTGACGGCGATGCCGGCCTGAAGCGCGCCCCAGTCGATGATGCCGTAGATGCCGGAGGAGACGTTGACCAGCATGATCGGCAAAGTGAATTTGTTCTGATCGGAGAGAAAGATCAGTGCTGCCAGGAATTCGTTCCACGAGTTCAGGAAGGCAAACATGGCAACGGTCGCAACACCGGGAAGTGCGATCGGCAGCATGATGCGTCGCAAAATGGTCGCTTGCGATGCGCCATCGATGCGCGCTGCTTCGATCAGTGCCTTGGGCACCGCATCGAAGGCATTCCGCATCATGAAGACTGAGAAGGGCAACTGAAACGTAACGTAGATCAGCACCAGCCCGAAGAGGCTGTTCTGGAGGCGAGCCACTTTCAGAATGAGGAAAAGCGGCGTCAGAATCGACTGAAACGGGATCATCATCGTCGCCATGATCAGCACGAAGAGCACCCCCTGCCCGGGAAAGCGAAATTTCGAGAAGCCATATCCCGCCGGAACGGAGACTACGACCGTCAGCAGCACCGTGCCTGCCGCGATCAGGACCGAATTGCCGGCATAGACGTACCAACCGGCACCGACATGTTCGAGGCGGCGATAGTTCTCCAGCGAAAAGGCTTTCGAGAACAGCGCAGCCGGATTGGCAAGGGCCTCGGCTGCCGGCTTGAACGAATTGGCAAAGGACCAGACGATCGGCATCACGAAAAAGAGTGCAAAGACGACCGATAGCAGGATGAAGGCGGCGTAGCTCAGCCGCGCGACGGCAGGCTTGGGCTGCGGCGTGTAATTTAGACGGTCCATCAGCCCTCCTCCGGACGCTGCCGCAGAAAGACGAACTGAACCGTGCTGATTGCGACGAGAACGATCAGCAGCGCAAGCGAGATCGCCGAACCATAGCCGAGGCGATAGGACGAGAAGGACGCAAGGTAGATCGAGAACACCGCGGAGATCGTGCTGTTGGAGGGGCCGCCCTGCGTGATGATGAAGAACTGGTCGAAGGCAAGCATCGACGAGGTGACGTTGAGCACGAGAGCGAGCACCACGGAGTTGCGCATCAATGGCAGGGTGATACGGCGAAAGCGGCTCCAGACGCTGGCCCCATCGATTTTCGCCGCCTCGATCACGTCTGTGGAGATGCTTTGCAGGCCGGTCAGCAGGATGATCATCGTAAAGCCGGACGTCTTCCAAACCACCATCAGGATGACAACGGCAAGTGCCGGCCAGAAGCTTTCGAGTGGTCGCGGCGCACTATCGATCACCCCAACGGCTCGAAGAACCTGAGCAAAAACGCCATTATCCGGATTAAGGAGCCACATCCACAAAGTCGATGCCGCGCCAAAGCCGATGACGACCGGCATGAAGTAGATCGTGCGGAAGAAGCCGGCAATGCGAAGGGGGCGATCAACCAGCAGCGCCAAGGGAAAGGCGACTAGGAAAATCGCCATAGTGACCAGCACCGTGTAGAGCAATGTGAAGCCGAGGGAATGCCATAGCTGAGCATCACCCAGAAGCTCGGCATAATTGGCAAGTCCGACGAATTTCGCTCGACCAAGAAGTGGCCAGTTATAAAAACTCATCCATACCGTCATGATGAGCGGCACGAGGAAGAGCAAAACGATGAACAGGAAACCCGGCAGGATGAAAGCAAGGCCAAGCCAGCCTTTCGGCTCCGGCTCACCATCCATGACGGCAGGCTTCCTGCCGCGACGCAGCGACAGGCTCACGGCACCGCTCCTTTGTCTTGATCGGTCGAAAATGGGATGGAGGCAAAGCGTCACGGGACGCTTTGCCGGTGGTCAACCAGAAGGGTTAGTTCGGATTGGTTCGCTCAAGGATCCGGGTGAAGTCCGCCTGGGCCTTGGCGATCGTGCCGTCGACATCTTCGCCGAAAATGGTTCCCTGGATCAGATTAAGGAACGGGCCGGTACGGCTGACGAAGAGCTCATCGGACGAAAAAGTATAGGGCGTGCGTGCCTTGGTCAGCACGTCATAGGCGACGAGGTTGCGTTTGTCGAACTTGGCATAGGCTTCGTTGGCAAGGTCGGTCCTGGAAGGCATGCCCGATTCCTGGGTGATGTAGACCTGCTGCTCGGGCTGCATATAAAACTTGACGAAGTCGAGGGCGACTTTTTTCTTGTCACCGCTGATGCCTTTCATCAGCGCCAAAGCGTCGCCGCCAGCAAAGCTTGACGCGCCGCCGTTCGGTCCGGGAATAGGCGCGACGTTGAACTTGACGTCCGGATACTTGCTTGTCAGCAGATTGACGATGTAGGAGCCGGTCATCAGAATGCCGACCTTGCCGGATGCGAAGGCTTCCACAGCATTGTTGCCGTTGCCCGATCTCGACGTCGGGTGGACTGCGCCAGCCTTTACCATGTCGCGATAGGCAGCAATGGTGTCACGCAATGCCGGTGTGTCGACCGTTGCCGTGCGACCGTCCTCGCTGAGGACGTCGGCTCCTGCCGCCCAAAGATGAGGCAGGAAGTCATAAATCAGCCAGCTGCCGGAATTTGCCACGAAGTAGAAACCGTAGGTGTCGTTGCCAAGCGCGGTAATCTTCTTTGCATCTACGGCGATCTCCTCAAGCGATGCAGGCGCCTTCTTTGCATCAATGCCAGCTTTTGTGAACAGATCGGTATTATAAGCGATGATCGAGGCGTCCGGCAGGGCAGGCACGCCGTAGATCTTGCCGCCATAGGTCGCAAGGCGGACGTGCGAAGGACTAAGGGCGGACGCATAGGGCAGGCTCGTGACGAAGTCGGTGATATCCTCAAGGCCGTCTGCGGCAGCAAAGGTCGGAAGGTAGATCAAATCGAGCACGGCACCGTCCGGCGCCGCACCGCCGGCGATCGCAGCGCCAAGTTTCGGCACCATCTGTTCGGCGGTAATCTGCGTGACGTTCACCTTGTCGGAATGGGTCGCATTGTACTTGTCGGCCAGTCCCTGGAGCACAGCCCCCGAAGAAGTGCGCACCCACAAGGTGATGTCGGCTGCATTGGCAAGCGTTGCGCTTGCCATCAGCGCGATCGCTGAGATCGTCAACTTAAACTTGAGCATGGAAGTTCCCCTTTTTCTCTTCGCCAACAGCCTCCAGATGGCGTGATCAAAAGGTTAGTCGACAATTTTTTCGATGTCGACAGTCTGTATGCATGTTTTAGGAACGAATCTGATAAAAGCTTTTAGCATCACGATTATTTCTGCTAAAAGGTTTTATCCGTAGATTTCAAAAGAACAGATTCGAGCCAAGAGAACCATGCGCCGACAGACTATTCGGGATCTTGCCAAGGCAGCGGGCGTCAGTATTTCGACCGCTTCAAACGCATTGAACGGAACCGGACGAACGAACGCAGAAACGGTAGAACGCGTTAAACGTGTAGCCGAAGAGATCGGCTTCAGGCCGAATGCGCTTGCGCGTGGGCTCTTAACCAAACGCAGTCACGCAATCGGCATGCTGACGAACGATACCTATGGCAGGCTGACACTTCCGATGGCCGCCGGCGTATCGGAAGTGCTTGTCGACCACGGCCTGTCCGTCTTCCTCTGCGCCACCAACAATGACCCGCGCCTTGCCCGATTGCATCTCGAAACATTGCTGGACCGGCAGGTGGATGGCATCATCTTCACGGCAACGCGACTTGACCTGAAACCGCCACCGGAACTTGCAAAGCTCTCGATACCCGTCGTCTATGCCTTTGCCGAGGGTCCGGAAAACAGCATCAGCTTCTTTCCCGACGATGCCCAGGGCGCTCGTCTTGCGGTCGAGCATCTGCAGGCTTCGGGCCGGTCGCGGATCGCGCACATAACCGGACCGGAGGATTACCTCGCGGTGCGTGTCCGCGCGAAGGCCTATCGCGACTGTGTCGGCCCCGGCGCAGAAGTCCTTTATGGAGACTGGTCAGAAGAATGGGGCCACGAAGCCATCGAGCAGATATTGTCGCGCGGAAGCGACAGACCCGATGCCATATTTTGCGGGAACGATGAAATTGCCCGTGGCGTCATCGACGCATTGCGTGACAAGAATCTCGCCGTCCCGGGAGATATTGCGGTCGTCGGCTTCGATAACTGGGAAGTCATTTCTCGGCAAACCAGACCGCCACTGACCACGATCGATATGGAATTGAAGGAGATCGGACACAGTGCCGGTCTTGCAATCCTAGGCCTCACAAGAGGCGAAGCCGTTCCCTCAGGAATTACGCGCCTGCCATGCCGCCTGGTTGTGCGCCAGTCCTGCGGTGGCCAAACTGACTAGACTTGTCATCGATCAAGCCAGACCGTCAGTTTCAATCAGGTGGAGTCTGGCTGCCGAAACTGAAGCTCTTGATGAGATCAGGACCCGCGACCCAGCTTGTGGGGGCTTGAGCTGGGCCGAACAGGAGGTCCGTTTGCCGCGCGATATGTGATCGCGATTGGCCTAGAAGTCATTGATCTTGATTGCCTATAGTCGAGCAATTCGATTGGCGGCGATAAGTTCTGCAATCGTCGCGCCGGTCTACCCTAAAGACGGTCAACCGGCCGCAATCGCCAACGCCATTTCCGAGTGGCTGTGGGGGTCCTATCATTCGCCGGAAGTCACGTCTCAAATGGCAAGCGACGTATACCTGGACGTAAAAGCGGATTTCAAAATCTCATCTTAAGATCGGCTCGCAGTCCATGGTCTTGCGCGTTGCGAGCGAGTGAGCCGGAATATGAAAGCCCGAGCGTCGCGGCGTTGGTTAGATTGAAATCGAGACCTGTCTCGATGACGGCGACGTCCTCGGCAATCGGCGCACCAGCTAATGTGTATGGATTGCCATTTGCAAACGCGAGCGAAGCGCTCGGCGTCTGGCCGCCAAAGGTGTGGCGCCAGCCCAACATGGCGCGCGCCGTGGTTATAGTACCGCCGACGGCGAACTCGGTGGTTCCCCTTAGTCCGAGGGTCGAATAAGTGACGTTCTCGCTGTTGCGCAACCCCCTGAGCGCGGCGTTGCCACCCTTTTCCGTAAAGCTATTGCCATCGTAATTTACATGGGCGAGGCCAGCAAATGGCTCTAGCGATAGCGCTCCCCCTTCGAAGCGGTACCCAGCCTCGCCGAAAATCTGGACAGTGCCCGCGTGATAGCTGCCTCGTTCCGTTTCGGAAAAGCCCGGAAAAACGACGGACCGGGTCGTGGCGATATCATGCCAGGCATAAGTAGTGCCGAAGCGGAAGTTCAGGTGGCCGACCTCGGCTCCGCTGTAGGCACCGATATGGTAGGTGTCGATGCCAGCAGATGAAGAGCGGCTCGCAAGATCAGTGGAAGCATGATCGTAGCCGGTCACAAAGCCGAGGCGCCAATCATCACCCACGGGCGCATCAGCGCCGAGCAAGAAACCACCAATTGATCGATTGAATGAAGCTGCATTGCCATCACTGTCCCATCGCCCCCAGGAGCCGAAACCCCGTCCCCAAACGGTGATGGCAGTCCCGGGGATGGAAGTCGTATCCT
Source organism: Rhizobium sp. (assembly GCA_039593415.1). Lineage (GTDB taxonomy): Bacteria > Pseudomonadota > Alphaproteobacteria > Rhizobiales > Rhizobiaceae > Rhizobium. The sequence goes on along the minus strand of JBCNPI010000006.1, from coordinate 29,954 downwards.
GACCCAAGGGGTGCAGCCTCGCGCTGTCCGTATCTAAAGAAGCCGCTCGCAATCGATCGATTACCGCCTCGCGAATGAAGCGGCTATCCTCCAGCATCACGCCCTGGAGTGAGGCATGAATTTCACCCGACAAGGCGTCCAAGGCCAGCTGCGCGTCCTTAGCGTCGGAAACGGCCGCCAGGGCCTGATTGACCAAATCGCCCTGTCCGCTGCTCTCTAAACCATTGGCGGCGATGCATTGATTCGACGTGCGCGCGACATCGCAAAATCTAACGGCGTTGCGGGTGACGTCGAGATAAACGTTATCGGCATTGTAAGAGAGAGACAAATCTACAAAAGGCATATCTTGGGTCAGCTGCTCGAAGGTGCCAGTCACCCCGCCACCAGCCGAGAGAATGACCCAACGACTGCCCGGCGTGAAAGTTCCGACGGACTTCACGACGTCAACTGTGCCGCCATGAATAGTCGCGGCACCTGTCGCTTCGATCAGGTCGCCGCTCAAGGAGGGTGTGATGTCCACCCTGTATGTCGAGCCTGCATCAAACGCGATATCTCCATTGACATGGAGGTTACCGGGCGAATGACCTGGAGAGATCGTGCCGCCTTCAGCAACAGTTGTTGTTCCGACGGTACCGGTTCCGCCCAATTTGCCGCCTGAAGCGATGTTGAGCGTTCCACCGAGCTTGCCATCGACGAACAGCGTACCGGCTGAGATCATCGTCGTGCCCGTAAAGGCGCTCGAGTCGGCCGAAAGATTGGTACTGCCAGAGCCGAGCTGCTGTATCCTGCCGCCACCACTGATCCTGCCGCCAAAGATACGATCATCGGAACGGTCGAAGGCGAGCGTTGCATTATCGACGACGTCACCTGTAATTGAACCTGATGTGCCGCCATCGCCGAGCTTCAATGTTCCACCGCTGATGACCGTGTTGCCGGCATAGGTATTGGTTCCCGTTAGAGTGAGTGTGCCGGCACCGGTTTTGACGAGTTCGCCACCTCCCGTAATAGCTCCGCTCACCCAAAGGTCCGCATCTGTCTGAAGCGTGCCGCCGTCAACATCCAAGGCAATTGACCGCTGGGTGGCAAAGCCGGATATATTCCGAAGGTTGCCGCCGTCGAGGATCAGTCCACCCACTCCGGCGCCGAGATTGGAGTCCGAAGAGATCAGTAATGTTCCATCTCTGATCGTAGTGCCGCCGGAATAAGTGTTGGCGCCCGTCAGCGTTAGCGTGCCGCCGCCGGCCTTGACAAGTGCGCCACTGCCAGTGATGACACCACTCGCCGTCAGGTCAGACTCGGTTTGAAGCGTGCCGCCCCCGGCATCGACGGTCATGTTGCGCGCGGTGCTGAATGGCGCGGTGGTTTGAAGCACGCCCGCATCGAATGTGATGGCACCTGCCGGCAGCCCCAGATTTGAGTCGCTGGAAACACGCAGCGTACCGCCGAGGATGCTAGTTCCACCGGTGTAGCTGTTTATCCCGGATAACACGAGTGTACCGGTATCCGTCTTCACCAGCCCGCCGCTTCCCATAATTCCGGCTCTTATAGTCGCCGTCACGCCTGGGTCAGTCCTGATGGTGGTTGCGGCGTCGCTGGCGGTCAATGCATCGCCGTCGATCACATAGCCATCGCTCATGAACTGAATGCCCTTGAACCCAACGGCACCAGCGGAATTGTCAACGGTGACGGTACCGGCGTTCCCGCCGAGTACAGCGAAATCCTGCCGCCACAATCCATTGATCGCGCCATCGGTTTGAGTCCAGCTGCGGCTCGACAGGTCCCACCTTCCGCTGCCGCCGCTAATGGTGCCGTCGTCGTGGTGCGTGACATCGCCGCCATCCCAAAAACTGAGTGTGGTGCCGACGCTGGAAATGAGATTTATCTGACCTGCGATATTGGTTTGGACATAGAGGTCGCTCGAGCTGACGCCGGCGGGCAGACCGCCAAGCGTCAGGCCGTTGTCAGTAAGTCCACCGCCATAATCCATTAATCGATAGACGCCAGCGCCGAAGCCGCCCACGTCGGCAACGTTCAATGTACCGTCCAGCGTAAGATTGCCGGTGACCTCGATCAAATCGTTGACACTGCCACCAACCACCCCCGGCCGACCGAGCTGATAATTTAGAACGGAACCGCCATTGAGTGAAAGCGAACCCACGGTCAGGGTACCGGGACTCGACCCCGGCGCGATGATACCGCCATCCGCGACAGATACAGATCCGGCAATCGAGCCAGAGCCACCGAGTGTGGCGTCGCTGCTCACCGTCACAGCCGTATTGGCAAGAGAGCCTTCGACACTAAGCATGCCACCAGCAATGGTGGTCGCACCGACATAGGTACTGGAGCCCGATAATATCAGCTTGCCGCCACTGGCTTTCGTCAGGGCACCAGAACCGCTGATGACCCCGCTCAATTGGGAATCGGCACCGATCTGAAGCGTCGCGCCGCCATTAAGGACAATATCACGTGCGCTGTTAAAAGGACTCGCGGTCTGCAGCGTGCCAGTGTCGAACGTCAAGACGCCAGAAAGCGCCCCAAGATTACTATCGGATGAGACTGACACAGTGCCGCCGCCGATCGTCGTACCGCCGGAATAGGTGTTCAGCCCGGTAAGGGTCAAATTCCCGCCGCCAGTTTTAATCACGCCACCGGCGCCTGAAATGATGCTGGAATCGACTAGATCAGTCCTGCTGGTGTCGAAGCTGATCGTCGAGGTCGCTCCTTGCAGGCTGATCGCGTTACTCAGGGTGAGCCCCAGGGACTGAGGTAAGATGACCGCCGCCGCGCCCGGGGTGATGACGATATCGCCAATCAGATTCGAGCCGTTAAACAGGCTGAGGATGTTCCCAGTACCATTGAACTGGATAGCCGCCGCCCGGGTGAGGCCATCGCTGTTGAGGCCGCCCGCGATCGTGCCAGCATTTAAAACGAAGCTGTTTCCCCAACCAATCACACCCGCCCCTGCAGCTGCGCCATTTCCCGCACCGCCGGTGATTGTGCCAATGTTCTGAAGAACACTGCGGCGGCCGCCGAGATTGACACCCGCCCCGCTTGCACCTGCGCTACCGGTGCCGCCTATAGAACCCGTACCCGGGCTGCCCCCCATGCCGCCCGTAATGGAGCCGATATTGATAACGCTCGTCGCATCCCCAAAGACGAGCAAGCCGTCACCGCCGCCGCCGCCGCCGGCACCATAACCGCCGCTGCCGCCGTTTCCTCCATTTCCTCCGAGGACAGCGCCCTCATTGTCAATAGTGGCCCCCACAACAGCTGACATGATTCCAGCGCCGCCACCGCCGCCGCCGCCGCCATTGCCGACGAAGCTGGTTGCCGCGCCCCCACGACCTCCTATGCCGCCGGACACGGTCGCACCACTGGCTATGGTCAGGTCTGTACCGGAAAAGATACCGGCTCCCCCGCCACCGCCCCCGCTTGCAAAGTTAAAGCCATCCGGGCCGGCTGTCCCATCACCGCCCCCCAGATCGGCCGCAATCACAAGGGAAGCACCGGAGACAAATGAGGCTCCGGTTGCGCCCCCCGGCCCTCCAGAAACGTCGCCGGCTGCGCCATCTCCACCCGTGCCGTTCGTGCTTGCGTTGCCGGAAATAACATCGGTGACGCCCGTGCTCGCGTTGAAAACACTTGCACCACCGCCGTCGCCATTGCCGGCGCCGCCATTTCCCGTGCGATTTGGAACCCCGGCGCCACCTTCGGCACTGCATGTCGCTGTCGCGGCAGGCCCGCAGGCGGCTTTGGCTGCGGTGAAATGGCCATCCGCCAGACAAAGCGAGGCGACCATTGTGAGAGCCGATACGCCTACTGTCGGCGTGCGGCAGAGACTGCGGGCTATGAACAGCAGGGAACGCCTCTGCTCAACCACGGGCGCCGCGACGATACTGGTCTCCATCCCTATTCCCCAACAGATCTTCGCAGTCTACCCGCGCGACGCCCCGACCTCAGTACCGCACGTTGAACTTTCGCATCAACACGCAGATGAAGTTGCGATTCCCTCTATCATAGGGAGTATGCAAAGAACAGACAGCCTCGCCAAAATTGCACCTTGCCTGGCTGCATTTAACAGATGTCGAAAGTTCAGCCAATGGCACGGAGTTTGGCGCGATCGCGCGCTTGAAGAAGCTCGAATATTTCATCTGATTTGATGAGGATCTGCGATGTTCACGTTCCTCATGGATTTGAATCGCTTTGCGAAAGGGCTTTTGCTTTAGGACCTGAAGAGATTAGCCGCCAGTAATCAACAGACACCCCGACCTTCGGCCAAATATCCGGGCTCGTCGACCACAGGACCGGGAATGTCCAGTTCCAGCCATCTAGGTTTCAAGCAGGCTGGCGGCTCTTGAACGAACCAGAACAATTGCCCTTACTTCAGAAGCCAGGTCATTGCTGCATGCGATCGCGTTCGCCGCGTTCTGCGATATCAATCTGGCGGTTGACCAGTCCAAAAGTCTCGTCGGATGGCGATAGTCGATTTCGCGATCCTCTCAGGATCGCTCTTTATCGGTACAGGCTCCGTCGCCGACGCGCCGATGTGGCAGAAAATATAGCGCGCGATTATCCTCGCTCTATCCGGCAACGTTGTTTGGGGACGTCGCTATGATGCGCCTTGGGCGGATCGGCGAGCGCGCCCGCAAAACACCGTGATGTTCGCAACCGAACATGAAGCGGCCACTTACGACCTGGAGCCTGCGCGCCAGAAGCGCGCCAAAGGCTGCCGGTTCGTTCGAGCTTGTGGAAATCGTGGCGTTACTCTCCCGTCCGAGACAAAAAGGCTACTACCGGCGGTTCGTTCAATATCGCCTTTCATAGCTCTATAGTACGTGGTTTTATCAACCGTCGAGTGTTGGGTTTCCGCCATGGATGCACGGCAGCGCGTGCACTGAATCTCAGGCGAATACGGGTTATGCGGGGAATCTCGCAGGACAACCTCGCGCTTGAGGCGCATGTCGAGCGCGCCTACGTCGGCTACCTTGAGCGCGGCAACAAGAACGCGACGGTTACGACGCTGGAGAAGATTGCCGCAGCACTGGCTTGCGATATTTCGGAGTTCTTCCTTCCGGTGGCCGATGATACCGTCACGGTGAAACCCCTGAAGAGCGGGCGGAAGCCGTCGCGTGGCTGACCTTTTCTCCTGCGCGGCAATAACTATGGCCAACACGAGTTTGGTTTGGTTGCTTCAGGTCAACTTCAGCTATCCGGTGTAGGGCTGAACCGTGCGAGACTGGCGCCCCCAATCGAAGTTTCGCATGAGGTTCGTATAACCTCTCAGCTCTGCCTCACGCCAGCGAGGCAGAGCTTTCGCGGCCTCCATACGTATCAGTAGACAATCACACAGTTCGAGCGCAGCTCTCTCCTAGCCATTTAGATTCAATCCCTTCAGACCGGAGCCAGCGCTATCTGCCCCAGAATGAGATCGAGCAGCGCGCGAAGACGCGGCAAGCGCTTCAGATCCCGATGGTAGCCGATCCAGGTGTCGCGCGATGGCGGGCTCGCGCCGAGATCTACCAGTCGAATGCCGGACGTGGCTTCCGCGAGCGGCCGAGGCAGCACGGCAAAGCCTGCGCCGAGCGCGCAAAGCCGCGCCTGAACCTCGCGATTGTTGCTCCGGCAGACGATCTTAGCGCGAGGAAGCGCCTGCATAACCCAGCTGACGTCCGGCATGCCGCCAAAGGCCGTGTCCATAAGGATCAGTGGGCAGCCTTCGCCATCGCCGAGGGTGGGGGTCGCATGAGCCGGCGCGGCATAGAGCCCGTAGGGGGTGGTCACCAGCTTGCGGGCAATCACCTCCGGCTCGTCGAAGGGAGTGATGCGCATGACGAGATCCGCCTCCCGCCTCGACAGGCTATAGAGGCGCGGATCAGTCAGCAATTCCACCGTCACATTGGGGTGGAGCCGGCTGAACTCCGCCAGAACAGGGCTAAGCACGGTCGTTCCGAACCAATCGGAACAGGAGAGGCGCAACAGGCCGTCAAGCCCTTTCACGCTGCCCGCCAGCTCACGCTCCATGGCAAGGGCTTCGTCTTCCATCCGCAAAGCATGGGCATAGAGCGCCTGGCCCTCGTCGGTCAGGACGAAGCCGTCGCCGGTGCGCTGAAAAAGCGTGGTACCAGCCGCCTGTTCGAGCGCGCGCAGGCGCCGCCCCATGGTGGGCTGGGTCTGCTTGAGCCGACGGGCGGCCGCTCCCAGCGTGCCTTCCCGGGCAATGGCGAGAAAGATCGGGAGATCGCTCCACTCGAAATCGTTCACTTGACATCCCATACAAAAATGCATGCGTTTCGTGCAATACTTATGATCGCCATGCAGGCTTGTTGAGCACATATTTGTCTCCCCAACAAGGAGAGAGCCATGACCCGCAACACACAAACCATGAAGGCCGCCCTCGTCAAAACCAATGGTGGAGCCTTCCGCCTTACCGAAATCGCCCGCCCTGCCCCCAACCATGGCGAGGTCCTCGTCCGCATCCATGCCAGCGGCGTCAATCCGCTCGACACCAAGATCCGGGCGGGCGCCGCAGCCCATGCCCGCCATCCGCTGCCAGCCGTTCTGGGCATCGACCTTGCCGGCGTGGTCGAGGCGGTCGGGCCGGATGTTACGGCCTTTCGACCCGGTGACGCAGTCTACGGCATGACCGGCGGCGTCGGCGGCATTCAGGGAACGCTGGCGGAATATGCAGCGGTCGACGCGAAACTTCTCGCATTGAAGCCCGCCAACCTTACGATGCGCGAGGCCGCAGCACTGCCGCTCGTCACCATCACTGCCTGGGAAGGCCTCGTTGATCGCGCCCATGTCCGTCCCGGCCAAACCCTGCTCGTGCAAGGTGGCGGTGGCGGGGTCGGTCATGTCGCCGTCCAGATCGGCGTAGCGCTCGGCGCGAAAGTGTTTGCAACCGCCAGCGCCGGCAAGGCGGATTTCATCCGTTCGATGGGGGCAACGCCCATCGATTATACGACGGAAACGCTCTATGACTATGTGGAGCGCCACACAGGAGGCGAGGGTTTTGACCTCGTCTACGACACGGGCGGCGGCGGCGTTCTCGACGCCTCCTTCCAGGCCGTCAAGCGCTTCGGCCATGTCGTCAGCTGCCTAGGCTGGGGCACGCATGGGCTAGCGCCCCTTTCCTTCAAGGGGGGCACCTATTCCGGCGTCTTCACCCTGGCGCCGCTCCTCAACGGCATCGGCCGTGGCCATTTCGGTGAGATCCTGCGGGAAGCCGCAGCCCTGGTCGCGGCTGGCAAGCTGGTTCCGCGGCTTGATCCCAGAAGCTTTGGGCTCGAGACGGTGACGGAGGCCCATGCAGCACTCGCTGACCGCAGCGCCACCGGAAAGATCGTCGTGTCCATCGCTGACGCGGCCTGATGCGGCGAAGGAAAACAGGAGCAAAGCCATGAAGACCTGGTTCATTACAGGCGCAGCGCGCGGCTTCGGGGCTCGCATCGCGGAAAGTGCGCTCGCGCGGTGCGATGCCGTGGTCGCCACCGCCCGCAATCCCCGATCGGTCATCGGCCAATTGGGAAAGAATGAAAATCTGCTCGCAGTGGCGCTCGACGTGGACGATGCGCCGCAGGCGATTGCGGCCGCTGCACAAGCCCATGACCGCTTTGGCCATATCGACGTGCTCGTCAACAATGCAGGATACGGGCTGGTTTCGGCCGTGGAGGAAGCGACCGCAGAAGAGGTGGAGGCGCTGTTTCGAACCAATGTGTTCGGTCTGCTGGCCGTCACACGCGCCATTCTGCCGGCGATGCGAGCGCAGCGTTCGGGCCGCATCCTGAATATCTCGTCGATCGGCGCCTATCGCAGGCGCCGGCTTCGGCGTCTATTCGGCGGCAAAATCCCCGGTCGAAGCGCTTTCGGAATCGCTGCGCGTTGAACTCGCTCCGCTCGGCATTGATGTCACCGCAATCGAGCCCGGCTATTTCCGCACCGACTTCCTGGACGCAACGTCGCTTGGCATGGGGCGGACAATAATCTGTGACTATGCTGCGACCGCCGACGCCGCCCGGTACATGGCGACCGTGATGAACCAGCGCTAGCCCGGCGATCCGGACCGACTGGCCCAGGTCGTATTGGACTTGCCAGACGCGGCGGAAACCCCGGTTCGCCTGCCGCTCGGAAGCGACACCGTAGCGGCAATCGAGGCCAAGCACCGATCGGACGCTGCGATCATCGCCGCCTGGCGCCACGTTTCTGTCTCGACTGATCTTCCGACGCCCTGACAACGACCTCAACCGGCAATTCCGCCGCGACCTCTCGAAGGTCATCCGACGCGACTTTCATCATCAATGGAGTGAAGACCATGTCAGACCGTTCCGACGTCATAGAAGTACTTGCCCGCTATGTCACCGCCGCCGATCATCGCGACCCCAAAGCTATGGCGGAGGTCTTTTACCGGATACGAGGCGCACGCCGGCGATGCGTTGCGGCGTCGGCAGTTGCGTCCTCCGACAGGATGGACCTGCCCGTTGCGCGTCCAGAAAGGCTCATCTGTTCTTCGATCGCCATGCGAAGGTTTTGGATCGGATGGAACCGATCGGCGACCTGTCGGGCCTGCGGTGCGCCTTTCCGTCCGTGCCGATCCGTTCAAGCCTAAGCGCTATACAAACGAGGTAGCAGCATAAGATGCGGCAGCGTTCCAAGGCTTCAGCGAAACATATTGCACCAGCCACTCCTTTCAGACGAATAGCTTCGGTCTCGTGCGCAAGACTTCGTTTGAGAAAAGGATATGCGCATGCAGAACCAAATCGATCTTGTTCCCTTCGGTCCCGAACATCTCAGCGGCGCGATGGCGCTGTCCCGCGCCGAAAATTGGCCGCACCGTCCCGAAGACTGGATGATGTTGCAGCGCTTGAGCACGGGCGTCACAGCAGTGGACGCCCACGGTAGGATTACGCGACAACCTTCATGACCCCCTATGTAGACGGTTAGTCTTGCATGAGAACAGGAGACTGCCATGCCCGCGCCGCTGACTCATATCGAAACCCCTTCCGACGTGCCACAAATTGCCGACGTCGTAATTATTGGCGGCGGCATTGTCGGCGTCTTCGCCGCTTACTTCCTGACGAAGCGGGGATTGAAGACCGTTCTAATCGAGAAAGGACGGATCGGCGCGGAGCAATCAAGCCGGAATTGGGGTTGGTGCCGCCAGCAAAATCGCGATGCCCGTGAGCTTCCACTTGCCACCAAGAGTCTTGACCTTTGGGAACAATTCGTTGGAGAAACCGGCGAAGATATTGGCTTTCGCCGTTGCGGCTTGCTCTATCTCAGCAATAGCGAGGCCGAAATTGCGGGGTGGGCACGGTGGCGCGACTTCGCAAAAACTGTTGGCGTCGCCACGCAAATGCTGTCTTCAGCCGAAGCCACCGAGAAGGCAATAGCCACCGGCAAAACTTGGAAGGGAGGCGTTTTTTCACCTACGGATGGCATCGCCGATCCATCCAAGGCAGCGCCCGCCGTAGCGCGCGCTATCATGAAATTGGGCGGCACAGTCATACAGAATTGCGCGGCTCGCGGCGTTGAAACGGAAGGTGGTCGCCTCAGTGCCGTTGTGACCGAGAGCGGCGTGATCCGTACCAAAAAAGCCATTCTTTCCGGTGGCGCCTGGGCCTCTTCCTTCTGCAGGCAACTGGGCATTCGCTTTCCGCAGGCCACGATCCGCTCTTCCATTGTCGCCGTTTCGGGCGCGGAAGGCCTGCCGCCCGCTCTTCATACCTCAAGGGTTTCAGTCACCAGCCGCAGCAACGGCGGTCACACGATTGCTATCAGTGGGCGCGCGCGGGTCGACATCACCCCGCAGCAACTGCGCTTTGTGCCACAATTCTTACCCATGTTCGTTAAACGGTGGAAGCTCCTCACGCCAGGCGGGCTGGAAGGCGTCAGGAGCGGCCACGAGTCCTTGACACGTTGGCGGCTCGACAGACCAACGCCCATGGAACAAATGCGCATTCTCGACCCGGCGCCGGATCAGGCAACACTGAAACTGATGCAAGGCCGTGCCCTCGACCTGCTTCCCGCCCTTAAGAATACGAAAATTACTGGAACCTGGGCGGGCTATATCGACTCCACACCGGACGGCGTGCCGGGTATTGGTGAAATGGAAAACTTGCCGGGATTCATCCTCGCCGCAGGCTTCTCCGGCCACGGGTTCGGTATCGGTCCGGGAGCTGGTCACCTTATTGCCGACATCGCGTCGGGAATTGAACCTTTGGTCGATCCAAAACCCTTCCACCCGTCCCGTTTTCGGTCGTCAACGTGGGGTAAGGTAAGTGAATTCTGAGCGTTGATTTCCGTTGCGAACTTACCCGGCATTTGTGTAAATCCCTCGGGATGGACCAGGGCGGGGTTCAATTAAGGAACCTGCTGAGCAAGCAGATTTTCAAATTCCTCTGGTGATCGATATCCGGGCACCGAGCGTCCCGCTTGCATGCGCCAGCGAGCTGTTCCAGCGTCTCGTGGCCAATCACGGCATCACATGCTCGATGGCGCCCGTCCGGGAGTGTCTGGGACGCCGCGACGGAAAGCCTCTTCTCGTCACTGACAATGCAAAGACGGTCGGGTTGGATTACATCGAGGACTTCTACAATCTGAAGCGTCGGCAATCGACAGTCGGCTATCCTTGGCCCTCCCAATATCCTAGCCCTCTCCCAAACATAGGCTATCTGGTCGACAGTGACTCTGCCGACGGCAACAACAGGACCTGCAGTTGCCATCGGCCGAAACGCTAAAGCCCGACCTCTGCCCGTCACAGCTGGAATAGGTTTGAATGTCTTGCGCGAATGAGACGGTCGCTGGAATAACCGGGATTTTGTATGTTGAGCTGCCGCGCTTTTGTGCTCTGCGGTTGTCTTCTTTGTATTTCTGTGGGTTATGTCTCGTCGACGGCGGGGTCGGCAAGCCTGCGAGCTGATTTGACCTGTTAATCCTGCTGGTCTCGACGCCTGCGTTCGCCGCCACTTGCAACACGATCTGACTTTCACCACCATGGCTTCGGCCGCCTGATGAGAGAGCGCATATCTCAAGCAATCTATGCACTTCGCTTATGGCGGCAGCCGATGGCCTGCAAGATGTTATGCTAGCGCTGGCGGCCCGTGGCTTGCGTCAGGCGCGGTTCGAAATCCGTCAAGGCCCCGCGGATCGCCTGCAGGAAGGGGCGGAAAAGGCGCGAGCTTGGCTGTATCAAATTGCGCGATGTCGCCAGGTTCATGTTCACCAGCGGCGAGAACGGCCGCGCCATGAGGCCGCTAGACTGCTTCCACTGGACGATGCCATCAACCAGGCCTATCCCCAATCCCGCCTGCACAAGGGGGCGCGGCGACAATCGTGGTGGTCATGCTTGCACCCGGTAGTCGGCGTTGGGAAACTTGGTCACGAGGCGAAGGCCCGGCAAAACAGGCGTCGAACAGGCCCTCAGGCAATTGCCGTTTTCGGTCGACACCCAATAATCCTGGCAAGCGCCCATCATGCAGAAGGGGGCGCGTTCGCCATCGCCGAAATCCGACTGTCGCACGTGCCCGACCGACAGCATGATGGCTGTCAGAACGCTGTCGCCTTCCATGTTTTCAATCTTCCGGCCATCCACCACCACGGTAATCGTGGGCGGCCTTTCTCCGCAACGCGCCTGAATCTCGCCATTTCGAATGCCTGATGCCTTCGGCTTATTGTCCTCGGCGATTTTGCTTCCCGCCGTCTGCTTATACAAACGTCAAATGCTCAACCATCCTTAACGCGAGGTTATATCGCCCTCGCCGCGCTTGTCTTCAAAGTGCGGCTGTCGCTTCGATCTCCACCAGAAGGCCATAATGCAATTCGGGAACGGGAACGATAGCCCGGGCTGGTCGCGCCTTGCCGAGCATATCGGCGTAGATCTGGTTGAAGACCGGCCAGTTCTCGACGCCGCGGATGTAGGCGGTCACCTTCATCAGTTGTTCCGGGCGCCCGCCGGCGGCCTCCAGGATGGCAAGCATGTTGGCGATCGCCTGGCGGGCCTGCGCTTCGAACCCCTCACTGTCGCACCGTGTGCCGTTCGGGAGGATCGGGAGCTGACCCGAAATCGACAGGATACCCCGGCATCGTGTTGCCTGAGCATAATGGCCGGCCGGCTTCGGCGCTTTGTCCGTGCTGATTTCGACGACACCGGTCATCTGCATCCTCCTTACCAGCCACCGAAGCGAGGGAAGATCGTCTCGACCGCTTCCGAGTTGCCGTTCACGACATGATAACGATCATACTGAGCGCCGGTCGCGCAAGCGTGATTGGGCAGGATGCGCAGCCGTTCACCGATCTTCAGATCAGGGATGCTCGCATTGCTGCCCGGTCGTGGAGCAATGATGCCGTGTTCCTGGTTGGCGTCCAGAACGATCAGGTCGGGAACGATCTGGCCCGAAAGGTCGCAGACAAGCCCATAGCCGTAATCGATGGCCTGTTTTGCCGTGCCGCGGTCACGCGACATCGCCATCCAGCCAGCATCGACGATGATCCACCGCTTCTCCCTCTGATGTCCGATCACGGTGGTCAGCACTGACAAGGCAATATCGTCCTTGCTGCACACGCCGATACCGGCCATGACCAAATCGAAGAACATGTACACACCGGCGCGCATCTCGGTCACCCCCGTCAGGTCTCGCGCGAAATGGGCGGTCGGGGTCGAGCCGACGCTGATGATCGTGCACGGCATCCCCGCTGCTTGAAGATGAGATGCTGCGTCGACCACGGCGAGCCGCTCCGCTTCTGCGGCCTCAACCAGCCTCTCTTGGGTGCGGGCACCGTAGCTTTCGCCGGCATGGGTCATCACGCCGCGGAAAATCGCGCCACCCGCGATCAGGGTCGTGGCGATCCGCAGGAGTTTCTCGCTATCGTTCGGCTTGACGCCGCTGCGATGTCCGTCGCAATCGATCTCAATCAACGCGGGCAGCGGCTGGCCCGAGCGGCGCGATGCCTCCGCAACGGCGACCGCCTGTTCCTCGCTATCGAGGATGATCGTCAGGTCGATGTTACGTGTTCTAAGAGCGATCACCTCATCCAGCTTGCCGGGTGCGATGCCGACGGCATAAAGAATGTCCGTCACGCCTGCATCAGCGAAACGGTTCGCCTCAAGTAGAGTGGAAACGGTTGCTGGACCCTTCGGCGTTTCCATCGCGCGCCGTGCCACCGGTACGCTTTTTGCCGTCTTCAGATGCGGTCGCAGCGAAACGTTGAGCGCGGCCGCCCGCCCTTTCAGGCGCTCGAGGTTGCGATCCATCTTCCGGCTATCGAGCAAGAGGCACGGTGTGCGAAGATCTTCGAGCGTCATTGGGCAATAATCGGCGCCGGGTTGGTTTGACATGGCAAGACTCATCGTCTGTGGTCCTCTTGTTCAATTTTCCCAAATCATCAGGTGTCCGGCGCATTCACTCAATTAAGGTTTCGGTCAGAAAGGATTAAGTTCCAACTTAACGACGATAGGGCGAGACCGGACCAATAAGGTTGGCCTAAACAGCAGCTGTAGCCGAACTTAATTGATGCGATATCGCTACGACGTCATAGTGAGCAGATTGCCATGCTCGGAGTTTGCATGGCGAGTGAAGAGGCGCGCTGCATCGGTGTCGTCCGACAAGCCTAACGAGACCCCATGACCGATCTTAATCTCGATAAGCTCTACATCAACGGGGCATGGTGCGCACCGACATCCAGCGGCCGGATCGATGTCATCAATCCCGCAACCGAAGAACGCATCGGGAGCATTGCCGCCGGAGACACGACCGATGTCGACAAGGCGGTCGCGGCGGCTCGCGCTGCCTTTCCGTCCTTTTCGACAAGCACGGCGGCCTTCCGCAGCACCATACTGGCACGTGCCGCCGATCTTCTGGAAAAGCGTCGCGATGAAATCGCCCGCGTCATCAGCATGGAGATGGGCTGCGCCATCACATTTGCCAGCCAGCGCCAGGTTCCAGCCGGGATCTTCCACATCCGCAGCGCCGCGGAGATCGTCGAGAGCTACGTTTTTGTAAGCCAGCGCGGCAGTACTGCGGTCGTGCGCGAGCCGATCGGTGTTTGCGGCCTAATCACACCATGGAACTGGCCACTTTACCAGATCACAGCCAAGGCCGGCGCGGCGCTTGCCGCAGGCTGCACCATCGTGCTGAAGCCCAGCGAACTTTCGCCATACAGTGCCAACATCGTTGCCGAAGTTATGCACGAAGCGGGCGTCCCGGCAGGCGTCTTCAACATGGTGTTCGGCACAGGCGAAAAGGTCGGCGAAGCAATCGCAAGCCACAGGGACGTGGACATGGTCTCGATAACCGGCTCCACCCGTGCCGGCGCGGCAGTTGCAAGGGCCGCCGCCCCCACTATCAAGCGCGTGACCCAGGAACTCGGCGGCAAATCGCCAAACGTGATGCTGGAAGACGCCGATTTCGAAAAGGCGGTGCCGGCTGGCGTCCTGTCGGGCTTCCGTAATGTCGGCCAGTCCTGCAGCGCTCCCACACGGATGATCGTTCCCCGCTCCCGTCTCGCGGACGTGGAAGCGCTCGTGCGCCGTTCCGTCGAGAAGCTCGTTGTCGGCGATCCCGCCGACCCGAAGACGGATCTCGGACCCGTCGCCAATCGCGCCCAGTTTGAGCGCGTGCAGCAGATGATCGAAAAGGGCCTTGCTGAAGGTGCGCAGCTTCTGTGCGGCGGGCCGGGCAGGCCGACCCATCTCAATACGGGCCTCTACGTTCGTCCGACGGTGTTCACCGACGTCAAGAGCAGCATGGCGATCTCACAGGAAGAAATCTTCGGGCCGGTTCTGTGCATTCTTGCCTACGAGAACGAGGAACAGGCCATCGAGATTGCCAACGACACCATCTACGGCCTTGGTTCCCAGGTACAATCGGCCTCGCTGGATCGCGCCCGTGCCGCCGCGCGGCGCATTCGCGCCGGTCAGGTCCACATCAACTATCCGGAGGCCGACGGCAACGCGCCTTTCGGCGGCTACAAGCAATCCGGTAACGGCCGGGAGTACGGCATCTTCGGAATGGAGGAATACCTCGAGGTTAAAGCCGTGCTCGGATACGGTGCGCCCTGACGGCAGTTCGGCAGAGGTAGGCAAGCGTGCCGCTTCTGCTCTCAGGATGTGTGCTCAGGCTCGCCATGCATCCAGGGCGCGGCGCGCAATCCTTTACGCAGCATTTCTAACATTTCGCTGACGCGTCGCGAACGGTTGTGACGGGTATTGAGGAAGGCGACAATATCGGTTGACGGCAGATCCCAGCCTGGCAGGACGCGGACCAAAGAACCGTCGGCAAGATGTGCGGCAAGGTCCCATTGGGAACGCACCGCCAGCCCCTGCCCCGCCAGAGCCCATTCCTTCAGCACCTCGCCGTCATTGGTCGACATCGCGGCTTCGACCCTGATCGTCGCATTACCCTCCTGCTGGTGGGAAAAACGCCACAGCGTCACGTCCTCATCATTCTCGCGCAGCGCCAGGCAGCGATGGTCAGCGATATCTCGCGGCGTATCGATCGACGGTGCGCCCCGGAGATACCCCGGCGATGCGACGAGAAACCGCCGGTTCGGCGCAAGCCGGGTCATGATCCGTCCCTGCATATTCAGTTCGCCGATATGGATGACGATGTCCCAATTTTCGCTGAGCAAGCGAGCCGGAGCGTCGGAAAGGTGAAGTGTGACTGTCGCTTCGCCGTAACGGCGAGCAAACTGATCGACAATCGGCGCGATGTAGTGCCGCCCAAAACCGTAGGATGCGACGATGCGCAAATGACCGCGCACCGTATTGGTGCGGTCGAGCAGCCGGTCCGTCAGGGCTTCCACCGCATCGATGATCAACTGCCCTTGATCGAACATCAGCCGGCCTTCGTCGGTCAATGTCATGCCATTGAGGGACCTGTCCAGCAGACGGGCGCCAAGCTTCTGCTCCAACGCCTTGAGCCGCTGCGTGACCGCCGGCGCGGTGACATTCAACGTCCGCGCCGCCTCGGCGAGCGACCTAGCCCGCGCTATGGCGCAAAAAAATTCGAGATCGTCGGAGGAGAGCATTAATCCTCAGCTTAATAGTCAACGCAAAATGAAAAGATGCAGCTGAATAAGCCGCCATGCAAGCGGTTTTGCATCGTCAGCCTCCTCGCGTCCGCCCGTCTAAGACTAGAGTGAATGTGGCATATATGATTGCTTAATTGCGCCCTTGGGGCTGATTGGTGACGATCTGCTGTAGAGCGACAAGACCTGTGTTGCGTTGCCTGGCCCGCCGCCGGTCAGAACGAGGAGCAGATCTGGCGAGTTGACCAGGCTGATCGCAGGATGACGGCGGCCGTGATTACTGTACGCAGCATCGGTACCGTGATAAGACGGAATTGTCGAACCGGCCCCGCGCCGTCGACGGCGGCTGCCTTGTACAGATCGTCGGGGATGCCCTTCAGTCCGGCGAGAAACAGCAGCGCGAAAAAGGGAAAGCCATGCCACGCTTCGACCAGAATGGTCGCGGCCAGAGCCGTGACGGGGTCAGCGAACCACGCCTTGTAGGTGCTCAGAATTCCAATGCGCACAAGCAGGTCGTTGATGACGCCGAGCCGCGGATCCAGCAGGAGGGCCCACATATGGCCAGCAACGACGTTGGGCAGGAAATAGGTAAGAAGAATCAGCACGCCGAAGAGCTTTGTGCCCGGCACCGGCGGAACAATTGCACCCTATTGCTGGCGTCGCGAGAGCTCAGCAGGCAATTTCACCAGCAGACATTTGAGAACTCCCTGCTCCGCGTTAGGAACGATTGTCCTATGGCGCGATCGCTCGGCGGACCAGATACGAACGCCTCTCGGATGAACAATGGAAAAAGGCCTTATGTGAACTGATTCGAACCGTGGACCTCCGCAATATTTCGAGCCCGTGGCACGGATAGCACTGACTTCAACTTCACAGCTCAATTCCAATATCCTACGGAACTAGAGCGCCGCTCTGCCTTACATTCGCAGACCACGTTCCGGGTATGGAAGCGAAAGCAGGCGTGGATTTTATCACCAAATGGTGCTATTTCTGACGTCACTAACACGGAGGCCAGCTGATGCGCTCAACCATCAATCTCGACGACGCCCTCATGGACAGGGCGAGATCATTGACCGGCACTAAGGAAACCGCTGCACTCGTCCGCCAGGCGTTGGAGACGCTGGTTCGAGTGGAGTCAGGAAAACGTCTCATCGCTCTAGGGGGGACCATGCCGGAGGCCGAGGCAGCCCCGCGTCGTCGGAGCACGGCAGTTAAGTGATATTGGTAGACACCTCGATCTGGATCGATCATTTCCGATACGGCAATGGTGAGCTACGAAGAATAATCGAAGACGATCGACTACTTTGCCATCCGAGCGTGATTGGGGAATTGGCTCTTGGCAGCCTTCGGGATCGCGGCAATGTCATTGCTTTTTTGGCAGCTCAGCGCGGAGCTGTTGTCGCCACGCACGACGAAGTCATGACGATGATCGATCGATACGGCATTTTCAGCATGGGTATTGGCTACACTGATGCCCATCTGCTGGCATCCGTTCTCCTTGAGCAGAAAGCAACCTTGTGGACCAGAGACAAGCGACTGCGAGCAGCGGCCGAAAAAACGGGAGTGTCACTACATATTTCCGGCCGATGAGCCTCCTGGCTAGAGGACGACGCGATCTCCTGTCGCGGCCGACCGCTTGACGGCTTCAATGACCTTCAATGTCTCCAAGCCTTCCCGACCGCTGACCAAAGGACCTCCCTCACCCCGAATGACGCTGCAGAACTGGCGGATCTGCATGACAAGCGGGTCTGCGTTTTCGAAAGCGGCTCTGTTGCGCTCAAATGCCTCCGTCCAACTCCTCTTTTCAGCATTGCTCCATATTTCCAGCGACGGCACGGCCAGAGATCCGTGAGTGCCACCGATCATGTAGCAAATCTCGTCAGTTTTCGGGTAAGCGGGATTTTCTCCCGTCGTCATCTCCCAACTCCACGGCGCGACAACGGAATCGGACACGGAAGCAGTACCGAGAACACCATTTTTGAATTCGATGAGGATGACCGCAGTTTCCTCGACGGCGTTGCTTCGCACCGCATTGGATTCACGGGCCTGGACGGCGCTTATATCGCCGCAAAGGAAACGGAGGTTATCGATGTCGTGAATGAGGTTGAGGAAGACGGGGCCTGCTCCACGCTCTCGCCGCCAGGGGATGTCAAAGTAGTCGTCCGGCTTGAGCAGCCAGAACATCGCATTCACGATCAGGATCCGACCGAGCGTCCCGCTGTCGATGATCTCCTTCGTTTTCCGCATCATCGGATTATGTCGCCGGTGATGTCCCGTCAGCAGCGCCACGCCCTTGGCTTCAGCCATTTGCACAAGCCTCTCGCCGGCAGCGATGTCGTCTGCGATCGGCTTTTCGATCAGCGCCGGTATGCCCGCCTCAACGGCTTCCAACCCATTTTGAACATGCATCTGGTTCGGCGTCGCGATGATGACACCGTCGGGGCGCTCGGAAATCATCATGTCGGCAAAGCTGGGGAACCATCTGACACCAACCTCACTCGCGATCCTTTGACCGACTGGCGTGGGATCCACAACTGCCGTCAGCTCTGCGGCCGGCTCTTCCATCACGTGCTTAATATGACGCGTGCCGATCAGCCCCGCCCCAAGGACCGCCAGCTTGACCCGGGTCGCCATCGCTATCAGTCCTTCTTCTCGGTCTTAAGCATGGTCGCAACTCTGCGGATGCCGAGTTGATAGCCTTCGGTGCCGAGACCGGCGATGACGCCGTCGGCCCGGTGGGACACAAAAGAATGGTGGCGGAAACTCTCACGCTTGTGGACATTGGAGATATGGATTTCGATGACGGGGCCTTCAAAGGTATTCAGTGCGTCGAGGATAGCGAGCGAAGTGTGAGTAAACGCGGCCGGGTTGATGACAATGCCGGCGCCGTCCTCGCGCGCCTCGTGGATCCAGTCGATGATCTCGTATTCGCGGTTGCTTTGATGGAAACGGATCTCGTGCCCCAGCTCCGACGCCAACTTTCGGCAATCCGTCTCGACGTCAGCCAATGTCTCATGCCCGTAGATATGTGGCTGGCGCTTGCCGAGGAGGTTTAGGTTTGGTCCGTTGAGAACGTAGATGAGGCTCATTGCATTTGTCCTTGTGGGCGTTGCCGGGATCAGGCGAACGCTATGTCCTGAAACGCGAAGTTTGGGTCGGATTCGTAGATATCTGCGCGAAGCCCGAGCCGACCGGCTTCCAGTGCGGAAGCTGCGACGTCACGCGCAGCTTCGAGCACCGATTTTAGCAGCTCTTGTTTGACTTCCAGAGGACGGCCTGGGGCCATACGTACAATTATCTGCACAAAGTGGTTGTCGGGATGTTCGTCGCCGACGCAGGACACGGTGGCTTCTCTGGCGAACGTACGGACCACGGTTGGCTTGACCAGCCCTCCGTCGCGGACCCGGCGATGAACCGCTCGGGTCAACTCGTCGATGGCGACCCGTTCCGCCGCACCTCGGCTGTAGTCGATGATAATATGCGGCATGGAGTAGTCCCCCGATCAGGCTGCCACTCGGCACAGCTCGTCGAAATGGCGCGACATTCGTTCCGTGTCGGGCGATAGGCCTGTAAACAGCTCGAAGGCCGCGGCCGCCTGAAACACGGTCATTCCCCCGCCTGGGAGCGTCCGGCACCCCTTCTGCTTTGCCAATGCAAGGAGCTCGGTCACCAACGGCATATAGACGATATCCGCCACCCAGTGACGATGCTCTATCCATTCGGGATCTATCGGAAGCCCCGGATGGCTTCGCATACCAGTCGGCGTGGCATGGATCAGTCCATCTGCGCTGGCGAGCGCGGCACCGACGTCTCTGACCGGCCCTGCGACCTCTCCTGAAAATCTCTCGTTGAGCTGATCGGCAAGCGTGGAGGCGCGGCGCTTGTCCTGATCGAAGATCGAGAGCTTTTCTATGCCGAGTTTCACGGCAGCGTGCGCGACGGCCACCCCGGCGCCACCGGCGCCAAGCAGAATAGCATGAGCCTTCGCGACGTCAGGCAAGCCGCGCTCAAAATTTTTGTAGAAGCCATACCAGTCGGTGTTGTGTCCGATACGCTCGCCGTTCTGGAGCACGACGGTGTTTACGGCTCCAAGCATCTTAGCATCTTCGGACAGGCGTGTGAGGTGAGGCAGCACGGTCTGTTTGCATGGGTGGGTGATGTTGGCTCCCGCAAAGCCGCGGCTTTCCAACTCGTCCAGAAGATCTGGCAGCGCGGAAGGAGGCAATCCGCGCTCTGCCAGGTCCACGAGCTCGTACTCGTAATCAAGCCCCAGGTGGCGCCCTTCCGTTTCATGAAGCGCCGGCGACTTTGACATCTGAATATCGGCCCCGATCAGGCCGACCAGGAATTTGTTGTTGTCCATGTCTCTGCCCGATCAGTGATGCGCAAGGATTTCGCCGAGAAATGCCTTCGTCCGTTCATGCTTGGGGTTCTTGAAGAAGGTGTCAGGCTGCGCCTCCTCGATGATCTCTCCGGAAGCCATGAAGATGACCCGGTCAGCGACTTGGCGGGCAAAGCCCATTTCATGGGTGACGCAGATCATCGTCATGCCGTCTCTTGCCAGGCCGATCATGGTGTCGAGAACCTCTTTCACCATTTCGGGATCCAAGGCGGAGGTGGGCTCATCGAAAAGCATCGCTTTCGGCTCCATGCACAGGGCGCGCGCGATGGCGACGCGCTGCTGCTGTCCACCGCTGAGTTGTGCCGGATACTTTTCCGCTTGATCGAGGATGCGAACGCGCTCGAGATATTTTCGTGCCAACTTCTCGGCATCGGCACGGCTTGCGCCCCGCACTCTCATGGGTGCAAGCGCACAGTTTTGCAGGACGGTCATGTGAGGGAACAGATTGAAGTTCTGGAAAACCATTCCGACTTCGCGTCGAATGGCGTCGACCGCCTTGGTTGTGCCGTCCAACTGTTGGCCTTCCACCACGATCTTACCGCCCTGAATCAATTCCAAAGCGTTGATGCAGCGGATCAGGGTGGACTTACCGGAACCGGACGGTCCGCAAAGAACGATCTTCTCTCCCTTGCGAACCGACAGATTGATGTTCTTCAGGGCATGGAAGGAGCCGTACCATTTCTCCACTTTATCAAGGGATATCAAGGTCGACCGATCGTTGGGGGAATTGAGCACGGCGCCCTCCATTTATGCTTTACTTGACCGTAAACGGAATGTTGGGGATGGATTCGGGGAACTTGGGAAGATCGATGGCCATCCACTTCTTGGTGATGGCTGCGAGTTCGCCGTTGCCCTTGATCTTGTCGAGGAAGGCGTTAACGGTCTCGTTCCAGTCCTTCTCACCCAATCGCGTTCCAACACCGTTGTAAGTCGTCAGGAAGTCGATCTTTCGTTCATACTTGCCGGAGCTGGCTGCATCGAGCCTCTGCCCGTAGAACTGATTGCCGCCCACTGCCCTCACCTGTCCGGAGATCAGGGCCTGGATAGTAGCTGCGTCATCATCGAAGCGGCGAATGGTGGCCTTTGATCCGACCGCGTCGGTTACGGCCTTGTCCTGCGAGCTCGACTTCGGCACACCTATTTCCCAGCCAGCAAGGTCGGCCGGCGATTTCACGGTGTCAGCCTTGGCGGCATAAAGCGAAATCGTGTTGGCCGCATAAGGTTTGCTGTACTGGATCGACTTGGCGCGCTCTTCCGTCATCGCCATCGTGGCGAAGAGAATATCGACCTTGCCGGTCGTCAGCGCGGGGATACGGTTCGCGACAGCAAGCGGTTGGAACTGGACTTTCACGCCGAGTTCCTTGGCGAACAGCGTGGCCACATCGGCGTCGAATCCGTCCTGTTTGCCGCTCGAGTTGACAAAGCCCCAGGGCGCGTTGT
This sequence comes from Rhizobium sp., assembly GCA_039593415.1. GTDB lineage: Bacteria > Pseudomonadota > Alphaproteobacteria > Rhizobiales > Rhizobiaceae > Rhizobium. The sequence continues at coordinate 8,089 of JBCNPI010000006.1, read as the reverse complement.
CGCCTTGGATGCCGACGACGAGCGTTCCCTTCGACTTTATCTCCTCGACAGATGCCGCGGCGGCTGCGGTAGCGCCAACGGCGACGACGGTAGCGGTCGCCAGAGCCAGACCGAGAAATTTCCTGCGATTGGTATTCATTGCACTTTCCTCCTCTTGTGTTGTTTACTTCTCCCGAAGCAGGCTTACCGGGCGGCTTTTGCCATCCGTTTCTCAAGGCCGCTTCCGACGTGGGAAAGGGGCCAGCAAATCACGAAGTAGATTATTCCGACGATCCCGAAGACGAGCAGCGGGCGGTAGGTCTGGTTTGATATGATCTGGCCAGCCCGGGTCAGTTCGATGAAGCCCACGATCGCCGCAAGCGACGTCCCCTTGATGAGTTGCACAAGAAAGCCGATGGTCGCAGGCATCGAGATCTTCAAAGCCTGTGGCAGAACCACGTCCTTCATTCGAGAGACGTAATGCAGGCCAAGAGCGTTCGCCGCTTCGATCTGCCCTTTGGGAACGGCTTCAATCGAGCCGCGCCATATCTCGCCGAGGAAGGCGCTTGCGTGGAGAGTGAACGCGATCGCGACAGCGACCCAGGCGTTGACATCGATGCCAAGCAGAGCAACGCCGTAATAGACGACAAAGAGCTGCATCAGGAGCGGCGTGCCTTGAAAGAGCGCGATATAGCCAGATGAGGCAAGCCTTGCGAACTGATGCTTCGACGTGCGCACAAGCGCGATCAAAATGCCGAACACGCCTCCGCCAATGAAACCGATAATCGCCAGCAATACGGTCCATTTCAGACCCTGCAGGATGAAGAACAGCTCGTTTTCGCCGATGGGCCCCATGAGCGCCTCCTATCGGGTCGGATAGTTGAAGTAGGAACGGGAGATCAAAGCAAAGATTCCCATCATCAAACTTGAGATGATCAGGTAGATCGCGGTCACGGTGAAGTAGACTTCGAAGCTTCGGAACGTGTCCGACTCGATGCGCTGCGCCGCAGATGTCAGCTCATATGCGGCGATCGAGGTGCACACCGAGGTGGTCAAGGTCAGCATCACGAACTGGCTTGTCAAAGACGGGTAGATCGCTCTTAGTGCAGGCTTCAGAACGATGAGCCGGAAGACGTCGGCCTTGTGCAGCCCGAGAGCAAAACCAGCTTCGATCTGCCCCTTGTTGATGCTCTCCACGCCGCCGCGGATGATCTCGATGGCGTAGGCGCCTCCGTTTATCCCCAGTGCGATAATTGCGGTGACCGTCGGGTTCAGGCGGATGCCCGTAAGCGGAAGGGCAAAGTAGATAAAGAAGATCTGCACCAGGAACGGCGTGTTGCGGACGACCTCGACGAAAGCGATCACCGGAGCGCGGACCCACGCAGTCTTCGAGGTTCTTGCTGCGACACCTAGAATTCCGATTATGAGAGCGAGCAGCATCCCGGCGAAGGCGAGACCCAACGTTCCGAGCGAACCCCAAAACAATTCCGGAGCGCGGTCGAAGACCGCGCCAAAATCAAACCTGTAACCCATCTTTTGGCTTCCTCCCTTCGGCGCGGCTCTCGCCTCGCCGGCGCCGCAATCACTGATCCGGCTTAAATATGCGTAAGGCCCCTTCGAATAGGCGTTTCAAATGTTCCTCCGCATCTGCCGAGCCTGACAGGGGTACTTCGACCGAGATCGCTGCGGCCCCGTCGGCTATTGCGACCAGTTCGCACAGGGGCAATTCGCCCTCGCCGGGGGCAAGACGCATGCCTCGGGCCTCCGCGATCATGGCCTCGGCCGTGCTCGGAGCAGGTCCGGCGACATCGCACAACTGGACATGCCTGACCCTATCGATCACGGCGCTGAGCGACGCCAGGGTTCCGCCGTTCCTAAAGAAATGAACTCCGTCGACGAGTGCGCCGGCATTGGGCACACCGCTCGATTTCAGGAGATTGACGCTGTCAGCGAAGGTTCTGACCGTCCGCCAACCCATGTTCTCGATATCGACTGCCAATCCGTAGCCGCTTGCAAGGCCGCAGAATTCAGTGAAGTTCGACTGCAGCCTACTCTGTTCCGGATCATCGCCGCAAACGCTTAGACGTTTCGCCCCGATATTGGCAGCCGCAGCCATTATGGGCTCCAGAGACGAGACGCTGAACGACGGGTCGATGACAAAGAACTCGATATCGAACACCTCTAACGCTTCGCCGCGCAATACGGCTTTCAATTCTTCCGCTGCGTGGCCGCCTACCGGCAACTCGTAGCACGGCGCTCCTGGAAAAGCCGGATTCAGTCTCAGCCCAATCCTGGAAAACCCCGCCCCCGCTGCGGCCTTCGCAAAATCGCTCGGCGCGAGGGAGATGGCGGAGAAGTGCGCAACGCCAATCTGTTGCTCTGATCTCGATCCAGGCACCACCATCAGACGATCCCTTTCGTCGCAAGATGATTCCGAAGGTTCGTCCCCGTGCGGTGGATGTGCTGTCGCAGTTTCTCGCAGGCGTATTCGATATCCCGCGCGACGGCTCCTTGCGCAATCTCGCTATGCTCCTGCCCGACATTCCGGTCGCCCGAAGTCCTGATGAGGAAGACCCGGCGGTACCGGTCATTCAGGTTCAGCAAGAGGCCGCAGAAATGCAACAGAAGCGGTTTGCCGCAACCGGAAATGAGCGTGAGATGGAATTCCCGGTGAAGTGCCTCCCATTGCTCGAGCGTCTCAGGGCGCGAGGCATCTCGCTCTGTGCGGTTCAGGCGATGGAGCGAGCGCATTATATTGCCCTCCCACTCGACATCGCCGATACGCATGGATTCCCGCAGTGCGAAGACTTCGAGCTCCTCGCGCAACGTCGTGATTTCTTCGAGATTCGCCAGCGAGATCGGAGCTACGCGATAGCCGCGGTTGTCCTGAAACTCCACCAGGCCGTCGGAGATCAGGCGTGCAAGTCCCTCTCTCAGAGGGCTCAAGCTAACGTTGAACGTGCGGCGCGCCTTGTCGAGATTGATCTTGCTGCCGGCCTCCAGCTCGCCAGAGATAATCGCCTCGCGGAGACGCGACGCCAACTGGCTTCCCATTGTGTTCTTGCCATCATCCGAAAAACCCGCGGACGCCGTCTCCTCATCTGTCATTGGCGCAGAGGCGCTATCGTCGGCCGAGTTCATCCCTAGTCCCTGGCAATTTCGATCAACTGTCGATGATCGATATGATAAACGATTATTTATGTCAACGAGAAAGCGAAGACCAACCCATTTTATAGTCAAAACCCGATTGGCTCGTGCGTTTAATTTAATTTCTTCAGTGTGTTAATGGCATTCACACCCGATTTTCCCTTCTCAAGTGGAAAAAGTAATCGCAACATTCATTGACAGATAATCGATTATTTTTAATAGTTAGCCTCAGTGAGAGGTACCCTTATGGCCATAAAGACTGAGAGCGAGTTGACGCCTGCCGTACTTGCGGTGATGAAAAAAACCGAGGATCCACGTCTGCGGGAAATCCTGGTAGCAATGGTGAAGCATCTCCATGCATTCGTGCGGGAGGTGAGATTGTCCGAAGTCGAGTTCCGCGAAGCGACAGCGGTACTCAACGAGATCGGACAACTGCAGACGGACAGCCACAACGAATTTGTTCTCATGGCCGGATCTCTCGGCGTATCCTCGCTGGTTTGCCTTTTGAACAACGGCAACGGCGGCCAGACGGAGACATCACAGTCTCTTCTCGGCCCGTTCTGGCGCCTGAACTCTCCCCGTGTCGAAAACGGTGGCACGATCGTCCGCTCCGACACGCCAGGCACGCCGCTCTATGTCCGCGCCAGGGTGATAGACCGCGACGGCAGGCCGATAGAGGGTGCCGAAGTCGACGTCTGGCATGCTTCTCCTGTCGGGCTCTATGAAAATCAGGATCCCGATCAGGCTGAGATGAACCTTCGGGGCAAGTTCACCACGGACGCCGACGGCCGCTTTTGGTTCAGGACTGTGAAGATGGTCGGATACCCGATCCCGGTCGATGGCGTCGTCGGGCGACTGCTGAAGGCGCAGGGGCGTCATCCGTACCGACCAGCGCATCTTCACGCCCTGATCTTCAAGCAGGGATGCAAGACGCTGATTTCCCAGGTCTTCGATCCAAGCGATCCGCACATCGCTTCCGACGTTCAGTTTGGAGTGACGGCAGCGCTGACCGGCGACTTCGTCCTCCATCACGAACCGCATCCGTCCGAGGCTGAAGCCGACGGCCCCTGGTTCTCACTCGACTACACCTACGTCATGGAGCCTGGCGAAGCTGTGCTGCCGCGTCCGCCAATCAAATAACCAACGACAGAGCCGAACCGATGATCACAGAACAGGAACGCCGTGAGGCGGCCAACGCCCTTCTGAAGGCAGAAACCGACCGCAAGCCAATCGTTCAACCGAGCAAGACCTACCCCGGTCTGGAGCTTGAAGATGCCTATAAAATTCAAGCGCTCTGGGCGGAGGCTCGAACTGCCGGGGGTGCTCGGATCGTAGGCCACAAGATCGGCCTGACATCGCGCGCAATGCAGATGGCATCCAAGATGACCGAGCCCGACTATGGTGTCATTCTCGACGACGCCCTCTACAACGACGGGGCGCAAATCAAGGCGGAACTCTTTATAAAGCCCCGGCTCGAAGTCGAGCTCGCTTTTGTGATGGGCGAGGATCTCGAGGGACCAAGTACGCGGATCTACGACGTGATGAGGGCGACCGAATTCGTCGTTCCGGCTCTCGAGATCATCGACTATCGCACCGAAGTTCCGAGGGCGATCACCGACACGATCGCTGACAACGCCGCTTTCGGGGCGATCGTTGTTGGCGGGCGCATCTTTCGCCCAATGGACATCGACATCCGCTGGGTAGGCGCCACCCTTTCGAAGAACGGTATTATCGAGGAGTCGGGCGTTTCGGCCGCGATCATGGGCCATCCGGCAGCAGGAATCGCCTGGTTGGTAAACAAGCTCCACGCAGTGGGCGGCGGTTTGAAAAAGGGGCAGATCGTGCTGGCCGGCTCTTTCACCCGTCCTGTGGACATCGCCCGGGGCGACGTGATCCAGGCCGACTACGGCCCCGTCGGCTCAATCGGCGTCTCATTCGTGTGAGGATCTCATGGAACTCCCCGTCAACAGCTTCAAGCGAAAACTCCGAGCCGGTCAAAGTCAGATCGGATTGTGGTGCGGCCTTCCGGGCAGCTATACAGCGGAAATCGTCGCGCCCTCCGGTTTCGACTGGCTGCTTTTCGATACCGAGCATTCGCCCAGCGACGTCCTGACTGTGCTCCCACAGTTGCAGGCGGTGGCTCCATACGACGTCGCCTCCGTGGTGCGCCCGGCCTTTAACGACCCTGTATTGATCAAGCGTTTTCTGGATATCGGCGTCCAGACGCTTCTCATTCCATATGTGCAGAATGAACAGGAGGCGAAGACGGCCGTGGCCGCTGCGCGTTACGCACCGCGAGGTATCCGCGGCGTATCCGCCCTCACCCGCGCCACCCGTTTCGGGCGCGTGCCGAGCTACGCGCAGACCGCCGAACAGGAAATCTGCCTCTTGCTGCAGATCGAGACACGAGAGGCGCTCGATCGGCTTGAAGCCATTGCAGGTGTCGACGGAGTCGACGGGATCTTCATCGGTCCGGCAGACCTTGCAGCCAGCCTCGGTTATCCCGGCCAACCGGGACATCCCGAGGTAGTTTCGGCAATCGAGAATGCGATCGAGCGCTTGAAAGCGGTCGGTAAGCCGTCAGGCATCTTGACGCCTGACGAGACGTTTGCGGCCCGCTGCATTGCACAGGGAACGCTGTTCACGGCAGTTGGCGTCGATGTTGCCCTCCTTGCCAGAGGATCGGAAGCACTTGCGTCCAGGTTTTCGCGCTAGAGCTGGATGATTTTAGGTCTGTTCGACCAAAAATCTGAATCCGCTCTGGAATCAAAGAAGTAGAGCGTGATGCCGTGCGAAAACCGTCTACAGTTTTCGGCATCGCGCTCTGGGGAGATGTAGCATGTTCACTCTGGATCAGGTCCGGTCGGAAATAGCGCCGGCTGGAGGCATTAGGGCCGCCTTCAACATGTCGAACGCAGCATTGATCCGCTGGGACGAAAACGCGGGCGCCTTAGTGGGACCGAGCGCGGACATTGCGAATATGATCGCCCGCGAACTTAATCTGGAGCTCTCCCTCATACGATACGGATCGGCGGCGGATATTCTTTCCGCTGCGGACGGCGGCGAGTGGGACATTGCCTTCATCGCGTCAGACCCGTCAAGAACCGATCGCTTCAGCTTCTCGCCCGCCTACATCTCAGTCGAGGCCACCTACCTGGTTCCAGTAGCTTCACCCTACCGGACGGCGGACGAGCTGGATTCCACCGGAATTCGCATCGCTTCCGCGCGCAGCGCCGCCTATACGAAGCAGCTTGAGCGAATACTCAAGCAGGCGACGGTGCTACATGTCGACAGCCCTACGGCGGCCCTCGGCTTTCTCGCCAACCGAGAATGCGACGCGGCAGCTGGATTGACTGAATTCCTCTTTCACGCCTCAGAGCGAATGGAAGGCTTCCGGGTGATAGATGGAGTGTTTTCGCGAATTCCTCAGACGATTGCGGTGCACAAATGGGCCACCAACGCCTCGCTTTTCGTCGCTGACTTCATGCGGCGGCTCGGTAGCGCGAAGCTCGGGGGAGAGAAAGCGGCATCGAAGACAGACTTCACTGAAGCGATGCGGAGCAGCCGGAGCGTTCACCGCGAATAGGACAGTCTCCCCGATCTTGCACCATTGAGTGAATGCTCTTGAACCAGTTTGAACCGTCGACCCCATTTATGCGCTAAGCCAACCGATTGATTTTCAGGCGCGCTGAAACTGCTTTTGCCGAATGGCCGCGGCAGCGTCTCGCGCCTGCAAGTGCTCCGGGCGAATACCAACCGTGATCTTCTGTCCAGTGGACAGGTCCGTCGACAAGTTTGGAACAGCCAGTTCCATGCCGTCCGGAAAGCGCACCGCTCGCGGTGCGCTTGCTTCAGCGGAAATAAAGTTCATCTTCGGCGACCCGATGAAGCCTGCGACAAGCAAATTGTCGGGATCGTCGTAGAGATGTAGCGGCGCACCGACCTGCTCGATGAGCCCCGCGCGCAACACCACGATCTTGTCAGCCAGAGTCATCGCCTCGGTCTGGTCGTGGGTGACGTAGATCATCGTGTTGCCAAGCTCCATATGGAGTTTGGCTATCTCGACGCGCATCGACACACGCAGCTCGGCATGGTTCAAACAGCGGTTCATGCTATTGCTATTATCGGCTTCCGCAAGGATCCCCAGCGCCTCCTCATGCAGACCCAGGCGCACCAAAACAGCGCCGCGGTTTGTTGCTCTGGCTGGTTCTGGCTCAACCTGTTGAGCTCTAGTAGGAGATAGGCAATCCGATCCGACTGTCGGCCGAGCACGGGCTCTTCAATACCCGCATAGGGTCGCAATGCGTTGAGATAAAGCTGCCAGTGAATTGCTGGATAATCACCTTCGCCCAATAATTTGCCACAAAGCCAGCATGTCGTTCGCCGTACGCTCGCCATAGAGCCTGCCGGAATGTGGCATCAAATTGGAGTAGATCATAAAAAGTTGAAATGCGAGGGCGGGCAGGAGTGCCACCCTGACGGCGGCCACATCAGTCGAGAATCGGAGAGTAGCGATTAAGGTGGAGAACCAGACCAGATCCACCAGAGGTCTGCCAGCAATGAAAAGCACCCGCGCCGCTTTGGCGTAACGCAACTTTGGAACGCCCGTTACTCGGCCGCCTAGCGGCACGAGTCCAATGACAATTTTCGTCCCGGACCGTCGGGCACGAAAGATCGTCGAGAGCTTTCTCCTATTCCTGTCCAGCTACCGGTTCGGTGGAATTCCGCCGTGGGTCAAGATTGAGCATAGGAACCGAGGCATTCGGCAGCATGGTCGTCGGCAATTGACCATTCCATTTTTCCGCCTGAGTGAGGAAGATCAGGTTGGGGTTGTCGCGCAATGCATCGCCACGAGCCTTGATCGCTTTTGCCTCTGCATCCCCACGAAGTTGGATCGCTTGTGCATCGGCTTCCGCCTGCAATCGCACGGCGTCGGCCTGTGCCTCCGCATCGGCCCGGCGGG
>JBCNPI010000059.1:0-22304 GCA_039593415.1 Rhizobium sp. | reverse complement strand
ATCCGCATGGGTGGTGAGCATGCCATGAGGATAGCCCGGGTAGGTTTTCAGCGACCCATTCTTGAGCAGGTCGACCGCACGCGGCACGGAACTTGCGAAAGGAACGACCTGATCGGCCTCGCCATGCATCACCAGCATCGGCACGGTGATCGGCATCGTAAACTTAACGAACGCGAGGCAGTCATAGCCTGCTGGCACCACGGCGGCGTCGCCTTAATCGAGCATGAGGCAGCAAATTTGGGACCGAACTTCGCAACCCATTCCGAGAGGGTCTGAAACGAGACCTCAATGCCGCACTCGGCAAGCAGATCTTTGACGTCGCAAAAACTGAGCGGAAACCGATAATAGAGCCAGACCGCATGGGCGATGATCTGGCGGGGAAGCGGTGACGACTATAGTAATTCTGCTGCTCTTCGTCATGCACGTGGCATATCACCCCCCTCCGCACATTTCCGTTAAGGCGACGCCACCCACAAAAGACCGAGGTTGCTATCGGCTGCGCCGTCCTCAATCATATGTTGACTGCGCACGGCCGAAATCCGTCCGTTGCAAGGCAAAAACTGCATAGACGAAAATATCAAAGAGTGGCGTCCGAAAAATTCCCGATCCCTGTACCAACGCCCTTGACCCGTGAGGGGAGCGCCTTCTTTATGTCGGATGACAAGGTCTCACGCGCTCTCGGCGCTCAAAAGCCGATCGGCGAAGTAGCGCGATGGCGTGGTCCCAAGCGCCTTCCTGAACATGACGATGAAGGCCGTCGCGGATTCGTACCCCAAGTCGCCTGCCACCTGTTGGACTGTTGCACCGCCGGCAAGTTCCCGCAACGCGATGACGAGATGGAGCTGACGCCGCCAACGGCCGAAGCTCAATCCTGTCTCCTGGACCATGAGCCTCTTCAACGTTCGCTCACTGACGGCGACGTGCTCAGCCCATTGTCCGAGGGTACTGCGATCGCTCGGGTTTCCCAAAAGCGCCGCAGCGATTAAGGCGATCTTCGGATGATCAGATACAGGTAGCTCCAGCCTCTCACGCGGCATCAGCGCGAGCTCATCGAGCATGACCCGCGTGAGCCGATCGACATGAGCGTCGCGCCCGTCCCTTTCTGATAGGTCGGCTACTCGATGTATCATCTCCCGAAGCATCGGCGATACAGAAAGCGTGCAGCATTCAGCCGGAAGCGTGGCCGCGCCGGGCTCGACGAACAGGTATGTTAGACGAGCATTGGGCGTGACCTGATTGCTGTGAGGAACGCCGCCGGGTACCCAAAGGCCGCAGTCGGGCGGAACGATCCAGACCCCACTCTCTGCTGTGCAGGTCACCGCGCCATGGAGCGCCAGGATCAGTTGACCCTGCCGGTGCTGGTGCTGCGACCCCTCGGCTTCATAGTCGGCGAAGTCCATTCTCATCGCCACCGCCGGCCCATGCGAGAGGCTCAGATCGCAAGCGGTACTGCAGGGAGGTCGCTTATTCGAAGTTTGGCCCGTTTTCGAGATCATATGGCATTATCTCCAATTTCGACGCGAGATGCAAACCCTTAGGGTCTTGGTCAAACAACTCTAGGAGATCAAACATGCGTATTGCCGTGGTTGGCGCGACCGGCAGGATCGGTGCCAAGCTTACCGAGAACCTTCTGGCCAAAGGCCATTCAGTCAAAGCTCTGTCGAGAGGAGGGCCTGCCCTCGACGCCCTTGTCGCGAAAGGCGCAGAACCGTTCCTTGGCAGCTTCGACACAGGGGATGGAGAGCTTGGCAGGTTCTTCGAAGACGCCGACGCGGCGTTCCTGATGGTCAAAACCCTTTGGGCGGCGGAGGACTTTCATGGGCACTACCCCACGGTAGCGCTTCGGTTCTTCGACGCACTTCGGGATTCCCCGGTGAAGTTTGCCGTGAGCCTGACCGCAATGGGGTCCGAGCTCAACGGAAACATCGGCCATTTCCAGGGTTTCCATATCCTGGACGAGATCCTCAACCGGCTACGCGACGTCAATCTGGTGCACCTGCAGGGCGGCTGGTTCATGGAGGACCTGTCCAGGTGGGCGGACGCGATCACCCGGTACGATAGGATCGGCTTTACGCTTGCCCCCGATGTCAAAGCGCCTTGGGTCTCCATTCAGGACCTCGCGGATTTCGCGGCGAACGAGTTCGACACGCCGACGGACCAGCACCGATCGGTGAAGCAGCTGGGCATCGATTACACAATGCCCGAAATCGCCGCGATGATCGGCGGGGCACTCGGTAGACAAGTCGATTATCGTTTCATCGATCCGACCAATCATGAGGTCGAAACGATATTCCGGGAGAGGTTCGGAACGCTCGATCGGTGGGTCTATGACAAGAACACCGCGGCGGCTCTTAACGATGGGCGGGTCAAGTTCCGCCATGATCGTCCGGCGCCGCCCACGACAATGGAAGACTTCGTCCTAGACACCCTCAGACCGCTGATCGAGAAGGCGCGGACGGATGGCGTCAGACCGGAGACCTTCCTTGCGTGGAGCTCGCGACGATAATTGCTGAGTTAACTGAGCAAAATCGGAAGGCGTCAAGAGCCCCTAAGCGCCCGCTTTGGAGGGTTGTGTCGGTGCATGAACGCCTCCCGCCTCAAGCGTTTCGCTTGACGCAGGCGCCCTCCAGGATGAAGTCGACGCCGGCAACAAACTGTTGGCGATCGTCATGCTCCCTCATCTGCGCCGCCACCCGCCGAAGAAATGGACGCGCTTCCGGGACATCCTGAATCCAGCGCGTCGCCACGGCCTCCAGCCACGCTTTGCGATCAGTTCCGCCCGGAAGCGTGCGGGCGTTGGCCGCGTTCTGGCCGGCCACACCGAGGATATAGTTCGTCAGCGCCGACGCGCAGTCGAATTGTGCATCCACCGGAACACCTAGCGGCTGGAGCCATCCGCCGATGCGTTCGAAGATCTCTCCTACCGCGGAATGCCACGGTTCGCGCGAAAGGTGAGCGCCGGCCCAGGGGTGAGCGTCAATCGCATCGAATACCGCGAGCGCGATGGCGCGGATCGCGGCCCTTGGCTCCTCTTCTTTGGCCACTTTCGCCAGGGCGCGGGCGAGAACATCTCCCGCCGCGGCGGCAAGGAGGTCGTTCCTGTCGGCGATATGCCAGTAGATGGCCCCGCTGCCTGTCGCCAGCTGTGTCGCCAGCGCCCGAAAGGTCAGCGCGGCCTCCCCGCGCGTATCGAGAATCTCGATCGCCGCCTCAACGATCCGCGCCTTGGAAAGGGCGTCCGTGCGCCGCACTGTCTGGTGAGCTCGTTTAGACATGCGCCCACCATGTCATATCTGGAACGTCGTTCCAATCCCTGCTATGTGGAACAATGTTCCAAATCATTCCGAGGCGCCGCCATGACCACTTCCGTTTCCATTGTTGGTGCAGGCCTGGGTGGCCTGACCCTCGCCCGCGTGCTCCACGTTCACGGCATCACTGCCACCATCTATGAAGCGGAGCCCTCCGCGCACGCCCGCACTCAGGGCGGTCAGCTTGACGTTCACGAACACGACGGTCAGCGCGCTCTCGCTGCCGCCGGCCTGACGGATGCATTCCGCGCGATCGTTCACGAGGGTGGCGACGCGACGCGTGCGCTCGACCGAAACGGCAATGTGCTGCTCGACCAGCCGGGAGACGGCAGGCGTCCCGAGGTGCTCCGGGGCGACCTGCGGCGGGTCCTCATGGACTCCTTGCCTGCCGGGACGATCCGGTGGGGGCGGAAGTTGGCCAGAGCCAAGCCGCTTGGCGCCGGTCGTCACGAGCTGACTTTCACCGATGGCTCGGCTGTAGAGACCGAATTGCTGATCGGCGCCGATGGCGCCTGGTCGAAGGTGCGCCCGCTGTTGTCAGACGCGAAGCCCACTTATGCGGGCGTGTCCTTCGTCGAGACCTACCTGCATGACGCTGATCAGCGGTTCCCTGCAACGGCCGCGGCGGTCGGGGCCGGCGCAATGTTCGCGCTCGAACCCGGCAAGGGGATCACCGCGCACAGGGAATCGGCAGGCGCTCTCCACACCTATGTTCAGCTGATGCGACCTGCGACGTGGTTTACGGAAATCGACTTCAACGACGCGGCAACCGCCAAGACCCGGATCGCAGCCGAATTCGACGGGTGGACATCGGCTCTCACCACAATTGATCACAGGCAGCGACACGGCGCCGGTCCTGCGGGCGATCAACGTGCTGCCGGTTGGTCATAGATGGAATCGTGCCCCAGGCGTGACGCTGCTTGGCGACGCCGCGCATCTGTCGCCGCCGGCCGGCGACGGCGCAAACCTGGCGATGCTCGACGGGGCCGAGCTCGGCGAGGCCATTGCCGCTTGGCCTGGAGACATCGAGAATGCGCTAGCCATCTACGAGGCGGCGATGTTCTCGCGCAGCGAGGTCGCCGCCGCGGACGCGCACCGGGTCCTGGACCTTTGCCTGGGTGAGCGCGCGCCCTTCAGCCTCATCGACTTCCTCAGTGCCGCGCAATAACCCCGGCGCTCCAGAGAAGCGAAGCTGGTATTGCCGAACGTGTCGGCGCTTGACCAATACCTAGTTGGAGCTGCCGCCCAGACCGCCGCAGCCGCACCTCAGAAGTTTCGCGAGTCAGATCGATCAGCCGTCCTCAGCTCAATCGTCGAACAGTGGACCAAGCGTGATCCAGCGGATTACCCGTTCGTGCAATCGCTGGCACATTCAAGTGCGCGCGAATGACGAGCGGGAGGCGTTCCTTGCCGGCCTCGATCTAATCCCCCGAGGGCAAAGGCCGGTTCGTCGAGCTTCGCACGCCACGGCATATTGAGCAGTTAGGAAGACACACCTCAAAGCCCAAGTGATCTGAGAGGCGCACCTTCATGACGTGAGTACGGTCGCGAACAGGACGCGCCTGAACTGCTCAATCGGCCGCGGCGAACGATCGACCTTCATGCGCATCATGGCGCCCTGCCAGGAGGCAAGGATGAAGACAGCCACGTCCGCGGCATCAAGGTCGCTGCGGATCTCGCCCGCCTTCTGCCCCGCGCGAAGGACTTCTGCGAAAGATGACGTGAGCGCGCCGCAGACTTCGATCAGATGCATGCGAAGCAACTCGCTCTGCTCGGCGACCTCCAAGCTCATGTTGCCGACCAGACAGCCATATCGCCAGCCGGCTGTCTCGAGCCATTCGGCGATCGCGTCGAAATAGGCGCGCAGCCGCTCGACGGCCGGCCTGCTCTCGTCGCGGAGCGTCGCGTCCATGATCACCCGGGTCCGCTCCTGATAGCGGTCGAGGACCGTGACCGCGAAGGCTTCTTTCGACCGGAAGTGGTTGGTGAAGCAACCTTGAGGGACGCCGGCATCGGCGGTGATCTCGCGGACGCCGGCCCCGGCGTAGCCCCGCTCGTGCAGCGTCTGAACGCCGGATTCGATGATTTTCTCGCGAAGTGAAGGTCTGGCCATTGTGTATAAATACAGTTGGACGTATTGATGTGCAAGAGGCAGCGTCAGGTGACGAGTTCCGAGCACCGGCGCCGGTACCAGAACGCCGCTCAGCCCGCAAAAAAGGAGAAAGAGAAACATGTCGATGATGGAATGTACTCCTGCGGCGCTGCAAGCCGTTGGTGAAAGTCTTGGCGACGCTCAACCGGTCTACATGGTCAACCTTGTCCGCTACCGCGACGAGGCGGCTTATGAAGCGGGAAGTACCCTGCCCTCCTGCTCGGGGCGCGAGGCTTATTTCAAACGTTACGCTCCCGCTTTCAACACAGTCGCGCAAGGTGAGGACTATGGCCTCTTCTGGGTGGGCAATGTCCATGGCGTGCTGGTGGGGACCGACGGCGAAGCGTGGGATGATATCGTCATCGTTCGTTATGCCAGCTTTGCCGTGCTGCGCCGAATTCTGGAAAGCCCGGGCTATGCCACCCAAGCTGAGCCTCACCGCATCGCGGCGCTGGCGGACTGGAAGTTCATCGTGACGACGCAACCGGAGATGCCGCGATGATCTTGCCGCCCGTCATGGCGCCCTCGCACCAACGGGGGATCCGCTCGTGATCGATGCCGGCGTTTCACGCCGCAGCATCACGACCGGTCGCCGTCGCACGGTCTTGCTGGAGGCCGGCCCGACGGATGGGCCATTGATGATCTTCCTCCACGGCTGGCCCGAACTGGGGCTCGTATGGCGACGGCAGATCGAATATTCCTCAGGGATGGGCTGGCGATGCGTTGCACCGGACATGCGCGGATACGGTGGATCTTCGAGGCCCGATTACACCGCCGCCTACACGCCCGGAGAATCGAGAACGATCCGCGCCTACCTTCCCAGAGAAAGAGCAACGCCGCTGGCGCACCTGCGCGTATCCACTCACGGTGGCTGGCCATCGCCATAAAGCGGACGTGAAAGTCACGCTCCTTTCCTTGGCCGACCTTGCCGTGCGCATATTATCACAGACCGTCAGCCACTACGGCAAGTCGCCTCACCCGCTCGTTCATTCCGTGCCATCATGGCACCGAAGAAGGAACGTCGCGTAGTCCGGAGATGAGCTGCCAGCTGCTATCAACCTGCTCCTGCAACCCCTGATCGTATGCGCTCGATGACGGCACGGGTGGCGGCAGGCATCTGTCGTTGACGCGAGTAGCAAAGATAAAAGCCCGGGAACGGGGCGCTCCATTGCTCTAGCAGGGGTACGAGCAGGCCAGCTTGAAGATAGCTTTGGACTGTATCTTCGATGCAGAGAGCGATTCCAAGCCCGTCCAATGCCATCTGCAGGGCCATCGGCTTGTCGTTGACGATCAGCCCACCAGAAGGTGTGATCGAGAACCAACGACCCTTCTCGAAGAACTCCCAGGGAAAGGGATGATTCTGACCAGGCCAGCGCCAGCAGATACATTGATGTGACAGCAACGCGCGCGGGTGATCCGGCGTGCCATGACGGGAGAGATAGTCGGGTGCCGCGACGGCAATCTGACGCAGCTCTCCGCCAAGGGGGACAGCGATCATGTCCAAGGCAATGACCTCGCCGATCCGCAAGGCGAGATCAAAGCCCCCTGCGACTGGATCATCCAGTCCATCATCCAAGGTGATGTCCAGCGTCACCTCCGGGAGATCGCGCCGCAAGGCCGGAATGATGGGCAGGATGAACTTCTCTCCCGCCGAGCGAAACGAGACGATGCGCACAGTACCCGACGGACGGCTTGCTGCATCGCGGCATTGAGTCAGCGCGCGATCCATCTCGTCAAGCGCAGGGCGCATCTGCTCCCGCAGGCGGATCCCTTCATCAGTCAGGCTGACGGTGCGTGTCGTTCTTCGGAAGAGCTGCTGACCGAGATGGGCTTCAAGTGCCCTCACCGTCTGGCTGATGGCTGACGATGTTATTCCAAGTTCTTCAGCCGCACGCGAAAAATTAAGGGTTTCAGCAACCGCCAGGAAGGCGCGGATACGGGCAAAATCTGCTGGCTTCATGGGGAGATTATGAAGCACAACTACGCAGTCCTGTAAATATTCTTCTGATTATCGCCGGTCGCTACGAATCCTATTTTAGGCGATAAAGGAGAAATTCATGAAGCAAATGTTCGAAAACCGCATCGCCATAGTGACGGGCGCCGCCCGGGGCATTGGTCGGGCGACCGCTGTCATGTTGCGTGACCGTGGCGCGCTTGTCGTGGCGACAGACATCAGTAACGCAGTTCACGAGCTGTCCTCAGACAGCGTCACAACGCTCACAGGCGATATTGCCATAGAGGAGACCGCCCGCCGCAGCGTCGCGCTTGCCATGGAAAAATTCGGCGGCCTCGATATCCTCGTCAACAATGCGGGCCAGACAATGAACCGCCCGCTGATCGACATGACCGCCGACGACTGGGACAGCGTCATGTCGGTCAACGCGCGGGGCACCTTCCTGCACGCGCGCGAAGCAGTCAAGGCCATGATCGCGGGCGACGGCGGCGTCATCGTCAACGTCGCATCCATCGTCGCCGAGGTGGCGATGAAGGATACGGCGGTTTACGCGGCCAGCAAAGGAGCGATCGCACAACTGACGAAAGTGATCGCGGTTGAATATGGCGATCGGGGGGTTCGCGCCAACGCCGTCGCCCCTGGTGTCATCGAGACGGACATCCTGGAGGGCATCGTGCCGGACAGCCGTGCCACTTTGGCAAGCTACGGTCCGGCACATCCCCTTGGCCGCGTCGGACAGCCGCAGGACATCGCCGAAGTCATAGCCTTCCTTGCCTCTCCCGCCTCTTCCTTCATGACCGGTTCGCTGGTCATGGCCGATGGCGGCTTTACCGCTCTTTGAAAGGAGAAACTCATGCCCTCCATCCTTATTATCGGGGCCGAACGTGGTCTCGGTCTCGGCCTCGCTGCAACGCTGCATGCACAAGGCTGGCATGTCACCGGGACGGCGCGTCCGGGTGTCGATACGGCCCCTCTCGAGGCGGTGGCGCGGGTTGCCCGCGTGGACGTCACCCGCGCCGACCAGATCGAGCCCTTGAGAGAGAACGTCGGCGGCCCGTTCGACGTCATCTTTCTGGTGGCAGGTATCTATGGTCCGCTGCACAACTCCGTCACCGAGGCGACGGACGCCGAATTCGCCGAGATCATGCTGACCAATTGCTTCGGTCCCATTCGTCTAGCGCACCGCTTGCTGGACAGGCTTGCTCCCAACGGCACGCTTGCGGTGATGTCGTCTCATCGCGGCAGTATTGCGCTGAACACAGAGCCAGGACTGAAGCTGGACTTGTACCGCGCCAGCAAGGTCGCGCTCAACATGCTGGCCCGCACCATTCATACAGATAATCCTCAGTTGACCGTGCTGTCGATCCATCCTGGATGGGCAGCGACTGCCATGGGCACGCTCGACGGCGCTGTCGCAGCGGAGATCTCCGTCGAGGAAAGCGTGGAGGGAATGGCGCAGGTTCTGGGTGCACGCATGGGGACGGGGAAAAACCTCTATCTTGACTGGAAAGGGCGATCCCTCCCTTGGTAAACGGCCGATCAGAGGGTTGCGATTGTCTGTCGCGCGTATCGAATGGGTTTGAAGTTTAGCAATACTCAACGGTGCACGCCGCCTGACCTGTACCCGAAGGCGCGATACAGGTGGCGTGAGCCACAATTCCGATCTCGTTATCTCGATATCGTTTTAAACGGCGGTAGAAGATCGCCGAATCCCAGCCTCTGGATGAAGCGTGACTGTGCTTGCCCGACGACCTCTGCGATGGCATCCGCGCCCTTCGCCTGCCCGTCGATGAACACATGAAAGGGCCGTTCGCCGAACGGCTTTTCCAGCGCCTGTACGAGGTACTCACCGACCGAACGGACCGCAAGCTCCAGACCTTCCTCCTGATCGATGTCCTTGATCCGCCCCGCCAGGGCAGGCAGACGATCCGTCAGAGCGCCATAGGCGATGTTCCGCTCCGGATCTTCGCCGCTCTGGGCGTCGGCGAAATGATCGGTTCCGTCGGGGAAAGCACCCGGGACAAGAAACAGGCTTTCTATCCCGAATGGCCGGATCTCGATCGCCATGGCTCTTGCAAGCGCCTCCCCTGCAGCCTTGCTGGCCTGGTAGAGGCCGATGAAGGGTTCGGGGATGTAGGTCGTTGTGCTACCGACATAGACAATCGTTCCTCGGCCTTGCGAACGCAGAACAGGCAGAACGGCACGATTCACGCGCAGCCAGGAAACCGCATTGGTGTCGAGGATCGACAGGAACTGGCGCGGGGTGAAGCTTTCCGCCATGCCGTTCATCAGCATTCCGGCATTGTTCACCACCACATCGAGCCTGCCGCTCGCGTGACAGAGCTGCTCCACCGCTGCGTGGCAGCCTTCCTCCGAAAGGACATCCATCTCGATGGGATGCACGCGGTTCTCGCCATGCGCCTGCAGCGACCGGGCGGCCTCTGCGTTCCGGCCCTCCACCCCACGCATGCTGGCATAGACGACGTAGCCCGCATCGCGCAGGGCTTCGACGATCGCCCGGCCGATGCCCGATGCGGAGCCCGTCACGAGCGCCACCGGGCGAACTTCTGCCCCGGCAGTCATGCCATACCTCCATTGGCGCGAAGCGTCTGGCCACTGATCCATTGCGCCTTTCCGGACACCAGTAGCTCAACGGTATCGGCAATATCCTCCGGCCGCCCCAGGCGACCAGCGGGCGCGCCCGCTGCGCGGGCCGCGATCTCCTCCTTGGTCTTGCCCTTAAGGAAGAAGTCGGTTTCAACGGGGCCGGGTGCGACGCAGTTTGCAGTGATACTGCGGCTTCCCACTTCCTTGGCCAGAATCGCGATCATAGCCTCGATCGCGCCCTTGGCGGCGTTGTAGATTCCATAACCCGGTGGCTTGATCGCGAGCGTCGTCGTGGAAATCGCAACAATCCGACCCCCATCGCGCAGGCGCCGAGCCGCCTGCGCGAGGCAAAGGAAAGTTCCCCGCATGTTGACGGCGATCTCGTGATCGAAATGCGCTTCGTCTGCTTCGGCGAATGTGGTCGGCTTGAAGATTCCGGCCGCGGTCACCAGGATGTCGACGCCGCCGAAACTTTCATCTGCCTTGTCGAACAGGGCCTCGACATCGGCGGATTTCGCCACATCGACTTGCAAGATCACGACCTTGCCGGGCAGGTTTTCGCTTTCCTCCAGAAGGGATTGTGCATCCTTCTTGGAGGACGAATAGCTCGCGACCACATCGCATCCGCTCGCGGCGAGCCTCAACACGATCTCACGGCCGATGCCACCCGATCCGCCGGTGACGATGGCGACTTGACCCGCGCGGCTCACTGCTCGCCTCCTGCCGGAGCGACAGGCCATGCGCCGATCTGGTTCAGGAAGGCAAACCAGTCTTCCATGTGCCATGTATAGACGATCTGCGCGCCATCGAAGGCATGGAACTCATGCAAGCGAATCGCGTACGATCTGCCGGTCGCTGGAACGCCGAAAAAATCGGTCGAATGCGTGCCGCGCATCTCGGCGCGGACGGCGGCCTTCTGTTCGCCAAAGACAACGTCCTTGATCTCGATCGTGAGGTCGGGAAGCGCCTGCCGCACGCCGGCGATAAACTGCTTCATCGGTTCGCGGCCGGGGTCCTGACCCTGGTTGCGGGGTTCTTCGTCCCAAACGGGCGTGAGCGCCCGATCGAGTTCGGCAACGTTTCCAGTCGAAAACGCTGAGTAGAACCGGTGCAGCGATTCAAGGCGAGCAGCTTCGATTGCATCGCAGCTGGTAATGATAGTGTCCATGGAGTTGAACTTTCTTCGTTTCATTTGAAAAATCGCGCTGTGTAAGCCCCGACTAGGTTTGGCTCGAAACAGGAAACGGGGTTGGGCGGTGGCCTGAACAGGAGGCAACAGCACTGCGCTTATGGGTTGGCGGGTCGACATGGCTGCCTTCGCCCGGCTCAGGTCCGGTTGGATGAACTGGCCAAATGTGGTTTGGGGGTCATTGCCGGATCTTGAAGATGATCTTTCCCTTCGCTTCGCCACGCGCCTGGCGGGCGAAGGCGTCAGCGCCCTCGTCGAGGGAGGCCATCCGATCGATGCGGACCTTTACCCCGTGGTCCGCGCGCTCCGCGACGTGCCCGAGTTTCAGCGGATCGGAGGCGTGGAAGACAAACTTCGCCTTCATGCCCACCCGCCTTGCGCGTTCTTCGTCAGGCGGCATCGGCGTGGCGATGAGAATGCCACCGGGTTTCAGCACCTTGAGCGACCGCTCCTCGACATCGCCGCCAACGGTGTCGATCACCAAGTCCATGTCGAAAAGGTGATCCTCGAAGCGCTCGTTGCGATAATCGACGACCTGTGTGGCGCCGAGGCTTCGGACATATTCTGCATCGTCCGCGGATGCGGTGGCGAAGGCCTCGGCGCCCGCCTGACTGATAAGCTGCGTCGCAAAGGCCCCGACAGGGCCTGCCGCGCCGTGCACGAGGACCCGGTGACCGGATGCGACCGAGAACTCCTCGAAGAGGATCTGCCAGGCCGTGCCGCCGATCGTGACGAGACCGGCACTTTCAGCGAGCGGCAACGAAGTCGGTGCGCGCACCAGTTGGTCAGCAGGAACGACAGCGTATTCGGCAAAGGCGCCGCCCTTGGATGGGTCCAGTCGAGCAATGATCTCGTCGCCGTTCTTCCACCCCGGGACGCCACCGCCAACCTTTTCAATCGTGCCCGAAATGTCGGTGCCGGGGATGTAGGGAAAAGCGACCGGAAAAAAGTCAGTCATGTAACCGGCATGGATCTTGATATCGAGAGGGTTGAGGGCTGCCCCTGCCACCTTCACGAGAACTTCGTCCATCCCGAGCGACGGAACGCTCCGTTCCGTGACTCCAGGCGTTTGGCCATAATCGTTGTATTCGAGAGTCTTCATATCGGCTTGCTCCTTCAGTGCAGGCCGAATGTGAGGCTTCCGAGAACATTGTGGAAGTTGATAATCCTTATATGATATTATCAGCCTGAATTATATCAATCCAAGGACTGGATGACATGCGCAAAGGCTCACAACCATGAATCTTGCCAGCATCGATCTAAACCTGCTTGTCGGGTTCGAGGCTCTGATGACAGAGCGAAACGTTACCCGCGCCGCCGCGCGGGTCGGGCGCACTCAGCCCGCCATGAGTGGCACCCTCGCACGCCTTCGTGAACTTATGGACGATGAGCTTTTCATCCGCACAGCAGATGGTCTACGACCCACTCCGCGTGCCTATGAGCTTCACGAGCCGATCAGCAAGGCTTTAGCGCAGATCGAGGCAACCTTCTCATTCCGCGATCACTTCGACCCTGCAACTGCTAAGATGGCATTCACCATTGCTATGTCGGATCCTCCGACATTCTCACTGCTGCCCTCTCTGTTCGAAGAGGTCGTCCGCGCCGCGCCCGGCATAAGGATGCATGTTCGCGGCTTCGATGATAGGGACGAGGCGATTGCATTGCTGGACAGCGGCGTGGCCGATGTGGCAGTAGGGGTGCCGCCAACCGAGAGGGCCGGCCGCATTCTCTCGCGTCCGCTTTTCGAAGAGGGGTTCGTCACGATGATGCGTGCCGGTCACCCGGCCGCGGGTGGCGAGCTTACGCAGCCGACCTTTCTCGCTTGGCCTCATGTCTTGTTCTCGCCGGAGGATGATCGCTTCGGAATCGTCGATGAGCGCTTGGAAGAGCTGGGGTTGAGGCGCAATCTCGTCCTCACCGTTCCAAATGCCTTTGCCGCGGCACTCGTGGTCGAGAGGACCGATGCCTTCTGCACGATCCTTGCGGGGCCGGCACAACAGTTTGCACAATCCGGCAAGGTCGTGCTCGCCACGACACCGCTCGACCTGCCCTCCGCACCGTTTACGATGAACTGGCATCGTCGCAATGATGCAAGCCTGTCTCAACGGTGGTTCCGTGGCCTTATTGCCAAAGCTGCGATGAGGAGGTCGGTCGCCCCAGAGCCGGCGCAGAAATAACCGGCCTCTCTTAGGCACGGGCGCGAGATCATTTATTTGCCGTCCTGAACGATATAGGCTGTCGCGGTTCTGCCCGCGATGAGTTGAACAGAACTCGGAACATGATCGATCTCGATCCGCACAGGGATCCGTTGAGCCAGGCGAACCCATGAGAATGTAGGCGCCACGCTCGCGAACGAGCCGGCGGAATCGCTTCGCTCCCGATCCTCGATCCCGGCGGCGATGCTTGCGACATGTCCGGTGATTGGCTGTGATTCACCCATGATATCGATACGGACCTGATCATCGACGCGAATCCGAGGGAGTTTCGTCTCTTCGAAATATCCCGCGACGTACAAAGCGTCTTTCTCGACAAGAACGCCGACTGCGGTTCCGGCGGACACGTAGTTCCCGCTGCGAAGAGAGAAGTTCGAGACCGTTCCAGACGCCGGCGCACTCACCGTCGTTCGCTGAAGGTTGAGCCTGGCGAGATCACGAGCCGCAAGTGCCGATTGGTATGCGGCATCCGCCTGGTGCATCTGAGCTTCGGCATGCTGTCGATCCTTCAGGCTGGCTGCCTCTTTGGATGCAAGCAGTTGGGACCGTTGGAAATCTACCCGCGCTAGCTCCGCTGCAGCGGCAGAACTCTGGACCTCTGCCTCGGCTTCACGCAACGCAAGCTCGAAGCGGTCTCTCTCGATGCGAAACAGCGGCGCTCCCTTCTCCACGTAGGCATTATCCGACACGAGGACCTCTGTCACCGGACCGGAGACGTCTGGCGCCAGTCGAACGATATCAGCGCGAAGATGTGCATCTCGCGTCCAGGGCGCTTCCATGTAAAAGGACCACAGGTGCCATCCGAAGACCGCGGCGCAGGCACCCATGGACAGGGTCAGGAAAATACGACCCGAGAACAAAGCTATATCTTTCATATCAATACCAGTTGCTTGCAATGGAAAGCACGCCCACAAGGCTGATGTACAGTGCCAGGTTGAACAGGGGGCTGTGCCAAACCGCGCGATAAAATCCCACCCTGGTAAGAAGCCATGCGAAGGCACGAAACATGAAATAGGCGAACAAGGCGAGCACCCCGAGCGAAGGCAGGAAGACGCCATAGAGATCGAGTTGTCCGGTCATGCGGCCTTCCCCACAGAAGGCGATTGCTGAAACGTCGGTGGATCAGCCTCCGGAGCGAGGCAGAGACGAAGAGCCACAGCGTGCGCGAGAAGCTCTTTCGTGTGGTCGGCGTTCGATGCTGCGAGAGAAATGATCAGACCATCCAGAACCCCAAGCGCGCCCACGAGAGGATCACCTCGATCAGCGGGGGCAACACCGTATAGTGAGGCCACCGCTGAGAGAATGGTTCTCGCCACTCGTTGCGTAATCTCAGGAAGTTCTTCGAGCATCTGTTGCATCGCGATAAGGTGAAGTCCCGTTCGCAGATCTCGGATGATGTCTCCATTGGAGATGTTCGAGGTCGGAGGCAGTTTCGCTGCTCTCGAAGCAAAAAGGCCAGCGACATCGATAAGGTGATGGTGGGTGACACGAGGGTCGGCATGTCTTCCAGCCGCGATCTTCGACACCTGTCTCTGGGCAACGGAAAACAATCGTCTGGCATTCGTTTCGGCTCGAACAGATCGGAAGATGCCGGAGATCACGACCGCCCAAACCATTGCCAGGACGGTCGCGAGCGCGGCGTTTGAGAATCCCGGGAAGTCGCTGCTCTGATGGGCCTGCAGCGTGAGAAGCAGAGGGAAGTTTATGCAAAGGCCCATGCCGACGATCGCGAGCGAAGGTACCGCCAGACATATGCCGGCAGGGATCAGAAACAGTCCAAGCGCGGCGATGAGTGGTGCGAAGCCGTCGATAACAGGCAGGATGGCAAAGCCATAGATGAAGGCCGCGATGACAGAACCGATCGTAACATTGACAAATTTTCGCATTGCCGGGACGGGATCGTCCATTGTCGCGAGCAGGCAGCAAAGGACGCCGGAGATTTGCGCAAACGTCATCCCGTCGGCCCAGCCGCTTGCGATCCAGAAAAGTATGGCTGTCGCCAGGCAAATCGCGATCGTCAGCGCGGATAGCAATGCCATCCCGACGTCACGATGCTGTGTTGGCGTTCGGTTGCGGCCGTAACGACTGCCGATCGCACGCGCGGCATTCTCTTTTTCGAGGGCACCCCGCAGGTCGCGGCACTCGCCGGAAAGGCTAAGAACATCACTCAGGTTTCGTCCAGCATTGGCAAGCAGCAGTCTTTCCCATGAGCCCGGCTTGGCCGAAGGAACAAGTGCATCGATCTCGTGCTGGAAGGCGCCATCTGACACGGTTGTTCCCTGAGATGCTGCCAGGGAAATCCGCGACACAGCCTGTTGTGACGTCGGGGTCTCAAGCCTTTCGAGCGCACGACGGAGATCGGCAAGTTCGCTTAAGAGCGGTAGAAAGGCCACCATCCGGTGCTGCAGCGACCGAACCAGCGACACCGCGTGACAATGCCGCGACCCGTCATATTGCAGATGGACGGTAAACGAGCGCAGATCGGCTGCTTCTGCCGCCAGGGCAAGTCTTTCTGCCCGGGTTTGCGTCTCGCCGACGTTTACGGTCGCTGTGATGATCAAAAGCTCCTGTGCTCTCGCCATCCAGCCATCGATACGGCCGAGGATCGCCGTCCCCACATGCACCGGAAAAACAAGGTGACTGACGATCGAAGCGCAGATAATTGCGAGCCCGATCTCCTCGATGCGGGCAACGGCAGTATCGAACGCATTGGCCGGAGCGGTGACCAGCGGCAGGCCAGCGAGAAGCACAGTATACCCCGCCAGCAATGGAACATAGCTGCGCGGTGTGCGATCGAGGAGGCTGACAAAGGTGCATCCGGTGACCCATAATATGATCGCGGCCGACAGGAACATCGGCTCGTTCACCAGATTAGGAATCATAATGACTGTGGCAGCTCCGCCAAGAATCGTTCCCAGCAGGCGATAGATCGATTTTGACGAGACCGCGCCGGACAGTGGATGAGCAACAATATAGACCGTTGCGACAGCCCAGAACGGTCGAGGCAGATCGAAACGGATGGCGATAAAATACGCAAGCATCGCCGCTAGGAATGTCTTAAGCGAGAAGATGACGTTGCCCGCGGCAAGCACTGGTCTCGCACTCACCGCGCGTCTCCCTTCATACCATCTTGTTTGAGCTGGGGCTCACCGTCGCTGTCCGTCAAACCAAAGAGCGCCGGCGAGACATAGCAGAAGAAGGGCATAGCAATGCAGGCATGCATGTAAGCCTCTGCCGCCTTGTCGTATTCAGCCGGAGACATGGAAGGTGTTTTCTGGGCGAGCAACGCGCGAACTTTGGAAAGAAGTGTCTTTGCAGCCCGTCTCGTCACGGAGAAACGCGAAGGCCGATTGCCGATCGGCGGGAAAAGCAGGATGCATGTCCTGCGAAATGAACTCTGGGGCCCTCGAAGTTCCGTTTGAAAAACGTCGGATATCCAAAGGGGATCGTGTTCACCAGCTGCCATAGCTATTCTCCGAATTCATTCCGGAAGCCTATCGACAAACTGAGCAGGGGAATTTAGATATTCCCTCAGATGATCACTAAATCCCGCCTACTGCATGCGTCTTTGCCCGGGGCGCTCCTCGATCACGAACTTGAAGAGCACGCATCGCGAGCGCATGCCGTCAGGATTGACGTGTCGCAAAACGAACGGGAGGCGCCAGAACATAGCCACCGCAAGGGGCAGCTTGTCATGCCGCTGCGGGGCGGCGTGACGTGCCGCGTTCCCAGCGGGATGTGGATGGTCCCGCCTCAATGCGGCGTCTGGGTGCCTGGCGGCATGCCGCATAGTAACGTGGCGACCGCCAATGCCCGCCTGTTCTATCTCTTCATCGAGCCAGGCGCGGCCAGATTACCAGATCGCTGCTGCACCCTTGCACTCTCTCCTCTTGTGCGGGAACTCATCATCGAACTGGCTGACGGGTCCGAGATGGCAGAGGCCGAAGGTGAGCTCATCAAGACCCTGCTCCTGTCAGCTCTGTCGAAGATGCCGGTTGAGCATCTTCATTTGCCGCTGACAGAAGAGCCAAGGTTGGAGCGCATTGCCTCGGCTCTTGTGGAGGATCCCTCCGATCGCAGCACGGTGGCGCAGTGGGCCAAGCGGATGGCCCTGAGCGAGAACTCGCTCGCCCGTCTCGTCCAGCAGGAGACAGGAATGACGTTTGGCCGTTGGCGGCAGCAGTTGCAATTAATAATCGCCATCAGAAGTCTTGCCGCAGGAGCGACGGTGCAGCGGGTGTCGGGCGATCTGGGTTACGAATCGGTCTCCGCATTCATCACAATGTTCAAGAAAGCGCTCGGCGTATCGCCCGCCAAATACCTTAGGAAGCTCGATCGATGAGTGTCAGGAAGAACGCCTCTGCCCTTGCTCTCGAACAAGTTCGAGCTCCGACAGGCCGGCCGCTCGAATGACCAAATGATAAAAATCCTGATGTGAGGGGATCATATTTGACCTCCGAAAAGATCCTGTCTGGTCGCCAAAAGTTCCTTCTGCGGGACGCGGTCTCCGCAAGTTGTCGAAACCCACGATACGGCGCCCGTCCTGGCCCATAATGCAGCCGATACTTAAACAAGTGGACACTTTTAGGTATCGGCTCCGGTACTTTTTCGAGCGCTCAAGAATACCGCCGCAATCATGCGGTCATTTATGCCAACAAAAAAGGCGCTCTGCAGCGGCGCTTCAGGCGGCTTGCCTCACCATCCTAACCAATCGCTTGATCGCCTGCTCCAGCGAGCGTTGACCGTCGCAATAGTCCTCCCATGCCGAAGATTTCGCGAGCAGCGCCGGTACGGTGCGGGTCGGGCTGCCGGCATATTCGATCTGGCTTTGCTCTTTTCCCGGTTCAAGAAGGGTATGAGATATCTTGAAGCGCCTGCGCTTGCCGCCGACATCGTCAGCCGATTTCGCGGAACGTTATCGAATAGCGAAGCTGATCGACCGGCGGGATGGAATGCTCCCATTCGCTGCGCGCAGGTCCGGAGAGCACGTAAACAGAGCCGGGTTCGGCAATCACCGAGGCGCGCTCCCATTTGTCGCCCGCACGGCGCCTTAGCCTGAAGGTGCAGGCCGACAGTAACGAGACGCCGACAACCCGGCCAAAGGCCTTCTTGTCCTTGTGCCAGCCGATCGGCGCGCCGGGTGTATATTCGGTGACCAGAGCCTGCTGCAGTTGATCAGGCGCGATGCCGGCAAAGGCCGCGGCGATCGTCCGTATCGGCAGGAGGAATGGCGGCATGTCTTCGGTGCGCCGTATCTGCGCGGTGTCAAAGTCGTATTTCCAGCCGTAGGACACGACCCGCCGCTTGCCTTCGAAACCATGAAAGTCGAACGGTTTCAACGGTAGTTGCGATATTTCATGCAAGAGGTCCGACTGGACGTCTTCAGGGACCATATCGGCTTTGTAGCGAAACCCCGGCGGCAGAGCCGGTTCAGCGTCGCCAAATAGATCTGCTTGCGCTGAGAAACCCATGGGCAATTCTCCGCCTCAATGAACGCTGGGGACTTTAACGACCGCAGCAAAATCCTCTGCCACGAGTTCGCTGATCGCGATCAGCACCTCCTCGGCCGAAAAGCCGGAGGCGATCGTCGCGCGGATCAGGTCCTGCAGGTCCGGCTCGACGACATCGCGGCAATCTTCAAGCCGCTCGTCCGAAACCGTAATGCTGTGCAGTTCTTCCATCATATGCCCTTTCAAAAATATGCCGGCCGCTACCGCGCCGATGCCCTGCGATTGGTGGCGGGCAGAAGCCCTTCCCGCTGCATCTTCTTGCGGGTGGCCTTGCGCTGGCGGGCAATCGCCTGCGCCCTTTCGCGAACGCGGCGCTCGGAAGGTTTCTCATAGGCCCGGCGGGCTCTCATCTCGCGGAAGAGGCCCTCGCGCTGCATCTTTTTCTTAAGCGCGCGCATGGCCTGTTCGACATTGTTGTCTCTGACGATGACCTGCATCTTCTTCTCCTTGTTCTTGTTGTGGCTCAGCCCAGTTGCTCGGCGATGATGGCTTTGAGTTCCGCGCGGGTGAGCAGGCACGGATACGGCTTGGGGTTCTTGTCCGGCCGGTCGGTAATTTCGCCGCAGTCGCGCGGCTTCCGCGCCGCCGGCGTGGCGGCATGATTTGCTTTGTTCAATTGAAATCCTTCGTAGGCACAGCAGGTGGCGCGCGGTCACGCACGGAATCGTCGACGTTCGCAACGTCCCATCGCGGCTGTGTGAATATTTGAGTGATGTCTGAAAGATAAGAAGCGGGTGGCGCCATTACAAGACGAGGCGCGCGCCGCCATCAGGAACGTCGCACAACCAAAAAGGGCGCTCAACCCACGAGGGGAGCGCCCTTTTCTTCTAACCCGGACAGCCTCGAACGCCGGCGAGCAACGCCAGGCAGGAGGCCGTCGATACGGGGATGAAAAGTAAGTATGGGGCGACGACCGCGATTTCAAGTGGAGATCAGATGTAGCGCTTGCTCGCCGATCCGCGGAAACGCAAAGCACAAGGAAAAGACCCAGCGTTTGCCGAAAGTTCTCGGTTTGCTGCGGCGTCAAGCACTATTGAGGATGCCGGCAACCCCGCGACAACAATCGCCGACGATGAGACAATTGCTGTTTCAGGCGATGCTGTCGAAGGCCCGCCTCCAGAAAAGGCGAGCCCGCTGGCTTAGCGCCTATATGGAGGCCGCTCGCGCTCATGACGCTCGCCGTGCCGCAGATTGGACGAAAATCTCTCCGAAGTCTCCTTGATCACCAAGGATGCGTTCGAACCCGTGCTGCCGCTCTCGGTCGTCGTCCACATCGACTATATGAAAGCGCCCCTGGTCGTGCAGCGCTTCGGTGATATAAAGCGCCTCGTCGAGCAGACGCTCGACCCGATGGTTTCGGCCTATTTCAAGAATATCGCTCAAACCAAGACGCTAATCGAACTCCTGCAGGAGCGCAGCGAAATCCAGCGCAAATCCGGCGAGTCGGCCTGGCGGAAGCTGAAGCCACGGAGAAGAAAGTTGCGGCCTTCGGCGGCCCCGACTATCAGCTCAATTCGCAGGTCCTGATGCGCTTGCCGAGGCGATCGAGAACGGCAGGCTGCCGCTCGTGCCGCAGATCCAGGTTGGGAGTGGCGGTGGCGAAAAGGGCGCGACCAATGGCCTTGTGGAAATGATGTTGTCGATGCTGGTTGCCGACCGTCTTGGACGACAGGAGCCACCGGCTGCAGTACCCGCGGCGATCGCGCAAGATTGAGTGTCCAATGGGCCGGCGATGCCGGCCCATCTCGTGCCATACTTATAAATGCCGATGTTGCGGCTTTGATCGCGTGGAACGAAATGCTCGCACGCTTCATCGGTACCGCTGACAACGATGTCTCCAAGTCGAATCGATGACCGAAGAATGCGAGCTCTTGAAAGGATTTGAACTAGCGACCATCCTATAAAATCGCTTTCAAAACAGCGGAATCTAGTTCTCTGATCGACGCAGGTTGCCGCGTACTTCCTACGATGGAGAAGACACCGCCAAGCGACGAACGGATCTATCGCCGACATGGCATGATTTCCAACTGAGCCTTTTGCTCTTCAGTGGGATCAGTCTGCTCTCGTGCACGCAAGGCTTCGACAGTTCGGGGGCCGTGGCCTGAATCAAGGCATCTAAGACGTTCAGGAAGTGAAGCCAACCGTCTAGCCTCCGACGACAGAAGCCTCGCTATCGCGTGGTGCCGCCGGGAGTAGATCGTGATAGAACTTAAAGACCTTGCCATCGAAGCTCATGGAGGCCTCCAGCGTTGGCGGCAGTTCGAGCAGGTCGCTGCCGATCTCGTGCAGGGAGGCGTTTTGTGGCCGCTGAAGGGCCAATCACAGACGCTCGAGCGCACGACGGTCACAGTCGGGCTCAAGAAGGAGTGGGCTTCGCACGCTCCGTTCGGCGCCGGCAAACGACGTTCCCGCTTCGAGCCCGACCGTGTCGCCCTGGAAGCGGACGATGGATCGGTTCGCGAAGAACTGCTTGAGCCGCGGGCAAGCTTTGCCGGGCACACGGTGCAAACGCCGTGGACGGAACTGCAACTCGCCTACTTCGCCGGTTGCGCCATGTGGACCTATCTGAACATGCCGTTCTTGCTCGCCTGGCCGGGAGTCGAGACGGAGGAACTGGAGCCCTGGTCAACCGACAGCGGCGACTGGCGCCGCCTTGCGGTGCGATTTCCCGCCGGGATCGCAACGCACAGCACCGTGCAGACGCTCTATTTCGATGCGGACGGGTTGCTGAAGCGTCACGACTATAATGTCGAGATATCAGGCAACACGCCCGGCGCGCACATCATCGAGGACTACGCGGAGGTATCCGGCATCAAATTTCCGACGAAACGCCGGATTTATGCCCGTCAGCCCGACGGAAGCTTCGGCACCGACCCGCTTGTTGTCTCGATCGATCTCTCAAACATCCACCTCAGCTAGCCACCGGCACTGAAACACTGCCGCAGGCATCGCGGAGAATCCGCCATGGCCGCAATGACGGCATCTACGTCCTGTCGGCACCGGTCACGGATTGGCACGTCCGAGAACCGGCGGGCCGACCGCTCCCCCTTCCTTGAGGTCGCTACATAATGAAAGCTATCGGCTTCCGCTCCTCTCTTCCTATCAGCGATCCAGCATCCCTCGAGGATGTCGATCTGCCAAAGCCGGAACCGATAGGCCGTGATATCCTCGTGCGGATCGAAGCGGTATCCGTGAACCCGGTCGACACGAAGATGAGGATGCGGCTACCGGCGGAGCCGGGACGCTGGAAGGTGCTCGGCTGGGATGCGGCCGGCACAGTCGAGGCGGTCGGGCCGGAAGCGATGCTTTTCGCGGCGGGTGACACGGTGTTCTATGCTGGTGGGCTCGGCCGCGCGGGGACGAACGCCGGA
>JBCNPI010000058.1:0-22422 GCA_039593415.1 Rhizobium sp. | reverse complement strand
GAAGGCTCGTCGTCACCGCGCCGGCGGTGCGGCTCATGACCCCCTCAGGTGGTGAAGTCTCGTCATTGCGCATGGCGAAGCAGGTAACCCAGGCCGCGCAGCGTCGCGATCTGCACGGTGCTGCCTTCGAGCTTCTTGCGCACGCGATGCACATAAATCTCTATGGCGCTGGTATCGGCGAGATCGTCGAAACCGAAGACGCTTTCCGACAGCGTCGCCTTGGTGACGGTAGTACCCGCTTTCATGATCAGATGTTCGAGCACGGCATGTTCGCGCGGCGTCAATGCCAGAGATTCGCCGGCGAGAAAGAACTGTCGCGTCCCGCCGTCGAGTACCAGGTCGCCGACGGCGATCTCGGGGGCTGCATGATCGTGACCGCGGCGGACGGCCGCGCGTATGCGGGCCTCGAGCTCGGCGATTTCGAAAGGCTTTGCCAGATAGTCGTCGGCACCGCTGTCGAGGCCCGCCACACGGCCGTCGAGGCTGGCATTGGCCGTCAGGATGATGACCGGCACCTTGTTGCCGCTTTGGCGCAGCCGCTTCAGCAGCGTCAGCCCGTCCATTTTCGGCAGCGACAGATCGAGGATGACGATGGCGTAGGCCGCGACTTTCAGCATGTGCTCGGCGTCCTCGCCGTCATAGGCGATGTCGACGACATATTGCGCCTGACGCAGCGCCTTGCCGAGCCAGGACGCCAGTTCGCGGTTGTCTTCGACGATCAGGAGCCTCATGGAGCGACTATACAGCAAGCATCGGATATGGCGAACATTTCCGGCGGCTTTTCCAGTCTCCGGGAGTCATCGGTTGGCGAGCCTCAGGCCCATCTCCCTGACCTCCCTCAGATAGACCTTGCGCGCATAGGGCGGGGTCAGGTTGTGGTCGGCTTCGGGAATGATGGTGAGACGGATGTCCGGAAAGTGCTTCAGACCTGCGCCGTTCTCGCCGAACTGGTCATGCAGATGATCGAGACCGATGTCATGAGCGCTGTAGATCAATGACATATCGACGCCGCGCCTGACGAGTGTGCGGAAACCGTTTAGAACAGGTCCCTGCGCGGCGGCGAAGATGGGAAATGCGCCGAGCAGCCGACGGCTTGTCCGCGCTGCGCGCCGGCCAAGCCCGGTCGCCATGTTGCATATTGCGCTTTTCGCATCAATCTGGCCGCCGAAGAGCCGCCTCAATGTCTCCATTTGTACGAGTTTTCGGCCGTAGGTTTCCAAAGACCGGGGTGCGAAGCGCAGGGCGTCATCGACGGATCGGCTCTCGTCCCAATGGAAGCTGTAGGGGTTGACGGTGATGAGACCGCGGCAGCGTGCATCGCGTATGGCCGCCTGGAAGGCAAGATAGCCGCCGCTGCAGCGTCCCACCACATAGGCCGGCAGCAGATCGCGCCCTTCCAGAAGATCGAGTGCCTCCACGACATCGCGATGCTGTTCGCAGGAATAGAGTACCTGTTCGGGAGCGCCGGAAAGCGGCGGGCTGTCGCCGACATTGGCCGTGTCGAAACGCAGCGACGCAATGCCGTCGCGGGCAAGCGCGCGCGCCATGCTGACCGACATCCGGCCCCAGCCCGCATGCCTGTCATAGGCTGTCGTCAGGAGCAACGCGGTTGCGCCCTTGCGGGCACTCTGCGGCTCACAGAGAATGCCAAACAGACGGTTTCCGGCTCCGAAACGCAGCGGCGTTTCGCGAAAGCCTTCGCCGATGAGCGGCTCGGCCATCGGCGGTGCGGGAGCGACGGATGCGGCCGAACCGGGCTGGGCGGTAATCGACCGCACCCACTCGACTATTCTGTGGCCGTCGGCCGTCGGCATGATGGCGATGGTGGGGTTCGATACCAGATCGTCGTAGCCTTCGTAGGCAGCCTGTTCGACAAGAGGACCGAGAGCTTCGAGATGACGCGGGAAATCGGCATCTCCCGGACGGCCCGGGCGCGTCAGGACCAGGCAGTTTGTCGTGCGGAGCCGGTCAAGGGTCATGAGGTTCAGTTTCCTGACCGCATCCGCGGCGCTGTCCGGCATGCGCAGGCTGGCGACGGTGACGCCCTCTGTCTGGCGCTGCGCTTGCTGCAGCCCCATGCCTTCATCGATCATCTTGGACCAGACGGTCAGTTCGCGCAGATAGGCTCGGCCGGAGATGACAGGCGCAAGAAAGGCGATGCCGCCGACATCGGGAAGGTGCTCGGCGAGCGCAGCAGCAATGGCGCCGCCAAGGCCCTGGCTGACGAGAATCAGGCGTTCGCAGCCGGAAAGCGCCTTCAGCTTTGCGGCGGCGGCCAGCGCTGTTTCCTGCCACAGCATCAGGCCTTCGCTTCCATCGGCAGCATCAAGCGCATCGCCGGTGCCGGCATAGTCGAAACGCAGGCTTGATATGCCGAGGCCGGCGAGATCCTCCGCCAGAATCCGCCAAAATTTGCGGACGCACATCTCCTCGAAACCCCAGGGGCTCAGAAACAGGACGGCGGCATTGCGCGGCGTTGCAATGGCCGGTGCAAACAAGCCGACCGTGCCGGCGAAGGTCACCGGTGTTGCCGCCGATCTTGTCTGCTTATTTCTATTCTGTTCTTCGGCGGCTCCCCAACCAGCCATGATAGTCTCCTCACATTCGGCGTGGCGCCAGTAGAGCCAGAGCCTGAGTGGCAATCGGATTGATGCGGGCAGGCAGTCGTGTCGCGATCTTCTGCAAGACCTCCATATCCTCGGCTGGGACGGCTTTCAGCAGTCTGAGCGCGATGCCATAGGCCAGGGCGCCGGCGATGATGGCGCTCACGAGACCCGCGAGGCCGGTCAGCGCCTGAACGAAACCATAGGCTGCAGCAGCACACAGGGTGGCAGCAACCGTAACTTTTGCAAGGTTGATCAGCATGCTGCGCGTCGAGCCCTCGAATTCCATGCGGCGTACCATCAGGAGGCACATGGCGGTAAAGGTCAGCAGGCGGACCAGCGCTGCTCCCTCGCCGCCATAGAAAGGCACGGCGACCACGCAGCCGATGACCATGATGAAGCTGGCGCCGACGCCGATGACGGTGCGTTCGCGCACGCGGTCGAGCGAATAGAGGTATTGCGTGCATATCTGCATGAAGACGTAGGGCACGGCAGTCAAGGACAGCAGTGCCACCATGCCGCCACTCGGCGCAAAAGCCGGGCCGAAGATCGTTACGACAAGCTCCGGTGAGATGGCTGCCAGGCCGAAGCTCATCGGCAGGGTGATATAGGCAATGCTGCGCGCCACACCGGCGAAGACCTCGACGGGCAGCTTGTCCGATGCTCGCGCGTGCATCTGTTCGGAATAATAGGGCAAAAGGCTGCCACTCAATTGCACCGGCAGCTGCAGCGCCAGATTGGCAAGCGACAGGCCGACGGCATAGAAGCCGACCGCTTCGATGCCCCAATAGCGCTGCAGGAACAAAAGCTCGATGCGATTGAGGAAGATCGAGCTGTTAATGAGTTCGATCGAGAGAATGAGCGATGAACTGACGAGAGCGGAAAGGCCGACGCCGCAACTGTTCTTGCGTGCGATCGCGATCTGGAGCGTCGCGATGAACATCGGCAGCTGGCCGATTGCATAGCCGGCTAGTGCGCCGCTGACGCCGAAGAAGATTGCGCCGAATAGGACGGTCACGAGCTGCAGCGCAGAGCTTATCAAGGTGACGCGCAGGAATGCGCTCACTCGCTGCTCGCCGATCAGATAGTTCTTGCTGTAGGCGCCAAGAGACTGAAGAACGAAGAACACGCCTGTTATTGCCACGACTGCAGACGCATCACCGGCCCAGTGCAAACGCTCCGTATCCCAATAATAGGCGGCGTAGCCGAGAAGCAGGATCACGGTTGCGAGAATCGTCGGCTGCAGGAGGTAGGCGGCAAAGCCGCGCCGCTCCTCCGCTGAATAGCCATTCCCCTTCAACTGCGGCAGGATGCGCAGCAGGGTCACGCCGGCGCCGAGTTCGGCGATCAGCGCGCCTGTTGTCGTCAGCCACAGGGAAAAGGCGATGATGCCATTGGCCTCGGGGCCGAGCAGGCGCGCCGCGATGATCGAACACGCAAAGCCGGTCGCAAGCAGGGTCAATCCCGCCGCTGCATTCAGAACCGAATTTGCCATTATGCTCTTCGTCATGAAGACTGACCGTTCCTCAAATTGCCGGGACTTCGCTCCTATCCGGCTCTTCGTGGAGATAGCGTCAGCTCTATTTCATATGCCTTAATATTTAGGGTTTAATGCTGCACTAAGTTCGTTTTTTACTTCGGCTAATATTCTTTCTCTCTGATATTGGTCGCCCCAAGGCTAGTGCGGAGGGTCTCATTGTTCAGCCTCATCGTTTGCACGGTCGATCGGTTCGATCAGCTGGAGCGGCTATTCCGCTCGCTGACCGGGCAAAGCCACCGCGATTTCGAAGTGATCGTCGTCGACCAGAACGTCGATGACCGGCTGCGCGCGCTGATCGACGGCTTTTCCTCTTCTTTCATTATTCGCCACATCCGTTCGCCGAAGGGGCTTTCGCTGGCGCGCAACAGCGGCATGGCCGTTGCGGCAGGCGATTACATTTGTTTTCCCGATGACGACTGCTGGTACGAGGCCGATACGCTTTCGACGGCTGCCGCACTGTTTTCCGCCCATCCGGACCTGGCGATCGTCACCGGCCGTACGCTTGACGCCGAGGGTTTCGCCTCCGTCAGCCCGACAGGCGAGACGCGGCTGGCACTGACGCGCTGGAACTATCTGAAATGCGGCAACTCCAATGGCATCTTCGTGCGCCGTGCAGCGCTTTCCGATATCGGCGGCTTCGACGAGGATCTTGGTGTCGGCTCGAATTCACCCTTCCAGAGCGGCGAGGAGGCGGATTTTCTGCTGCGCGCGCTTTCTGTCGGCAGACGAGCGGCCTTCTTTCCCGAGCTCATCGTTCACCATGATCAGGTCACCAGCGAATACGGGCCGCGGCAAGTGGAACGCGCCCGCAAATACGGCCGCGGCTTCGGGGCGCTGATGCGCAAACAGGCTTTTCCGTTGTATTATGTCGGTTACCGACTGTTTCGTCCGGTCGCCGGTTGGCTGGCGGCGCTGGCGCGCTTCAACCTCGACGCGGCCCGCTACAAGCGCGCCTGGCTGATGGGTATTCTCGAAGGCTACGCCGCCTGGCCGCGCTGGCGCAGGAGCTGAGGCGACTTGCCTTTCGGCGTCAACGTCTCGGTATAGATATCCATGTAGCGCTGTGCGACTTCGTCCCAGGCATAGGTGCGGGCATCGCGCAACAGCTCCTGTCGCAGGCTGAGGTCGTCGGACTCAAGGCGTTCGAATGCTGCGATCAGCGTCTCGGCTGCCGCTTCGGGATCGGAAAAATCCGAGAGCATGAGGGCCGGATGGGTTTCAGCCATGGCCTTG
Organism: Rhizobium sp.; assembly: GCA_039593415.1. Taxonomy (GTDB): domain Bacteria; phylum Pseudomonadota; class Alphaproteobacteria; order Rhizobiales; family Rhizobiaceae; genus Rhizobium. Next base: position 17,046 of record JBCNPI010000058.1, on the reverse strand, counting down.
TAGGCCTCGTTGGCGTTCAACACCGGCAACAGGCCGGCGCTCATCGCTTCGATCGCCACAAGGCCAAAGCCTTCATATTCCGAGGCGGAAGCAAAGAGCGAGGCTCGGGCGATGATGTTGCGGATCGAGCAATCGTCGATCGAGACATGCAGTGTGACATTGCGTTCCAGGCCGCGGGCGGCGATTTCCGTTTCCAATGTCGGGCGATTGAGATCGGATTCCGCGCCAATGATATCGAGATGCCATTCGGCATGGCGGGCCGCCAGCACTTTCATGACATCGAGCAGATGGTCGAGCCGCTTGTTGATCGAGAAACGGCCGATGGTGACGATGCGGCGGCGTGCTTCCAATGCGGCGCAATTGGAAAACTTGCCGACATCGGCACCATTTTCGATGAGGCGCACGCGGCTGTCGGCAATCTGCGCAAAGAGCCGGGCATCGGACTGGCTGCAGCAGACGAGAGAGGCATAGGCGAGCGCGGAAAGCCGCGTTGCCGTATTGAACCAGACCTTCTTGATGGCCGCATATTTCTGCGTGTGGAAGAAGCCGCCATGTGTGGTGGCGACCATGGGGCGCCCATGCAGGAGCTTGCCCCATGCCAGCGCGTCGAAGAAGAAATCGATCGCATGGACATGAACGAGTTCGGCATCGGCCAGATGGCGGAAGACCTTGGGTGCCAGCGGATAACGGCTGGAGCCGGACCAGGGAATGCGCACGATCTCGATGTCGTCGATGGTTTCGCGTTCCGCCAGTTTGCGGGCAGGATCGGAAAACAGGCTGTTGCAGGTTACGACGCGCACGCGATAGCCGCGGGAAATCAGCTGGCGGCAGAGGTTGGCAACAACATCTTCCAGGCCGCCCTTGTTCGGCAGGAACTGACGCACGACATGCACGATCAGCGGCCCGGCCTGCTTGTTTGCCTGAGTATCCGCAACAGCCGATGTCATCGATCCACCCTCGACCCCTATGCCGCGCCTTGCGACGGCAATCCGGCGCTGCAGCGCGCCACCCGTTGATCAGTCGGCAAAGCAGATCACCGGCGCGGTTAAAAAGCGTTTAACTGCAGGTGGAAAGCCAGGCGGTTTCGGACAAGAGGGTTAATGTGGGGGCGATTTGCGGGGATTGGGCGTTTTCTGAAAAAAGCCCGAGCCACAATAGTACCGAACCGAAGTTCCCGCCTCTCAAAACGCTCGAAAGGTCAGCGTCGTTAGCGAGCGGACGATGCCGGGGATATTGGCGATGTGGTCATTAATGAACTTGCCGATATCCTGCTCTTCGGCAATGTAGACCTTCATCAGCAGGTCATAGTCGCCGCTGGTGGAATACAGTTCCGAAACCAGCTCCGTTTGGTAGATCGCATCAGCGACCTCGTAGGTCTTGCCGGGGGCGCATTGGAGCTGAACGAAAATGGGCTTCATGAGAATGTCCTGCTTCTGTCTGCCGACGCAATGGCGATCGGCTTTTTCTCTATCATGGTCGAAAGCGCCTTCGCCATGCAAGTTTTTCTCCAGAGCTGATGATTTTTCGGCATCATGCCATGTCTATCGGATGTCGCTGTTGTCGCTTCCGCAATTTCGAGCATGGCGCTAGATTGGCGCGATTACCTCTCTCGATTGGATCGATTTCATGCTGAATGACCCGCGCTCCCATGGTCTCTGGGAAAAGACCGCTCCCCCACCGCCGGCCACGAAGCCGCTTTCCGGCGATGTCTCCGCCGATGTCGTGGTAGTCGGCGGCGGCTATACCGGTCTTTCGGCGGCGCTGCATCTGGCGGAAGCCGGCACCAGCGTCGTGCTGCTGGAAGCCAATGAAATCGGCTTCGGCGGCGCCGGCCGCAATGTCGGGCTCATCAATGCCGGCATGTGGGTGATGCCGGACGATCTGCCAGGCGAACTCGGTCCCGTTCACGGCGAGCGGCTGCTCGATCTTCTCGGCAACGGGCCGAAGCTGGTCATCGAGCTGATCGACAAGCATGGGATTGCCTGTGAGCTTGAGCGTAACGGCACGCTGCATTGCGCCGTTGGGCCGGAGGGACTGAAGGAAATCGAGGAGCGCGCCCGGCAATGGGGAAAGCGCGGTGCGCCAGTGACGGTGCTGGATGCGCGGGAGACGGAGCGTCGCGTCGGCAGCTCGGCCTATGCCGGGGCGCTGCTCGACATGCGCGCCGGCACGCTGCAGCCGCTTGCCTATGCGCGCGGCCTTGCGCATGCGGTGGTGAAAGCCGGCGTTACAATTCACACAGGCAGCCGCGTGACATCGACGGAAAGAAGCGGTGCGAAATGGGTGGTTTCAACCGAGCGCGGCAAGGTCAGCGCCGACTGGATCGTGGTGGCCACGGACGCCTATAGCACCGGCCCCTGGGAAAAGGTTCGGAACGAACAGGTGCATCTGCCCTATTTCAATTTCGCCACCGTTCCGCTCGGCGACAACCTCAGCAAATCCGTGCTGCCGGGGCGCGAGGGGGCTTGGGACACGAAAGAGGTGCTCTCGTCCTTCCGCATGGATCAAGCCGGCCGGCTCGTCTTCGGCAGCGTTGGGGCGCTGCGCAATACCGGTCTTGCCATTCACAAGAATTGGGCGCGGCGGTCGATCAGGAAGCTCTTTCCGCAGCTCGGCGATATTCCTTTCGAATGCGAATGGTATGGCAAGATCGGCATGACCGACAACGCCCTGCCGCGCTTCCACAAGCTGGACCAGAACGTGGTCGGTTTCTCCGGCTATAATGGCCGCGGCATTGCGCCGGGCACGGTGTTCGGCAAGGTGCTTGCCGGCCACATCCTCGGACAGATTTCCGAGGCGGACCTGCCGCTGCCGGTGACCGAGATCGTCGAGCCGAGCTTCAGGACTGCGAAGGAAATGTGGTATGAGGCAGGCGCCCAGGCCGCGCATTTCGTCGGCGCCAGAGTCTAACGCAACTCCGAGAACCAGCATTACGGGAAGAGGAAACGAGATGACCGCGACACCAAATCTTGCTGCCGAAACCAGGGCAATATTGACGGAGCTTGGCGTATCGGCCGATCGCTACACCGGCGGAACGCTTGCCGTCACCTCTCCCGTGACCGGTGCCGAAATCGGCCGACTGAGAGAGCATCCGACTGAAGAGGCCAAGGCTGCGATCGTGGCGGCACACGAGGCGTTTCTGTCCTGGCGCGATGTGCCCGCACCGAAGCGCGGCGAGCTGATCCGTCTGCTGGGCGAGGAATTGCGCGCCGGCAAGGCAGCTCTTGGTCGTCTCGTGTCCATCGAGGTCGGCAAGATCACCTCCGAAGGTCTCGGTGAAGTGCAGGAGATGATCGATATCTGCGATTTCGCTGTGGGACTCTCGCGCCAGCTTTATGGCCTGACCATCGCCACCGAACGCTCGGAGCACCGGATGATGGAGAGCTGGCATCCGCTCGGTGCGATCGGCATCATCTCTGCCTTCAATTTCCCTGTTGCCGTCTGGTCGTGGAATGCAGCGCTTGCCATCGTCTGCGGCAATTCCACCATCTGGAAGCCGTCGGAAAAGACGCCGCTGACGGCGCTTGCCGTGCAGGCCCTGTTCGAAAAGGCGCTGAAGCGCTATGTCGCCGAGGGCGGCGCGGCGCCGGCCAATCTTTCGACGCTGTTGATCGGCGGCCGCGATCTCGGGAAGCTTTTGGTCGATCATTCGCAGGTGCCGCTGGTCTCGGCGACCGGCTCGACGGCCATGGGCCGGGCGGTCGGCCCGCGTCTTGCCGGTCGTTTTGCCCGAGCCATCCTCGAGCTTGGCGGCAACAATGCCGCCATCGTCTGCCCGACGGCCGATCTCGACCTCACCTTGCGCGGCGTTGCCTTTTCGGCAATGGGCACGGCCGGCCAGCGCTGCACCACGCTGCGCCGCCTCTTCGTTCACGAAAGCATCTACGACCAGCTCGTTCCGCGCCTGCAGAAAGCCTATGGTTCGGTAACGATTGGCAATCCGCTTGAAGCCGGAACCCTCGTCGGCCCGCTGATCGACAGGCAGGCTTTCGACCGCATGCAGGCAGCGCTTGCGGCTGCAAAGGCGGCCGGCGGCAAGGTGACCGGCGGTGAACGCGTCGAAAACGGCTCAGCCGATGCCTTCTATGTTCGCCCGGCTCTCGTCGAAATGCCGGAGCAGACCGGTCCAGTCGAGCAGGAAACCTTCGCGCCGATCCTCTATGTGATGAAATACAGCGATTTCGACAGGGCGCTGGCGCTGCATAACGCCGTACCGCAAGGTCTATCGTCCTCGATCTTCACCAACGACATGCGCGAGGCTGAGACATTCGTATCCGCGCGCGGTTCGGATTGCGGCATCGCCAATGTCAATCTCGGCCCCTCCGGCGCGGAGATCGGCGGCGCATTCGGCGGAGAGAAGGAGACCGGTGGCGGCCGCGAATCCGGCTCGGATGCCTGGAAGGCCTATATGCGCCGGGCGACCAATACCATCAATTATGGCCGCACGCTTCCGCTGGCGCAGGGCGTCAAGTTCGACGTGGAATAACAGTATTCTGCTGCATTGCGATGAGGCGGGTGGAAGCCCCTCATCCGATCCTTCGGGCCACCTTCTCCCCGAGGGGAGAGAAGGGGTTACCGCGCTACGCAATGTGTCGATGTTCAAAAAGGATAGCTGTTTGGTTCTGTCGTTCCCTCGCCCCGCGTGTGGGGAGAGGGCTAGGATGAGGGGCTAAGCAGACAGCCGCTGTGTCGACAGAAACCGCTGATAGCCACGGCGATCCGCAGATCACGCGATGGCGGGCTTTGCCTGCTTCTCTTCGAGCCAGCCGCCGGTGAAGCCGGCGCGTTCCAGGCCGGTGCGGAGGATTGGCGATTGTCGCATCAGGTTCCAGATCATGCCGGTGCGGGCATTTTCGATCATCATGACCAGCAGGCCCTGATCGAGGGCGACCGAGCGATCGTCCACCCAGCCTTCCGGGCCTGGACCCTTGACGCTCGGATTGAAGCCGCCGGGGAAGCGGCCATCGAGCAGCAGGTTGGGATAGGTCGAAAGTAGTGCCCGCGTGCCGTCGAGGGCAGCCTGACGGTCGAAAGGCAGGCAGGAGAGCGGACCCCAGGGTGCAATCGTGCCGTCGTCCGGTCCGAGCGGTGCGCCGCGTGCCGCATAGCCGAAAAGCTTCGGCGCATAGCGAAGACTGTGTTTCGTGCCCGTAGGGTTCGGACCATCGCAGGCCGAGAGGCCCCAGATGTCCTTGTCATAGCCGGAGAAATGGCTGGGATTGCGCTCCGTGTAGTCACGCTGGACGGCAATTGCCGTCTGCGTGTTGCGGAAGTAATCGGTATCCTTGTCGGCCACATGCTTGTCGTGGATGCCGCGGAAATCGATCCAGGCATGCGAGAAGAGGTGGATGAACAGCGGCCCGGCATAGAGAAAGGGCGCGTCCTTGAACATCATCCAGGTATAGGTCGAGGCAAAGGCGTCGTAGCTCGACGGCGGGATGGGATGTGTAGGCGAGCCGAGCGCCAGCACGTAAAGAAAGATCGCTTCGTCGTAGCCCTGGTAGCGCCAGCGCAGGAAGCCGCTTGCCGGCTTCCAGCCCATGCTGATGGTCTGGCCCTTGTTCAGCGCCCAATACCAATCGCAACGTTCGTAGAGGAATTTCGCCTGCTTGCGGAGATCGCGTTCGACCTGGCTGTTTCCATTGAAATAGGCGGCTGCGGTCAGCACGCCGATCAGCAGAAGACCGGTGTCAATGGTCGAAAGCTCGCTATTCCAGGCGCGCTTGCCGGTCTCCATATAAAGGAAGTGGTAGTAGAAGCCGCGATGGCCGGTGGCGCCGCGCTCGGTGCCTTGCTGGCTTTCGGCGAAGAAATCGAGCGCTGCCAGCACTCGCTTTGCCGCATCGGCGCGGCTGATCCATCCGCGCTCGACGGCGACCGGATAGCTTGACAGCGCAAAGCCGACGGCAGCGATGCTGCAATGGCTCGTTTTGATGGAGGTGTCCGCTACCAGCCCGTTTTCCGGATTGGTGTGGAGCATGAAATAGTCGAAAGCCGAACGCTGCAATCGGTCGATCAGCGTATCGTCGGCTTCATTTACCTGCTGCAGCATCGTCTATCCATCTCCTCGGCGATCCCGTTTTCTGCTGAGCACAGGAGCCTAGATAGTTGCAAATCAAACATGGTTAACATTGCCATGCATTTATGGAGGATTATTTAAGATCAAGGCGTTATCTAAAATTCATCGTCAGTCGTCATCCTTGGCAAAGGCGATTTCCCGCCGTCTTGCCGCTGGAAGGCGGTCGAAGTATCCGCTTTTTTATTGCGCTTGAAGCGTGCCGAAGCTGATTCGCATCGATTTGACGGGCGTTATTCCATAGCGGAGTCCAACCGCTGCCTCAGCCTTTTAAGGGTTCTGCCGAAAATCGCGTCATCACCAAGGGCTCTAGCAAGCGTCAAGGCGCCCTGAATGCCGACGACTGCTTCTTCGGCGAGTGTTTTTGCTCCCGAACCGGGCACGCCGGCTTTGACCAAGGCACCGGCAAGCGCCTCGATCCAGTGGTGAAAATAGCCTCGGATGGCGTCAGAGAAGCGGTCGCGCGTTTCGTCCAGGGCGAAGGCGCCGATCAGGCAGATACGACGGCCGGAGCGGAAATAGCTGTCCGTCGTTTCCCACATGCGGGCAATGGCGATGCGTGGTTCTTCCTCTTCGAGCGGCCTGAACATTTCCGTGACGAACCATGCGTCGATATTGGCCATGATCTCCGCCGCCATCTCTTCCTTGCCGCCCGGGAAGAAGTGGTAGAGGCTGCCTTTGGATAGTTTCGTGCGGGCGGTGATTTCGCTCATCGATGCGCCTTCGTAGCCGAGTTCGCGAAAGACTTCGGCAACGAGGGCAATGGCGTCGGGCTTTTCGAAGACGCTGCGCACCATTTCAAAGACCGAGTTCCGAGAGGCCGGGATGATCGTCCGGCCTGCGGCCGAGCGGCCAATGGAATTTCCGGTCCTCTTCTCTGATCGGCATGTCATTGATGGAGGCGAAACGGCGCTGCATCAGGCCATCGGCATCGAACTCCCAGTTCTCGTTGCCGTAGGAGCGAAACCAGTGACCGCTGTCGTCGCGCCATTCATAGGCAAAGCGCACGGCGATACGATTGCCGTCAAAGGCCCAGAGTTCTTTGATCAGCCGGTAATCCAGCTCTTTTGCCCATTTGCGCGTCAGGAACTCGACGATCTCCTTGCGGCCGTGCGGAAATTCGGCGCGGTTCCGCCACTGGCTGTCTTCCGTATAGACCTTGGAGACGCGCTCGGGATCGCGGCTGTTCCAGCCGTCTTCCGCCACTCGGACCTTGGCGATGGCGGTTTCGCGGGTGAAAGGCGGGATGAGTGGGGGTGTCATGACGTACTCCTTATAAACCGATCGGTTTTTAATAGACTGATCAGTTTAGAAGATCAAGCGATATCGCCTTGGTTCCAGATGACGGTCAGCGTGCGAATTTCCTGGCGCCGGCGACGCAGCCGACGACGGCGATGGTTACGATCAGCATGGACCAGCTGACGCTTTCCTTGAGCAGAGCGGCAGCAAGTGCAAAACCGAAGAAGGGCTGCAGGAACTGGAGCTGTCCAACGGCCGCTATGCCGCCTTGCGCCAATCCGCGATACCAGAAGATGAAGCCGATCAGCATGCTGAAAAGCGAGACATAGGCGAGGCCGAGCCAGGCTGGGCGGCCGATACCGTCGATCGTATGCGGCATGGTGGCGATGCAAAGCGCGATGGTGACGGGCAGGGATAGGACCAGTGCCCAGCAGATGACCTGCCAGCCGCCAAGCCGGCGTGAGAGCACCGCGCCTTCCGCATAGCCAAGGCCGCAGACCAGCACGGCGGCCAGCATCAGGAGATCACCGGCCGGGGAGGCCGATATGCCCTGCGAAAGGGCATAGCCGCTGACGAGCGCACTGCCGAGGGCGGAGAATATCCAAAAGGCCGGGCGCGGGCGCTCGCCGCCACGCAGCAAGCCGAATATGGCGGTTGCCAGCGGCAGCAGGCCGATGAAGACGATCGAGTGGGCCGAGGTGACATGCTTGAGCGCCAATGCGGTCAATAGCGGAAAGCCGACGACACAGCCAAGCGCGACGATTGCGAGCGAGGTGATGTCGCTACGGGTCGGGCGCTTTTCGCGAAAGGCGAGCAACAGACCAAGGCCCAGCAGGCCGGCGATCACGGCGCGGGCGACCGTCAGGAACAATGGGTCGAAATCCATGACGGCCACCCGGGTTGCCGGTAGCGAGCCGCTGAAGATCACCACTCCCGTCAATCCGTAGATCCATCCTGTCGCCATCTTCTCCATCGCATATGCTCCTTCCTAGCTTTCGCGGTATCGGCGAGTCCGTCTGGCCAAGCCAGAGACAGTGCAGTACAATTCATAGAAACTGTTACGGTATAAGAGGCAGTACAGATGGCTGAGCTTTCAGCGGGAAGTGCAGGCGGTGGCACACGCATCGAATGGGTCATGGCAGCGATTTCCGATCGCATCGCCACCCGCAGCCTGATGCCGGGCGCGAGACTTCCCTCCGTGCGCAGCTTCGCAAAGACGATGCAGGTTTCTGTTTCGACCGTGGTGGAGGCCTATGAGCGGCTTGCCGCCGAGGGTACGATCCGCTCGAGGCCTGGTGCCGGATTTTATGTCTGCGGCCCGCTGCCGCCGCTTTCGCTATCCGAGACCGGCGCGAGGTCGGACCGCAACGTCGATCCGCTGTGGATCTCACGGCAATCGCTCGAGGTGGGAGACGATGTCCTGAAGCCCGGCTGCGGCTGGCTTCCGCCATCCTGGTTTCCCCAGGCGGCGCTGCGCCGGGCGATGCGAACGCTGGCAAGAGGCGATATGGCAGCGCTTGCCAACTACGGAACGCCGCTCGGCCTGCCGCCATTGCGGCAGCTTCTCGCCAGGCGCCTCGGCGAGCACGGCATCACGGTGCCTCCGGACCAGATTCTGCTGACGGAGTCCGGTACGCAGGCGATCGATCTTCTCTGCCGTTTCCTGCTCGAGCCCGGCGATACGGTGCTTGTGGACGATCCCTGCTATTTCAATTTCCATGCGCTCTTGCGGGCGCATCGTGCCCATGTCGTCTCCGTGCCCTTCACACCCATGGGGCCGGACGTCGAGCTGTTCGGTCAGGCCCTCGAACGGCATAAGCCGCGGCTCTACATCACCAATTCGGCCATACACAATCCAACGGGGGCGACGCTCTCGCCCGTCACCGCACACCGGCTTTTGAAGCTCGCGGATGCCGCCGGGCTGATCATCATCGAGGATGATATCTTCGCCGATTTCGAGCATGTGGCGGCGCCGCGCCTTGCCGCTTATGACGGGCTCGACCGGGTCATCCATATTGGCAGTTTTTCGAAAACGCTCTCGGCCTCGGTACGCTGCGGCTTCATTGCGGCAAGGCAGGACTGGATCGACGGACTTGTCGATCTCAAGGTCGCCAGCAGCTTCAGCTGCGGGCAATTGTCGGCCGAACTCGTCTATCTTTCACTGAAGGATGGCAGCTATCGCAAGCATGTCGAAAACTTGCGGATAAGGCTGGCCAAGGCGATGGCGGAGGTGTCGGCTCGGCTTGAGGCGATCGGTGTCGTGCCTTGGCTGAAGCCGCAGGCCGGAATGTTTCTCTGGTGTAAGCTGCCTGAAGGGCTCGACGCCGCCGATATCGCTCGCGCCTGCCTCGAGGAACGGATCGTCCTTGCACCGGGCAACGTTTTCAGCCTGTCGGAAACGGCCGGCCGCTTCATGCGGTTCAACGTCGCGCAATCGGCCGATCCCCGGATATTCGACGCACTGGAAGCGTCCATGAGAAGGCTGAGGGCGGCACATGACGGCGCCGCTGCGGCCGGTCTCACGGCAGCCTAGAGCGGTTCAGCTCTTCACGGAATCTCTGAGCCGCTCTAGCTCTTTGCTTTCGCGCAATTCCGGACGGAAAACCGCTACGCACTTTTCCCGGAATTGCTCTAGGAGGTTCACCGGCGACCCAAGTTTCTCGGCTGCCCGTTCCGCTGTGGCGGCCGTCCTTGCCGCCGGGCCGACTTCTCTATTTGGCGAAGAGGCTGTTGATGTCGGCGAAAGCCTTCATCTCGATGGCATTGCCGCTCGGATCCTTGAAGAACATGGTCGCCTGTTCTCCCGGTTCGCCCCGGAAGCGAATATAGGGCTTGATGACAAACTCTATATTGGCTTTCGTCAGCTTCTCGGCTGCTGCCTGCCATTCTTCCATCGACAGCACAACGCCGAAATGGCGCACCGGAACGCCGTGGCCATCGACGGCATTCGCAGCCACCTCGTTCGTTTCGCTCGGCGCCAGATGGGCGACGATCTGATGACCGTAGAAGTTGAAATCGATCCAGTCCGACGAACTGCGACCTTCCGGACAACCGAGAAGGCCGCCGTAGAAAGTTCTCGCCGCAGCGAGATCGTTGACGGGAAATGCGAGGTGAAAGGGGTGAAGCGGTGCTGCGCTCATGATCGTCTCCAGAGATGCAAATTCGATGCAGCAACAAATAAGCTACATTTTTTCCTATGAAAAACTGTATATTGTGAGGTTGAGGCATAGGAAAAATTATGAATCATGATTGCTGAACTTCGGACACTCGTTGCCGTCGCCCGTTTCGGAACGTTTGCCGCTGCGGGAGATCGGATCGGCCTGACGCAAGCCGCGGTCAGCGGACAGATGAAGCGGCTCGAGGAAAGGCTTGGCATCAAATTGTTCGAGCGAACGGGCCGATCTGCGAAGCTGAATGCCGCGGGACTGAGAACGCTCGATCGCGCCAAGAGCATCATTGCGATGTTCGAGCACATCGCCGATCCGGCCGATGAGTCTTCGGGCGGCGAGCTGCGTATCGGCGCCATTGCCTCGGTTCAATCGGCGATGTTTGCGCGTGCGCTCGTGCCCTTTCGGCAGCGGTTTGCAAATTATTACCTGCGCATCGTTCCGGGCGTCTCGTTGCATCTGCTCGATCTGCTCGATGCTGGTGAACTCGATCTTGCCGTGCTGATCGAGCCTCCCTTCGGCCTGCCCAAGAATCTGATCTGGCGGCCTCTGGTGCGCGAGCCTTACGTGCTTGCGGTTCCCGAGCACTTGGAGGGTGATGATTGGCGGGCCTTGCTGCGCGAGCAGCCCTTCATCCGCTATGATCGCAGCTCGTTCGGAGGGCGCCAGGTCGACCGCTTCCTGCGGTCGCATTCGATCGTTCCGCTTGAATCAATGGAGGTCGATGATATAGCGGGGATGGCGGCACTGGTCGGACGCGGGCTCGGGGTGGCGCTTCTCCCGATTGTCGAGGGTAGCCCGCCGCCGGTTGCGCCGGTCCGTCTGGTGGCTGTTGCCGAGCCGGCCTTCTACCGGGAGATCGGGATATTGCAGCCGCAGGAGAGCACTCCGGCTGCAGTCTGTCTTGCGGAATGTCTGCTGGCGACGCAGCAATGAGGCACTGTTTCGGATAAAACCATGCCTCCCGATCGGCAGTGAGCGATGGGCATGCATCTGCTAAGCTCTTGCCATGCGGAAATGATCCCGTCATAGCTTTGCCACATCGCCGCGCCAAGTGCGGCTCACATCGGCTATGAAATATTCGGCTAAATGAGGTCGATCGTGCGCGTTCTGCTTGTTGAAGACGACAATATCCTTGGGTCATCGCTCAAGAAGGCTCTGGAAAAGCACGCCTATGGCGTCGACTGGATGCGCGACGGCGCATCCGGGCTGGAGGCAGCGGAACATTCGCATTTCGCGGCGATCGTTCTCGACGTCAACCTGCCGCAGCTCAGCGGTATGGAGGTCTTGCGGCGTATCCGGCAGCGGGGCAATTCCGTGCCGGTATTGCTGCTGACGGCGCTCGATTCCATTCGCCAGAAAGTCGAGGGGCTGGACGAGGGGGCTGACGACTATCTGGTCAAGCCGTTCGACCTCGACGAATTGCTGGCGCGTCTGCGCGCCCTCATCCGCCGTCGCGACGGTCGGACGGAGAGCGTCATCCGCTGCGGCGACGTGGAGGTCGATCCGTCGGCCATGGTTGCGCGCAAGGGAAGCGTGCAGGTGCACACCACGGCGAAAGAGTTCCATCTGCTGAAGCTTCTCATGGAGCGCAGCGGCCGCTACGTGACGAAGAACGATATCGAATACGCGCTTTACGACGCCGAGAATACCGTTGAAAGCAACACGATCGAAGTGACGATCTACAATCTGCGCAAGAAGCTCGGCACCGATTTCATCAAGTCCATTCGTGGCGTCGGCTACATGATCGAGCGATGAACAATTCCACGCTTACCCGCAAACTGTTTCTCCGCATCGCGCCGGTCGTGGTGGTGACGATCGTCGTGATTGCCGCCTTCGCCTTCAACAGCGCGACGCGGGAAATCAACAATATCTACGACGCCCAGCTGATTGACGATGCCAATGTCATTTGGAGCCTGCTGCGCCACCCGCTCGAAAAGGCGCCGGACCGGGCGGCGAAGCAGATCGACGACATCGACTTCAACATGGACAATCAGCTGGCCTTCAATGAAGACGCCGATGATTATGCCGACGCGCACATGTTTCGCGCCTGGGTCGATGGCAATATCCGCTTCTACAGCAGCACGGCCTTCCCTTCCAATGTGCCGCAGCAGAAGGTGGGATTTACCACTCTGACCTATGGTGGAGACGAGTGGCGCATCTATTCGCTGCCGATTCCGAAAACGACCATCGTCATTGAACTCGGCGAAAAGATCGCGCTGCGCGAAACGCTGGTTTCCAACATTCTCCTTAACCTGTTCTTTCCGCTGCTGGTGCTGGTGCCGGTCATCGGTTTTCTGATCTGGCTCGGCATCAACAGCGGTCTGCGTACGATTCATGGGCTGGTGCGGCAGATCCGCACGCGATCGCCCGACGATCTCTCCGCCATCCCCGTCGAGGGCCTGCCGCGCGATCTTTTGCCGCTCGGCCGGTCGATCAACCAGCTATTGGAGAAACTCGGCCAGTCGCTGACGCTCGAACGGCGCTTCTCCGACCTTGCCGCGCATCAGCTGCGCACGCCGCAGGCAAGCATGAAACTTCTGCTGCGGATGCTCGAACACAGCGACAGCGATCAGGAACGGCAGGCTATCATTTCCGATCTTGTCGCCAGCAACAACCGTACCATCCATCTGATCGAACAATTGCTGCGGCTGGCCAGGGTGAGCCATCATCCGCTCAGCCCGACATCGGTCATGCTGTATCATTGGGTGGCTTCCATGATCGCCGAGTTGGGCAATATCATCACCAGTCGCGAACTGGACGTGGTGTTGGAGGGGGACGAGACGGTCGAGGTCAAGACCGACGAGTCGCTGCTGCGTATGATGGTTACCAATCTGCTCGACAACGCGATCAAGTATACGCCGGTCGGGGGAGAGATCAGAGTTTCGATCTCATCGGAGGATGGATACGGCTGTATTTCGATCAGCGACAGCGGCCCGGGCATCCCTTTTCACGAAAGGGAAGCAGTGTTCCAACGCTTCTATCGTCTCAATACGCTGCACAAGGAAGGGGCCGGTCTAGGTCTCGCGATAGTTGCAGACACTGCGGACCGGCTTTCGGCAACGGTGGAGCTTTCCACCTCGCCTTCTGGGAATGGTCTTAAGGTCGATCTGAGATTGCCGCTGAGCTAAAAATCAGCGTCTTGGCGTTTTTCATTTTCACATCATTTTCCGCTCATACCCGGCTCATCCGAGGTTGTTAGACGCAACTTAGAATAAGGCGAAAGGGTATCACATGCAGGTGTTTTGCGATTTTGATGGAACGATCTCCATCGAAGACGCGACGGATATGGTTTTATCTCGTTTCGCCGGTTCAGAGTGGGAAGACATAGAGCGGCTGTGGAAGCAGGGGCAGATTGGCTCCGGCGAATGCATGCGCCGGCAGATCGCCCTTATTCAGGCAAGCAGGGCCGAACTCGATCAGTTTCTCGATACGGTATCGATCGATCCGGGCTTCGAAGGCTTCCTGTCCTATTGCCGCAGCGGCGAGTTGCCTGTCACCGTCGTCAGCGACGGCGTGGACTATTTCATCCGCCGCATCCTGGCGCGTCATGGCATCAACAGCCTGCCGATCGTCGCCAATGTGCTCACCTGCAGCGTCTCACAAGGCCGCGAGTCCTATTCGCTGTTCCCGCCATTTTCGGCAACCGGCTGCGTGTCCGGTGCCGGCGTCTGCAAATGCCGCGTTGTCGATAGCAATGACCTGCAGGTCTATATCGGCGACGGACGAAGCGACTTCTGCGTTTCCGACAAGGTCGACCTCGTCTTCGCCAAAGCCAAGCTTATCGATTACTGCGAGGAAAACGGCATTCCCTATGTCGGTTTCGAAGACTTTTCCGATCTGCTTCCGAAGATGGAAGCCGTTCTCCCGAGCGTCGAGCGACGCTCCCGTACGCTGCCGCAATTCAAGACAGCGTGATTTAGACCAAGAGGCATTGAATGAAAACGAATGTAGCTGAAGCCTTCAGCGGCGCGACCGAAACGTCCGTCCGCTCTGAAGAAGAATTGCGCGCTCTTGAGGAGGCCTATTGCTCCCACGGCGATACGGTTCACTATACGGACAAGCCGAAATTCTTCGAGGGATGCGAAGGTTCCTTCGTCTACGATCGCACCGGGACGCCGTTCCTCGATCTGCAGATGTGGTATTCCGCCGTCAATTTCGGCTATCGCAACGAGCGCCTGAACGCGGCCGCCCATCGTCAGCTCGATCAGTTGCCGCAGGTCGCCTCGCAATATCTGCACCGCGAGAAAGTCGAGCTTGCAGCAATGATCGCCCAGGATGCCGAACGCAAGTTCGGTCGCAAGGGCCGCGTTCACTTCAACGTCGGCGGTTCGCAGGCTGTTGAGGATTCGCTGAAGCTCGTGCGCAACTATACCGGCGGCAAGAGCCTGATGTTCGCCTTCGAAGGCGGTTATCACGGCCGCACCCTCGGCGCTTCCGCGATCACCTCGAGCTATCGCTATCGCCGCCGATACGGCCATTTCGGCGATCGCGCGCAGTTCGTCGAATTCCCTTATTACTTCCGCGGCCCGAAGGGCATGTCAAAAGAAGAATACGGGCATTACTGCGTCCAGAAATTCGCCCGCCTGTTCGAGAGCGAATATAACGGCGTCTGGGACCCGAAGGCCGGCAAGTCCGAATATGCCGCCTTCTACATCGAGCCGATCCAGGGCACCGGTGGCTATGTCATCCCGCCGATGAACTTCTTCGTCGAACTGAAGAAGGTGCTGGACGATCACGGCATCCTGCTCGTCGTCGACGAAATCCAGATGGGCGTCTACCGTACCGGCAAGCTATGGTCGATCGAGCATTTCGGCGTTTCGCCGGATGCGCTGATCTTCGGCAAGGCGATCACCAACGGCCTCAACCCGCTTTCCGGCGTCTGGGCTCGCGAAGAGATGATCAACCCGACGATCTTCCCGCCCGGCTCCACGCATTCGACCTTCGCCAGCAACCCGATGGGAACCGCCGTCGCGCTCGAGACGATGAAGATGCTGGAAGAGCATGATTTCGGCGCCGCGATCATGGAAAAGGGCGCGCATTTCCTCGACGGGCTGAAGCAGCTGCAGAAGCGCCACGCCATTGTCGGCGAAGTCGATGGCCTCGGCCTCGCCCTGCGCATGGAAATCTGCAAGGACGACAGCTATACGCCGGACAAGGCGACGATGGACTGGATGTGCGACGAAGGCATGAAGGGCGACCTTCAGGTCGGCTCGAAGACATACGGCCTCGTGCTCGACGTCGGCGGCTACCACAAGAACGTCATCACCTTCGCGCCCAACCTGCTCATCACCCGCGAAGAGATCGATCTCGCGCTTGCGCTGCTCGATCAGCTTCTGACGCGCGCTGCCCGGAGATAATACGGTGCAACTCCTGCTTCTTCATCTTGATGATGCGTTGGAGTTGCAGCCCGACTTCGTGCGCGCCTGCACATTCGCAGGCGCGCACCAGTATTTCGGCAAGAGTGCGGGGCAGCAGGTTCGATTGTGGGGCAAGCAGCGCGCCCTTGATGATCTCGGTCGAGACATGGTCAAGAACAGGCCTGCGACGAGTAAGGACCCGCAACTGTGTTTCATGGGATCAGGCGATTTCCACCACATTACGGCATTATTGCTTGACGGTGTAATGGAGCGTCAGCCCGGCGCCGCCACGTTGATCCATTTCGACAATCATCCGGATTGGGTCAAGTTCGACGGCGGCATGCATTGCGGCTCGTGGGTCAACAGCGCCCTTGCCAACCCCAACATCCACAAGGTCATCACAATCGGCGTCTGCAGCAACGATCTTCGCAGTCCCGAGCGTAAGGGGGCGAACCTGCACTGGCTCGGCGAGGGCAAGCTGGAGCTCTATCCCTACGAACATGCGCCGAGCCGCGTGCTGGCCGACTACGGCAATGGTGCCAGCTATCGGCAGGACAAGGGGGCGCTGCATTGGAAGTCCATCGCCGAGATCGGCGAGGAAAATTTCATCGACCGCATGCTCAGCCGCATTCGCACCGAAGCCGTCTATGTGACCATCGATAAGGATGTGCTCGCCGCCGACGATGCGGTGACCAACTGGGATCAGGGCCGCATGCGGCTGCCCTATCTCCTGGCCTTGCTCAGCGAAATCGGCAGCCGCCATCGCATCATCGGCGCGGATGTCATAGGGGATTATTCGACCCCGAGCTATGCTGGCAGTCTTCGGACACAATTTCTGAAGCGTGCGGAGATCTTCATCGATCAGCCGCGAGTGCGGCAGGGTGCCGAAACGATGAGAAATATCAACAGCGCGGCCAATCATGCCCTGCTGGAGGTGCTGGCGGAGTATATGGAATGACAGGCAGCCTGACACTTCCCATGCTTGGGCTCATTTTGTTCTGCGTAGTCGCGGAGACCGCCCGCGAGGTCTGCTTCAAGCAATCGGCCAGTTCAAACGCACCGCTTTCGGCGCTGACAAAACCGGTCACCTGGCTCGGCATTCTGCTCTGGGCCGTGGAGCTTTTCGCATGGACTGCCGTTCTCGAGCACGTCCCGCTGACCATCGCCTTCCCGCTGATGGCGCTGAGCTATGTCGTCATCGTGC
>JBCNPI010000057.1:0-22928 GCA_039593415.1 Rhizobium sp. | reverse complement strand
GCGATCTGATCGTGCAGCTGCTTGCCGATCAGCAGATCGCGACGTTGGAGCAGTACAAGGCGACAATGGCGAATGCGCAAATCGCCTATGACCGCGATTCCAAGCTGATCAAGGCGAACACCATTGCGCAGAGCCAGGTCGACAGCGATCTGGCGAACTGGAAGGCGGCGCAGGCGCAGGTCGCTTCGCAACAGGCATTGATCGATCAATATTCGATCCGCGCGCCCTTCGATGGCCATCTCGGCATCAAGCTGGTCAGCCTCGGCCAATATTTGTCCGCGGGAACTGCCGTCGTGACCTTGCAGTCGCTCGACCCGATCCAGTTCGATTTCTCGATGCCGCAGCAGGTTCTGTCGCAGGTTAAGGTCGGACAGGCCGTGACCGCAACGGTCGATGCCTATGGCAAGCAGACGTTCGATGGCAAGATCACGGCAATCAGCCCATTGGTGGACACCCAGAGCCGCAACATCACCCTGCGGGCGACTTTCACCAATCCCGATCGCAAGCTGCTGCCCGGCATGTTCGGCAATGTATCGGTGGTGGTCGGCGAGCCGAAAGACTATATCTCGCTGCCGCAGACGGCCGTTACCATCAATCCCTATGGCAATGTCGTCTATGTTGTGACCGACAAGGGCAACGGTCCGGACGGGAAGCCGCAGCGCGTCGCCAATCAGAAATTCGTCAGCACCGGACAGGCGCGCGGCGATCAGATCGCGGTCACCAAGGGCCTGAACGTTGGCGAGGTCGTGGTGACTTCGGGCCAGCTGAAATTGAACAACGGCTCGCCTGTCATCATCAACAATGACGTGCAGCCGTCGAACGACCCCAATGCAGCTCCGGCCAACCCCAACTGAGGCGTGGCGATGAATATCACCGATATCTTCATCCGGCGCCCCGTGCTCGCCCTTGTGGTCAGCGCTTTGATTATCGTGATCGGCTATCAGTCGTTTCGCACGCTGACCGTGCGCCAATATCCGCAGACGCAGAATGCCGTCGTCACTGTGACAACCACTTATCCGGGTGCCGCGCCCGACGTCATTGCCGGCTTCATCACGACGCCGCTCGAAAATGCCATCGCCCAGGCCAACGGCATCGACTACATGACCTCGTCCAGCACCAGCGGCACCTCGACGATCACGGTCAACCTGCGCCTTAATTACAATGCCGATGCGGCGATGACGGAAATCAACGCCAAGGTGTCATCCGTTCTCAATCAGCTGCCCACGGGCACGCAGCAGCCCATCATGTCGGTTTCCGTCGGCCAGTCGATCGATGCGATGTATATCGGTTTCCGCAGCGATGTTCTGGCCAGCAACCAGATTACCGATTATCTGACGCGCGTGGTCCAGCCGAAGCTGCAGGCAGTCAACGGCGTTCAGACAGCCGAAATCCTCGGCGGCCGAACATTCGCGCTGAGAGCCTGGCTGGAACCCGACAAGCTCGCCGCCTACGGGCTGACGGCAGGCGATGTCAGGACCGCGCTCGTGAACAACAATTTTATTTCCGGCATCGGCACGACGCGTGGCCAGATGACGCAGACGGTGCTGACGGCGCGGACGGATCTGCATTCGGCCGACGAGTTCAGGGAGATGGTCGTCAAGCAGATCGGCGATACGATCGTTCGCCTGAAGGATGTGGCGACGGTCGCGCTCGGTTCGCAGAACCCCGATGTGCAGATCGGATTCGATGCGCAGACCGGCGTATTCATGGGCATCCAGATCGCGCCGACCGCCAATCTGCTCGACGTGATCAAGGGCGTGCGCGCGGTGTTTCCAGACATCCAGGCGCAGCTGCCCCAGGGGCTCGAAGGCTATATCGTCTATGATTCCAGCACCTTCGTTACCCAGTCGATCGACGAGGTGGTCAAGAGTCTGGTCGAGGCCCTGGTGATCGTCATCTTCGTGGTGTTCGCATTTCTCGGCTCACCGCGATCGGTCGCCATTCCCATCGTCGCCATACCGCTGTCTCTGGTCGGCACCTTCGCGATGATGCTGATCCTCGGCTTCTCCATCAATCTTCTGACTTTGCTGGCTCTGGTGCTTGCCATCGGCCTCGTGGTCGATGACGCCATCATCGTCGTGGAGAACGTCAATCGCCATATCGAGGAAGGGGCCGCACCGATGCAGGCGGCGCTGGCGGCCGCGCACGAGCTGGTCGGGCCGATCCTGGCCATGACCGTCGTGCTGATCGCCGTTTATGTGCCGATCGGCTTCCAAGGCGGCCTGACTGGCGCCTTGTTCACGGAGTTCGCCTTTACGCTGGTAGGCGCCGTCACCGTTTCCATGATCATCGCGTTAACACTGACGCCGATGATGTGCTCGCGCATCCTGAAGCCGCATCTGACCGACCGCAGCGGCTGGGAGGAGCGCATTTCGGATTTCATCGATCGTCGTTTCTCGAAGATCCATCGCCCCTATATGCGCATGCTGCACGGCAGCTTGAACACCATACCGGTGACCCTGGTGTTCGCGGCAATCGTTCTCGGCAGCATCTATTTCCTTTACACTACCGCCAAGAACGAGTTGGCTCCCAATGAGGACCAGGGATTTCTCGCCGCACAGGTGACCAATCCTCCCAATGCGACGCTTCAGCAGAAGTTGCTCAATTCCAATCAGGTCACCAAGATCTTTCGCAGTTTCCCGGAAACCGACAAGACCCTTCAGGTCGAGGTGCCGGGCACGTCGTTTGAGGGTATGGTGCTGAAGCCCTGGGCCGATCGCAAGCGAACGGCAGACCAGCTGCAGCCGCTGGTGCAGGCAGATCTCGGCAAGATCGCCGGCGGGCAGGCCGTGGTCTTCCAGATACCGCCCCTGCCCGGCGCCAGCGGCCTGCCGGTGCAATTCGCCATCGGCAGTACCGGCGGCTTCGAGCAGCTCAACGAAGTGTCCAGCTCCTTCCTGCAGGAAGCGCAGAAATCTGGCCAGTTCATCTTTCTGATGAAGGATCTTTATGTCGACAATCCGCAATATTCGATCCAGATCGACCGCAGCAAGGCCTCGGCTCTCGGCCTGTCTATGAACAATGTGGGATCGGCGCTCGCTGCCATGCTGGGCGGCGGTTACGTCAATTATTTCAGCATCGACAACCGTTCCTATCAGGTCATCCCCCAGGTGGAGCAACGCGCACGCCAGACCATCGATCAGATCATGAATTATCCGATCGCAAACGTGAATGGATCGAAGATACCGCTTTCGGCGATCGCGACGGCGAAACTTGAGGCGACCCCGCGTTCGGTTGCGCACTTCCAGCAATTGAACTCGGCCACCATCGCCGGGGTGCCGGCGCCCGGCGTTGCCGTCGGCGATGCGCTGAATACCTTGAAGTCGATCGCGGCGCGCTCACTGCCGCAGGGCTATTCGGTCGATTATGGCGGTCAGTCGCGGCAGTTCGTGCAGGAATCAAGCGGCATGGCGACCACTTTCGCGCTCGCATTGATCATCGTCTTCCTGGCGCTATCAGCCCAATTCAATAGCTTCCGCGATCCGCTGATTATCCTCGTATCGGTGCCGATGTCGATCGCGGGCGCACTCGCCTTCATCAGCCTCGGTGTCGGCGGCGCGACGATGAACATCTATACGCAGGTCGGCCTCGTGACGCTGATGGGATTGATCAGCAAGCACGGCATCCTGATCGTCGAGGTGGCAAATACGCTGCAGCTATCGGGAAAATCGAAGCGTGAGTCGATCGAGGGTGCCTGCGGCATCCGCTTGCGGCCGATCTTGATGACGACGGGAGCCATGGTTCTGGGCGTCGTGCCGCTGATCCTGGCGACCGGTGCGGGTGCCGTCGCCCGCTTCAACATGGGCCTGGTGATTGCCGCGGGTCTCGCCATTGGGACGCTGTTCACGCTCTTCGTCGTGCCTGCCGTATATATGCTGCTCGCGGCCGATCATCACAAGCAGGATGCGTCCGAAGCGGAGCCGGCCCCCGCCCATTGATGAGAGCCGGTTCCCGGAGCTGCGATCCCCGAGCCGTGCCGAAGCACGAGCGCGAGACTGCTGCCGAAAGGAGGAGAATATCGCATCGGCGGTATGCTCGGCATGTCCCGCCGGAGCATTCGCATGCGGACCTATTGCAACACATGCCCCGTGAACTGGAGATAGGCGACAAGGCTTGCAACCGAGATCCCCACGATGATGGCAGGGTGTGGAAGGCCCTTGCTGATGGCCGCAAGCGCAAGCCCAAGCAGGGCGATCGTCCCGCCCAAGAGAACCCCTTTGTCGGCGACGCACAAGGCAAGGGCCGAAACGCTGACGGCGGCAGCGACCATGGTCGTCGGCATCTGATTTTGAAGGCAATCGCCCCTGCTTGAGAAGGTGAGGATGAACCTGTTCCAACTCAAACCGAGGGAAATGCTCAAAAGCAGGGAGGGCAGAAAGTGCAACATGAACATCGTCTCTTCGAGGGTCCGCTTTGGAGACGCAATTCGCATGCCAGGAGAAGAAGGCTGTTTGTCGAGGGTGAGATGCGGCAGGAAAATGACGTGTTGCCGATTTGACAGGCGAATTGCCGTTCTGTTCGGCAAGCCGAACGTCAATGTCCAGAGCCTTCCGCTTTTCTTCGAATCGCGAAAACGCTCTATCCCTTTGTCTTTACGCAATTGCGGACGGGAAACCGCTGCGCGCTTTCCCTGGAATCGCTCTAGGTCTCATCGGCATCGCGGTTCCGATTGCGTGACGATAACGTCCATCGGAATGTCGTGGGAAAGCGGATAGATGGTGTCGATCTCTTGCGATTGGTAGCCGACGCCGATGGCTAGAGGCTTCCGCTCAAGGCTGGCAAGCGTTCGGTCGAAGAATCCGCCGCCGTAGCCCAGCCGGAAGCAGCCTCGATCGAAGCCGACCACGGGCGCTATCACAATATCGGGAACTGCCTGCTTTCCTTCCGCCGGCACCGGGATATTCCAGACGCCGCGTTCGAGCGGCTCGCCCATTTTCCAGGATCGAAAAATCAAGGGGCTGGCTTTGGCGACGACGACGGGCAGCAAACATATGGCGTCTCGCGCCACGAGGCCGTTCAGCCATCCCCTGAGGTCCGGCTCCCCTCGAAACGGCCAGAACAAACTGACATGTTTGCCGGCGACGTCGCCGACGAGCCGGTCGAGCTGGGCCGCGATCGAGCGGGTATATTCCTCGCGTTGCGCCTGCGGCAATGCCATGCGCTCTTCGATCAGCTTGTGTCGCTGCACCTTTCGCCAGGCATAAACGGCGTCCTCTGCCGTGACGGCTGAGATGCCGCTATAAGCGGGATCGATTTCATGCAGCGAGCATGCGGGCGAAGCATATTCGCGGGTTTCATCGTCGTCTGTTTGATGTCGTTCCGGTTCTGCCATCCCGTTCTTTTCGTCTTCGCTGCGGTTGCCGCCGAAAGCGGCTTGAGCCTTGGGAATGATTTCGATATAGCGAACGATATGGCAATTTAATTCCTGAATCGAGATTTTTTCGTTGGATCTTTCATCAATCGAGATATTTCTTGCGGTCGCCCATGATCGCAGCGTCACCAAGGCGGCGAAAGCCGTCGGGCGCGCTCCGTCCAACGTGACGACGCGGATACAGCAGCTGGAGGACGATCTCGGCGCCTTGCTCTTCAGCCGCGACGGCAAGAAGATGACTTTGACGCGTGAAGGCGAAACCTTTCTCGTCTATGCCAATCGCCTTGCCGCGCTGGCGCTGGAGGCGCGTCAGGCCGTGAAGCCCATGCGCCCCTCAGGCCCGCTGCGGGTCGGCACGATGGAGAGCACGGCCGCAAGCCGGCTGCCGGCGGCGCTTAGCCAGTTCAACCATATGTGGCCGGAGGTGCCGCTTCATCTGACATTGGGCGCATCGCGCGACCTTACACAGGACGTCTTGTGCGACAGGCTGGATTGCGCGCTGATCGCGCTTCCGCCGGAAGCCATGCTCGAAGAGGATACCGATTTTCAGGCCGATCTGGAGACGCTCGAAGCTGAGCCGGCATTCGTCGAGGATCTGCTGCTTGTCCTGCCGTCAGGCCATCCATCGATCCGCTCCGCTGCGGATCTCCGCGTCGGGTCCATCGCCGCCCTGGAGCCCGGCTGTACGTACCGAAGGATTGCCGAACATTGGGCGCGTCAATCGAGCGGTCTGCAGACGATTGAGCTTGGTTCCTATCATGCCATCCTGGCGAGTGTTGCAACCGGGAATGCGGTTGGCGTCATGCCCAAATCGGTTCTCGATCTCATGCACTGGCCGATGGCTTCCGTGACGCATCAGCTCGCAACGGTCGATACGATCCTGGTCTATCGCAAGGATAAGCGCCCGAGCGCGCTGGAGGCTTTTCAAGACGTTCTGAATGGCACCCGGCGCACCGATCAGCGGCTGATGAAGATCGAATTCTGAACGCCCCTCCTAAAACACTCCAATTACACACCGGTTTGATCATGCAGCACCCAGATTCCCAGAAAGCGGGAACCAGTCGCTTCCACTTGTTTTCTCCGATCCTTGCAGGAGCAACCCTTCGAGAAAGGCTGTTTGCTTGTCTTGGAGCCTTGATCGGCATCGGCCTCACCGGCGTTATCAGCGGCTATTTCTTCGGTCAGGGGCCGTATCTTCCGCTGATCGTCGCGCCAATGGGAGCGTCGGCGGTGCTTCTGTTTGCCGTGCCGGCAAGTCCGCTGGCCCAGCCCTGGTCGATCATCGGCGGCAACACGATCTCCGCCATGATGGGTATCATCGCAGCCTATTTCATTCGTGATCCGATCATTGCGATCGGCGTTGGCGTTTCGCTTGCGATCGGCGCGATGTCGTTCACCAGGTGCCTTCATCCCCCCGGTGGCGCCGCGGCGCTTACGGCCGTTCTGGGCGGGCCGGTCGTTGCAAACTGGGGGTTCTTGTTTCCCTTTGTCCCCGTAGGCCTGAATTCCTGCATCCTCGTCGGCCTGGGCCTGGTATTCCATAAGCTTTCCAAGCGCAACTATCCGCATGTCGTCGCAAAACCCGCCGAGAATACGCACCAGACGCAAGACCCGCCCTCGACCTTGCGGGTGGGGTTTCGGGAAGAGGACGTCGACGCGGCTCTCGTGGCTCTCGATGAAACCTTCGACATCGATCGGGCTGACCTTGGCCGTCTTTTGCGGCAGGTCGAGCTGCAGGCCATGGTCAGGACACATGGAGATATCAGCTGTTCCGATATCATGTCGCGCGATGTCATCGCCGTCAGTGCGGATGCTGCGCCCGATCATGCAAGGCAGCTTCTGTTGAGGCACAATATCCGCACTTTGCCGGTCAAGGATCCCAAAGGCCGCCTGGTTGGAACAGTTGGCCTGAGGGAACTGTCCGAAAATGCCGATAGTGTCGCTCGGGCGATCTCGCGGCCGGCTACCGCGCGGGCTTCCGACCCCGCTCTATCGCTCTTGCCGGTTCTCACGGACGGTCGGACACATGCGGTCATCATCGTGGATGACGACCACCGCATTCTCGGCCTGATATCGCAGACGGATCTTCTGAGTGCCGTCGCGCGGCTGCTTCCGAGCGGCAAGAAGCTGGAACTGACGGATGCATAAGGGCAGGGGCGATGCGCGAGAGAACTCGCAGCGTGCCGATGGCCGCTCTCCACGGGGTCTGATCCATGCAAGGGAAGGTGTACCTTCGGGGCTCATGGTATCCGCAGCGGATTAATCCGCTCGGCAGCATCATCCAGGCTAATGCCCGCTGACGAAGTCCCGGAGCACCACTGCATTGTTGTGTTCGGTGTCCCTGGCGCCATAAAGAAGCGTCGCGGGCGCCTGGCCTATCTGTCTTTTCAGCTGATGGACAGC
Organism: Rhizobium sp.; assembly: GCA_039593415.1. Taxonomy (GTDB): domain Bacteria; phylum Pseudomonadota; class Alphaproteobacteria; order Rhizobiales; family Rhizobiaceae; genus Rhizobium. The sequence goes on along the minus strand of JBCNPI010000057.1, from coordinate 15,154 downwards.
AGCCGGATTGTGTTCAAGTTCGGCTTTGTAGCGCTGGCGAAACTCGCTCCATTTGTCCGGATCGTGACCGAACCAGCGCCGCAGATCGGCACTCGGCGCGACGTCCTTGAGCCAGGTGTCAATGCGAGCCTCGTCTTTGCTGATCCCGCGCGGCCATAGCCTGTCGACCAGGATACGCACGCCGTCTTCCTTGGATGGGGGCTCGTAGATTCTCTTGATCTGCAGAGTCACGCTCAAACCTGGTGCCTTCTACCTATCGTCAAGCCAACGGGTTCATGATTCATGATATCGCCCTGTTCGAAGGCTTTCAAGACGCAACTGCCCAGCCAACCGTATGGGAACACCGGAATTTGCAGATGTAGATGGTCGGCACAACATACGGGCGAATAAAATAGGCGCTGTAATTCAACAGCCGCCTTACTCGGAATAAGTACCAATGGTGATCTACCTTAGATAGATGAGCGCCTATTGCCACCACTACGCTAGGCGAATAATTTAAAATTGAGCGCTATGGTTACGCGCTTGCGGGAGCGGGCATATGGACATTCGAGGGAAACGCTATCTGGTTTTTGCGGGGGATAGCCACCATTCGGAGGGTGGTTGGTCTGATTTTGTCATGGCAACTGACGATCGCAAGGTGGCTCTGCGGGCAGCCCAACAACAGGAAGCGCTGCGAGAGGATGGTTGGGTGGAAGTGATAGACCTCCGCATGAGCCTTCCAGTATTATTGCACAGTTACATCTAGGGGGCTTACAGCCTTTCAGTGTGCCCTTGCGATGGCGCCGGAGTCTGCGGATGCTGCGTGCGAATGTTTAGGGCCATCTCCATGACCACCTTCGATCTGAATGCCGCGAGCGATACCGGGCGGCCCGATATCATAGCGGCATTGATCTTCCTTTGAAGAAAATCGACGGCATCGGCTATGTCTTCAGTGCGAACATCATCGTTGTGAGCAAGGACTTCCGCGGTAGACTTCATGTCTGCCTCCTCCTCTATGACAAGGATGGAGGTAGTGCCGGCTCCTTGGGATGGGAAGCTCTGTTGGCTCTCAAGGTAAAGCGATCGTCAATATCCCCAGCATAGTGTCGCACCTTGGATCATAAGCCCGCAGGATTCTATCGGATTGCAATTCAAAGGCGCAAATCGACAGCAGTCATGCCGTTTGCCCGTTGAGATCGAGCTGTATGGCAATAGCCTGCGACTTGGTCTTTGGCTTTCTTGGCCGGCGAGCCTTGGTGGTTTTAGGCGGATTCGGAGCGGAAATCTCTGGAAGGTCGGCAAGCAGCATCCCGCTATCAGCAATCTCCTTGCTCTCATTGGCGGCCTTTGCGAGCGCGATCACCGGAGGGTCCGCCTCGGCTTTCAATGGGACAGCGACATGGCCGGCCGCTTTGGTGCTCTGCTGCGAGCTCGCCGGAGTTGCTGAGGGCGCGAATCGAATCATTGGCTTGTTACTCCTTTTTGTTCCCTTTATGTTCTTTAGGCGACGGAAGTCAATGAGCCGCGGCGCGGCATGCAAGGCCAACCCAGAATGAGACACGGAAAAGGAATAGCACTGCTGCCTGTGGGTCATGACGACTATCAGCGAACGCTCGCGGACCTGCCGCAATGGTATGAGCTAAGTGCCGTGTGCGCGGCTTGCCAAAGGATTGCGCCGGTGGACCGCTACGAGATGGCCGGGCGTTTCGGCGGCGGCAGGAAGGTGGGTTCGCTGGTAAGCAGGCTGGTATGTCGGGGATGTAGCAACAGGCAAGGCAATAGGCTGCTGATTGGGATGATGCCGAGAGATTGAGCACTTCATGGCCTGCTGCGGTATCGATGCAGTCTTGCTCCTTATGATTTGGTAGGTCTCAGCCTCAGCCGGGGCGAGCGGACGATCAGGCCCGATCGGGTCCAACGGGAGTTTGCGCCGCGCCCGGTGTCGTTCGGCTCTTATCCAGGCGATAAAGCCGCCTGGACACCAATGCGCGCTCTTCTTCGAGGATACCGCCGCGGGACTGTTCAGCATGGAGTGATTTTCAGTCCTATATGTTGTGCCTGATCCTGTGCGGCAAGCGTGTATAGCATCTTTGCGGATCGGCTGGACGAGGCTCAACTCGCCGAGGGTCGGCGGATCGTCGGGCCAGGGATGCGTCCGTTACGCCGGGACTGCCATGTTTACTTCCGCCTGGCGCCCGAGACTTGTCATCCACTCGACGAAGTCAGGCTGCCCCTTGATCTGCCGGCCATAGTGACGCGCAAGTGCCGCCTTCAAATCGCCCTTCCTGCCGAGTTGTTCGTCGGCAAAGCCGATCATTTGAGAGTTTGGCCAGGCCTGCGGACGGATGGCAACCAGACGGGAAAACAGGCTTTCGCCAGGCTCGTCCGGATTGGCTTGCGCCATCAGCGAGAGCATGGCAGCCGTCGAGCGCGATATCCCCATATGGCAATGCACCAGCAGATGGTGCGGCGCTTCGGGGTCTTGTTGCGCCCGAAATTCGGAGCCGAATTTCAGGATTGCCTCGACATGTTCCGGCTGCGGCATCAGGCGGCCAGGAGCTGTCGCGATGATATCGTGAAAGCGCAGCGTCGTGCGATGATGCCTGGCGTAGGAGCGGAAGACATCGAGTTCAGGATATTCCGGATCGAGCAGGGAAAGCACATGGGTGACGTTTCGAGTGCTCTGATCGGGCAACTCCTCTATGCCGCAGACCGTGAGCTTGGGAGAAAGCAGCATGCCCATTGTCATATCCTTCAGATCAATTCGCGATTCCGCAGCACATCAGCACAATACAGTGCCATTGCGCTGAAGTGAAAGGCTTTTGCTTCTTTCCGTCGCCAACTGGCTCGACAAGATACCTGTGCCAACTATGTCTTTGAAAACAAGACGGTCTGCGTTCTGATCTCCTCCTCGTCGAATTCCAGGATCCGGTAGCCAAATGTCCCGGTGTCGGCCTTGAGACGCTCGGATTGCTTGACGATCTGATAGGAAACCGCCGGTGAGACATATTGCCGGATGTTTGCTTCCCGGGTTTCGTCGATCATGTGATAGTGGCCGCAGAAAAGCGATATCTGGCAATCTAGGCCGATTAGAAGCGATCTTAGCTTATCCCTGTCGCGCAGGGCAGCTCCGGTCCGATCTACCGGCGTGTCGAGCGGCAGGATCGGGTGATGCAGGAAGATTGCGGCCTTCCTCACTCCCTCGAGTTCGCGTATCAGCCATTCGCGCTGGCTGTCGTCGACGACATTGTCGGACGTATCGAGAAAGACGCGTTTCAGATGCGGGTCATGCTGCGAGAAGTAGAGTTTCCCGGCCACGACACTCTCGCCTGGATCGTAATAAGGAGTGATGTTGCGGTAGCTATCGTGATTGCCTAGGATGAGCGACATCTCGAAGGCATGGCTGCGCAGAAGCTCGAAAAACCGGCCGACCGATTGCGCGGTGCCGATATCGCCGCCGAAGACGATCCTGGAAATGCCCTTGCCGGCAATGTCGTCGAGGATCACGCGCAGATGATGCTCGTGCTCTCCGGATGTTTCCTCATAGCCCATCTTGTCGCCGGCGATATCGCTTTTGGCGACCAGTCGCTGGCCGAGATGCGCATCGGTGAAAAATGCGAGGGTCGTCTTCGTCATAGCCGGGTTCCATGGCAATTGCTTATGCGCGGAACTTACGACGATAGCCCGCTCAAATGCTTCGATGCGCGTCGAAACATGCTGGCTATTTCGGTGGTATGATTCTGCGAGATTGCAGGAGCGCGAAACATGATGCAGGAGCCGAATATAGCCGCCGTTGCTTTTCTTATCGCCGATCCAGCGCGCGCCGCCATGCTGTCGACGCTGCTCGATGGCCGGGCGCGGCCGGCGGGCGAACTCGCCTACGCCGCCGGCGTGACGGCGCAGACAGCAAGCTCCCATCTTGGAAAGCTGTTGGCCGGCGGGCTGCTTTCCGTCGAAACCGAAGGGCGGCACCGATACTATCGCCTGGCCGGCCCGCATGTCGCGCTGGCGCTTGAAACCCTTGCCTTGATCGGTCCGGCGGAGCCTGTGCGAAGAAAGCCGCTGACCCGCGAAGCGCAGAAACTTCGGTTCGCCCGCTGCTGTTATGATCATCTGGCCGGCCGCGTCGGTATCGCCCTAACCCAAGGGCTGTTGGAGAAAGGCTTCCTCGTTTCGGTCGAAAAGAAGCGGTTCGAACTGACGCCCGACGGTGCTGAGTGGTTCGATCGCATGGGGGTGAACACAGTCGCGATCAAACCTACGCGTTACGGGCTCGCGCGGCAGTGCCTCGATTGGACCGAGCGGCAACATCATCTTGCCGGCCCGCTTGGCGTTCATCTTGCCAATCTCCTCTTTACCGAAGGCTGTCTACGACGGTCACCTGTGTCCCGCGCCGTTGATGTGACACCGAAAGGCTGGAAGGTGCTAAAGGAGCATTTCGGTATCCGGGAACAGTCCTTGCGCTAAGGAGCGCTCTGCTGCATTGACTTCATCTCGACAATGGATGATTTTGGTAGGCCATATTATGGTATCCGAAGATCGAGGGTGCGGAAATGAATGATGATGCGCATAGCGCCGCAATTCGCGTGGAGCGTCCGGCAAAGACGTTGCGTGAGCTCGCCCTCGATAAGGTGCGCGAGGCAATCGTCAGCGGCTATTTCCGACCGGGCGACCGCCTGGTCGAGCGCGATCTGTGCGCCCAGCTCGGCGTCAGCCGCACGATTGTGCGCGAGGTGCTGCGTCACCTTGAATCCGAAGGTCTTGTCGCCAATCTTCCGAACAAGGGACCGATCGTCGCCCAGCTCAATCATGACGAAGCCAAGCAGATCTACGAGATCCGCGCTGCGCTCGAGGGCATGGCGGCACGACTCTGCGCCGAACAGCACAATCCCGCCATTGCCGATGCCCTGGACAAGTCGCTCGAAGATATTAAGCGCAGCTATCGCGACAAGGACATGGCCGGCGTGCTCGCCCATACATCGTCTTTTTACCAGACACTGTTCAGCATGGTTGACCGTCATGTGGCCTGGGGCGTCGTCAACCTTCTGACTGTGCGCATCAATCACCTGCGCTCCATGACGATCAAGACGCAAAATCGCGATGTCCAGGGGCCGGCGCAGATGGCCCGCATCGTCGATGCCATCCGGCGCGGTGACGGCGACGGCGCCTATCAGGCGGCGATGGATCATGTCACCAGCGCCAGCGCCATCGCTCAGGCCGTGCTTTCCGGCCGGCAGGCGACCGATTGATCGCTCGCCAGGGCCACGAAGATGACTGCCCTTCCTTCCTTTCTCGGCTTTCCGGACCACCTTGATGATGGCGGCAAGCCGCGCGTGGTTATTTTCGGGGCCGGCCACGGCAGCACCTATCCCGGTAAAGACAGTGACGGTTATGCCTTGTCGGCCGGAGCTATCCGCGCCGCCAGCCAAGATGATGCAGCGCTTGTCGGACATTGGGATTTCGATCTCGGCGGCCCGCTATTCGACGGCAAGCCGGTTTCCTGCATCGACGTGGGGAACGTTGAGACCGTCATGCATGACAATGCCGGTAACCGGGACCGGATCGAGGCGAAGACGCGCGAGATCCTGGCATTGCCGGCCGTGCCGATCCTGCTTGGCGGCGACTGTTCCGTGACGATCCCCTTCATTGCCGCTTTTGCGGATGAGGAGCCAGTCTGGATCTTGCAGATCGACGCCCATATCGATTGGCGCGATGAACTGCATGGCGAGCGCTATGGCTATTCGAGCCCGATGCGCCGGGCAAGCGAGATGCCGCATGTTGCCGGAATGGTGCAGGTTGGCTTGCGCAGCGTTGGCAGTGCTCGTCCGGCCGACGTGGAGGCAGCCCAGCGCTATGGCAGTCGTTTTGTGACTGCCCGCGAATTCCATGCTCAAGGGATCGAGGCCGCTCTTCGTCATATTCCGGAGGGTGTTCGGGTCGTCGTCACGCTGGATTGCGACAGCATCGATCCCAGCATCGTGCCGGGTGTGGCGGCGCGGACACCCGGCGGTCTCACCTACACGCAGATCATTGATCTGATCGCCGACCTCGGCCGGCGGGCGGACATTGCAGGCTTCGATCTGGTGGAGTTCTATCCTCCTGCCGACATCGACGGCCTTTCGGCCCAGACCGCTGCGCGCATTATCGTCAACGCGATCGGCGCCATCGTCCGCCAGGGATAAGGTCGGCGAAGATCCCGCCAGGGGTGGGCCGACCTGCACGATGTCGGATGATGCCGATGGACGCCGCCTTGCCTCATCGAATTGTCGTTTGACAGGGGGGCGGGTTGACCTCTCACGTTTTCGGTGTGACGGTATACCATAATAACTAATACAAAAACGAAACATCACGAGCTGAAGACATGCGACGAACAAGCGTCGCCTTCGCGGGTGCTTGCTGCTGCCTATCGATAAGCCTCTGTTTTACCTGATGGTTTCCGATGAGCGGCAGGTTTTTCAATTCGGTCGCTCAAAGCAGCTTGACAGTTATGTATTATGGCATACCATCATACATAATCTTAAATGAGAGCGAGCCATGAGCCTTCAAATCCGAAAAACCGTCCTGCAGATCGAAACGACGTTCGTTGAAGGGGGCAGGGAAGCAGTCGTGCCGTTAAAGCTCTTCTCAGCCTGCGCTATCGTCAAAAACCCCTGGGCCGGCCGTGGCTTCGTTGCGGATCTGAAGCCTGAGATTCACGCAGCAGCACCTGTTCTCGGCGAATTGCTGACCAAGATGATCATCGACGCGGTCGGATCGGGTGAGGCGGTCGAAGCCTATGGCAAATCGGCCGTCGTCGGTCTCGATGGCGAGATCGAACATGCTTCCGCGCTGATCCACACTCTCCGCTTCGGCAATCATTATCGCCATGCCGTCGGCGCCAAGTCCTATCTGGCCTTCTGCAATACGCGCGGGCCGGCCAACGCGCCGATCATGATCCCGCTAATGGACAAGAATGATGAAGGTCGCCGCTCGCATTATCTGACGATCCAGACCTCGGTTCCCGATGCGCCGGCCGCTGACGAAATCGTCGTGGCGCTTGGCGCCTCTGTCGGCGGTCGCCCGCATCATCGCATCGGCGATCGCTATCAGGATCTGAAGGATATGGGACAGGACGTCTCAAATCCGGCGGGCGTATAAGGGATCGGATTCTGGATGCCGGCGATGGAAACCATTGACCAGAACAAGAGCGATCGTCTGAATGGGGAAGGTTTGCTCCGCAAACATGCCGCGCGCGGCACTGCCTATCACGAGGTCGGCGAGGGCGAGCCGCTGGTTCTCATCCACGGTGTCGGCATGCGGCTTGAAGCCTGGACGCCACAGATTTCGGCTTTCTCCCGAAGCCATCGCATCATTGCCGTCGATATGCCCGGACATGGCGAAAGCGCTGCGCTGGCGGCAGGCAGCGCATTGGAAGCCTTCGTCGCCTGGTTTGGTGATTTCCTCGATGAGATGGCGCTCGGTGAAGTCAACGTTGCAGGACATTCGATGGGCGCGCTCGTCGCCGGAGGGGCTGCCGCCACCTTCGGGGGTCGGATCAAGCGGATCGCCTATCTCAACGGCGTCTATCGTCGCGATCCGGAGGCGAAGGCAGCCGTGCTTGCGCGCGCAGCCGCAATACCGCTTGCCGGCGTCGACAAGGAGGGCCCGCTGCTGCGCTGGTTTGGCGATGATGTGCAAAGTGCCGTGGCGCGCGAGCTCACCCGAAACTGGCTGAGCCTTGTCGATCCGCAAGGCTATGCCACAGCTTATGCGGCTTTTGCCGGCGGCGACGAGACCTATGCAGATTGCTGGCCCGATGTCAGCGCGCCGGCGCTGTTCCTGACGGGCTCGGACGATCCGAATTCGACGCCGCTGATGGCCAAACAAATGGCGGCTGCGGCACCCAATGGCTGGGCGCGTATCGTTGAGGGCCACCGCCACATGGTGAACCTGACGGCACCAGACATCGTCAACGAGCTGCTCGCCGAGTGGCTTTCATGCGGGGAGGACGCAAGATGACGACGCACGATTTCGACCCAAGGGCGCTGCGCGATGCCTTCGGCGCTTTTCCGACCGGCGTCACGGTCGTGACAGCGCGCGATCAGGCGGGCCTGCCGCTCGGCTTTACCGCAAATTCCTTCACGTCGGTCTCGCTCGACCCGCCGCTTCTTCTCGTCTGCCTGGCAAAGACCTCGCGCAATTTCGCGGCCATGACGAATGCCAGGCATTTTGCGATCAACGTGCTGTCGGAAACGCAAAAAGCGGTCTCCAACACCTTTGCGCGGCCGGTCGAAGACAGGTTTGCCGCCGTCGAGTGGAATTCGGGTAGGGATGGCTGTCCGATCCTTGCCGATGTCGCCGCCTGGTTCGAATGCGCCATGGAGCAGGTGATCGAAGCCGGGGACCACGTTGTCCTGCTGGGGCGCATCGTCTCCTTCGACAACAGCGGACGCAACGGACTTGGCTATGCACGCGGCGGTTATTTCACGCCGATCCTGGCGAGCAAGGCGGTCTCCGCTGCCGCGGAAGGCGATATCGAGCTGGGTGCTGTTCTTGAGCGCGATGGAGAGATCCTGCTGCTTGGCGATGATGTCCTTGCGCTTCCGGATTGCGAGGGCCGTGAGGGAAGCCCAGCCGATATTCTCGGCCAGTATTTGCAAACGCTGACCGGCCTTACGGTAACCGTCGGCTTCCTCTATTCCGTTTATGAAGGCAAGAGCGATGGCAAGCATCACATCGTCTACCGCGCCTTCGCCTCGCAAGGAGAACCGCGCGAGGGCCGTTTCCTAAAGCCGGATGTGCTGAAGACGGCGCGCTTCAAGACCAGCTCAACGGCGGATATCGTCGCCCGCTTCGCGCTGGAAAGCCAGATCGGCAATTTCGGGGTCTATTTTGGCGACGAGACCTCCGGCATGGTACGGCCGGTTTCCGGGAAGGTGGTGCAGGCATGAAATTCTCTCTCTTCGTTCACATGGAACGCCTTGATGCGAGCCAGACGCATAAGAGCCTCTATGAGGAATTCGTCGCGCTCTGCGAGATTGCCGACAAGGGTGGCATGCATGCGATCTGGACGGGTGAGCATCACGCGATGGATTTCACCATCGCGCCCAACCCCTTCGTGACAATCGCCGATCTGGCGCGGCGCACCTCGCGGGCGAGATTGGGCACAGGAACGGTGATCGCGCCCTTCTGGCATCCGATCAAGCTTGCCGGTGAAGCCGCCATGGCCGACATCATCTGCGACGGCAGGCTCGATGTCGGCATCGCTCGCGGCGCCTATTCCTTCGAGTACGAACGGCTGCTGCCGGGCCTCGACGCCTGGGGCGCCGGCCAGCGCATGCGCGAGCTGATCCCCGCCGTCAAAGGCATCTGGCAGGGAGACTACGCCCATGAGGGTGAATTCTTCAAATTCCCCTCGACCACCTCGGCGCCGAAGCCGCTGCAGCAGCCGAACCCGCCGATCTGGGTTGCGGCGCGCGACCCGAATTCGCACGAATTCGCTGTTGCCAACGGCTGCAATGTCCAGGTGACGCCGCTTTGGCAGGGCGATGACGAGGTTGAGGCGCTGATGGGGCGCTTCAACGATGCCTGCGCGAAGAACCCGCATATCGAGCGGCCGAAGATCATGCTTCTGCGCCATACCTATGTCGGCTCGTCGGAGGACGACATCGCACAGGCCGCTCATGAGCTCAGCGTCTACTACAACTACTTCTTCGCCTGGTTCAAGAACGAGAAGCCCATTCACCAGGGCCTGATCGAGCGCATTCCGGAAGAAGACATTCGCGCCAACGCCATGCTGTCGGATGCAGTCATGCGCAGCAACAATGTCGTCGGCGATGCCTCGACGGTGATTGCCCGACTGAAGACCTATGAGGCGATGGGCTACGACGAATATTCCTTCTGGATCGACACCGGCATGCCGTTCGAGCGCAAGAAAGCCTCGCTCGAGCGCTTCATCGCTGAGATCATGCCGGCATTTGCGGAGTGAACGCCATGCAGCGCTTCCAGTGTTACATCGATGGCGAATTTCTCGACGGAGAGGCTCGGTTCCAGAGCATCGATCCGGCGACCGGCAACGTCTGGGCAGAAATGCCGGAAGCGCGCGAGACCGATGTCGACCGTGCCGTCAATGCCGCCGAAAAGGCCCTCTACGAAGGTCCGTGGGCGAAATTGACGGCAACGCAGCGCGGCAAGCTCCTCTACAAGCTCGCAGATCTCGTTGCGGCCAATGCGCAAAAGCTTGCGGAGCTGGAGACGCGTGACACCGGCAAGATCATCCGCGAGACCTCGGCGCAGATCGCCTATGTCGCCGACTATTATCGCTACTATGCCGGCATCGCCGACAAGATCGAAGGCTCCTACCTGCCGATCGACAAGCCGGACATGGATGTCTGGCTGCGCCGGGAGCCGGTTGGCGTCGTCGCCATGGTCGTACCCTGGAACAGCCAGCTCTTCCTGTCGGCGGTCAAGATCGGCCCGGCGCTGGCCGCCGGCTGCACCATGGTCGTCAAGGCTTCGGAAGATGGACCCGCGCCGCTTCTGGAATTTGCCCGTCTCGTTCATGAAGCCGGCTTCCCTGCTGGCGTCGTCAACATCATCACCGGTTTTGGCCCCGCCTGCGGCGCGGCCCTCGGACGCCATCCGAAGGTTGCGCATATCGCCTTTACCGGCGGACCGGAGACCGCGCGCCATGTCATCCGCAACTCGGCCGAAAACCTTGCCTCGACATCACTGGAGCTAGGCGGGAAGTCACCCTTCATCGTCTTTGCCGACGCCGATCTCGAAAGTGCGGCCAATGCGCAGGTTGCCGGCATTTTCGCGGCGACCGGCCAAAGCTGCGTTGCCGGGTCCCGCCTGATCGTCGAGGCCAGCGTCAAGGAGGCATTTCTGTCGATCCTCAAACGCAAGGCCGAGGCGATCCGCATCGGCTCGCCGCTCGACATGGCGACCGAGGTCGGTCCCCTTGCCACGAAGCGGCAGCAGGATCATGTGGCCGCGCTCGTCGAGAAATCTATTGAAAGCGGTGCTCGGCTTGTGACGGGGGGCCAAAGGCCTGGAGGTGCGGGCTATTACTTCGCACCGACGATCCTCGATTGCGATGGCGTCTCCTCACCTTCGCTTACCGAAGAGTTCTTTGGACCGGTTCTTTCGGTCGTCTCTTTCGAGACGGAAGCCGAAGCCTTGAGGCTTGCAAACGACACACGCTATGGTTTGGCATCCGGTGTCTTTACCCAAAACCTCACGCGCGCCCATCGTTTGATGAAGGGCATCCGCGCCGGTGTCGTCTGGGTCAACACCTACCGCGCGGTATCGCCGATCGCACCGTTCGGCGGCTTCGGTCTTTCCGGTCATGGCAGGGAAGGCGGTCTTGCGGCCGCGCTCGACTACACCCGCACCAAGACCATCTGGCTGCGAACGTCCGATGACCCGATCCCCGATCCCTTCGTCATGAGGTGAGAGCGATGTTTTACGAGATCCGCACCTACAGGCTGAAGAACGGCACGATCCCGCAATATCTGAAGGTCGTGGAAGAGGAGGGGATAGCTATTCAGAAGGAGCATCTCGGCAATCTCGTCGGCTACTTCCATTCGGAAATCGGCGTGATCAACGAGATCGTGCACATCTGGGCCTATGCAAGCCTTGACGACCGCGAAGAGCGGCGCGGGCGGCTGGCGGCGGACCCGCAGTGGCAGGCTTTCCTGCCAAAAATCCGCGACCTGATCGAACAAGCGGAAAACAAGATTATGAAGGCCGCCGGTTTCTCCCCCTTGGGATGAACGGGCGGCCGCATAAGGCATGCCTCCAAAAACTGAAAAACAAGGACAAGGGAACATGAAAGCGAAAATTGCACTCGCGGCCTTTGCCGCAATGATGGCCGCATCCATGCCGGCCAAGGCCGATACCATGGTCTTCACGAGCTGGGGAGGAACGACACAGGATGCGCAGAAGGTCGCCTGGGCCAACCAGTTCACCGAAAAGACCGGTATCGGCGTCATGCAGGACGGCCCGACGGATTACGGCAAGCTGAAGGCTATGGTCGAAGCAGGCCAGGTCAGCTGGGACGTGGTCGACGTCGAGGGCGATTATGCCGCGCAGGCCGGCAAGGCCGGTCTGCTCGAAAAGCTGGACTTCTCCGTCATCGACAAGTCCAAGCTCGATCCGCGTTTCGTCAGCGACTACTCGGTCGGAAGCTTCTATTATTCCTTCGTCATCGGATGCAATGCCGATGCCGTGAGCGCCTGCCCGAAGAGCTGGGCCGACCTCTTCGACACGAAGAAATTCCCGGGCAAGCGTACCTTTTACAAATGGTCGGCTCCGGGCGTGATCGAAGCGGCGCTCCTGGCCGACGGGGTTCCCGCCGATAAGCTCTATCCGCTCGATCTCGACCGCGCCTTCAAGAAGCTCGATACGATCAAGTCCGATATCGTCTGGTGGTCGAGCGGCGCGCAGTCGCAGCAGCTTCTGGCGTCGGCCGAGGCACCCTTCGGCAGCCTCTGGAACGGTCGCATGACGGCGCTTGCCAATAGCGGCGTCAAGACGGAAACGTCCTGGAGCCAGAACATCACGGCGGCGGACTCACTTGTCATCCCCAAGGGCGCGCCGAACCTGGAGACGGCGATGAAGTTCATCGCGCTTGCGACCTCGGCGCAGCCGCAGGCCGATCTGGCGAAGACCACGGGCTATGCGCCGATCAATCTCGGGTCGGCCAAGCTGATGGATCCCGCGATCGCCAAGACCCTGCCGGACCAGCAAACCGCAAGCCAGGTCAATGCCAATATGAGCTACTGGGCTGAAAATCGCGATGCCATCGGCAAGAGATGGTACGCCTGGCAGGCACAGTAAGTTCGGGAGATGACAACAGCACCGCGGGCTTAAATCCGCGGTGCGGCAATGCGAGGAACGGACCAGTTTCGCAGCCAAGGCTGTGCATTGGCGCCCCGATGGGAAGGAATTGCCATGTCGACATATATGGACGTTGCGGACGAGGCTGCACCGGCGCGCAAGGCAGCAAGGCCCACCGGATTCGGACAGGTGGCGCCTGCGCTGATATTCATTGCGATTTTCTTCGTCTTTCCGGTTATCGCGCTGCTCCTGCGCAGCGTCATGGAACCGGCATTCGGTCTTGGAAACTATGCCGAATTGCTGGGGTCCGAAACCTATCTGAAGATCTTCGCCAACACGTTCATCGTGTCGGGTCTTGTCACCATCATATCGCTTTTGATCGGCTTTCCCGTCGCATGGACACTGGCGATCATGCCCTCGCGATGGGCCTCGGTGGTCTTTGCGATCCTGCTTCTGTCGATGTGGACCAATCTGCTGGCCCGAACCTATGCCTGGATGGTGCTTTTGCAGCGCACGGGATTGATCAACAAGATGCTTGTCGGCGCGGGGCTTATCGACAAGCCACTCGCCTTGGTCAACAACCTGACGGGCGTGACCATCGGCATGACCTATATCATGCTGCCCTTTATCATCCTGCCGCTCTACGGCGTCATCAGGAAGATTGATCCGGCGGTGCTGCAGGCGGCGGCACTCTGCGGCGCGAACCGATTGCAGTGCCTGACGCGCATCCTGTTGCCCCTTGCCGCTCCCGGCATGATGGCCGGCGCCTTGATGGTCTTCGTCATGTCGCTTGGCTACTACGTCACGCCATCGCTCTTGGGCGGCACGGCGAACATGATGCTGGCCGAGCTTATTGCGCAGTTCGTGCAGTCGCTCGTCAATTGGGGCATGGGCGGTGCGGCTGCCTTCGTCCTGCTTGTCGTAACGCTGACACTCTATGCCGTGCAGCTGAAGCTCTTCGGTGTGCAGAATACGGGAGGGCATTGAGATGCTGTTGAATTTCGACCGTCTCGGCTGGTGGAAATATGTGCTGCTCATCATCACCGTTCTGACGGCCGCCTTCCTCTTGATGCCGATCCTGTTCATTGCGGCCTTGTCGTTCGGCTCCTCGCAATGGCTGATCTTTCCGCCGCCAGGCTGGACTTGGCGCTGGTACGCGGAGCTGCTTTCCGATCCGCAATGGCTGGCTTCCGCCTGGACGAGCTTTAAGATCGCCGCAATCGTCACCGTGCTTTCTGTGCTCCTCGGCCTGGTGACCTCTTTCGGCCTCGTGCGCGGAAAATTCCTGTTTCGCGATGCCCTGAAGGCGCTGTTCCTGACGCCGATGATCTTGCCCGTCGTCGTCTTCGCCGTTGCTCTCTACGCGTTCTTCCTCAGGGTCGGGCTGGGGGGCACCCTGATCGGCTTCGTCCTCTCGCACCTTGTCCTGGCACTGCCTTTTTCCATTCTGTCGATTGCCGGCGCGCTTGAAGGCTTCGACAAGTCGATCGAGGATGCGGCCGTGCTTTGCGGCGCCTCCCCGATCGAGGCGAAGATCAGGGTGACGTTGCCTGCCATCAGCCATGGACTATTCTCGGCAGCGGTCTTCTCGTTCCTGACATCCTGGGACGAGGTTGTCGTTGCAATCTTCATGGCGAGCCCGACATTGCAGACGCTGCCCGTCAAAGTCTGGTCGACGCTCCGGCAGGACCTGACCCCGGTGGTCGCTGCCGCCTCCACGCTTCTCATTTTGTTGACGGTCATGTTGATGACGCTGGCCGCGATCGTACGCAAGGTTCTGAAATCATGAGCGAATCCTTCCTGAAGATCCAAGGTATCCGCAAGGAATATGGCCCAGTCGTCGCGGTCCACGACGTCAATCTCGAGGTCAGGCGCGGCGAGTTTCTGACCTTTCTCGGCCCCTCCGGCTCGGGCAAAAGCACGACGCTCTATATCCTCGCCGGCTTCGAGAACCCGACCAAGGGGGATATCCGGCTGAATGGCGAAACACTGCTGTCGACGCCGTCGCACAAGCGCAATATCGGCATGGTGTTCCAGCGCTACACGCTGTTTCCGCATTTGACGGTTGGTGAGAATATCGCCTTTCCGCTCAAGGTGCGCCGCAAGTCCAAGGCGGAGATCGATAGCCGGGTCAGAGAAATGCTGCGTCTCGTTCGCCTGGAGGGCTTCGAGGACCGCAAGCCCGCCCAGATGTCGGGCGGCCAGCAGCAGCGCGTGGCTCTTGCAAGGGCGCTTGCCTATGATCCGCCGGTGCTTTTGATGGACGAGCCGCTGTCGGCGCTCGATAAGAAATTGCGCGAGGAGATCCAGCACGAGATCCGCCGCATCCACCAGCAGACGGAAGTGACGATCC
>JBCNPI010000056.1:0-23007 GCA_039593415.1 Rhizobium sp. | reverse complement strand
CGGCGCATGGAGGCGCGCGCATCCTGATCCAGCGACTTTACCTCTTCGGTGACGTCGCGGCGGAACAGAACGCCCAGATTTTCCACCAGTTGGAAGGCGAGGCCTTTGGCAAGTCCCTGCAGATCCTCGGCGCGCGAGAGATCGTCAAGCGGCTTCAGGATCGTGCTGATATGATGGTTCACGAAGCGCTCGATGCGAGCGGCGACATGATCGCGCGCATTGCCGGTCAGTTGCTCGTCGGCAAGCAGGATGACGCGCGGGCGCATGATGTGATCGCTACCCGACAGGCGGGCGACGGGATCGCCGAGCCAGCGCACGAGACCGTCGGCGCTGATCGCAAGGTCGCTGTTGCCGGCCGCATGCATGCGGGCGGCACGCGCCTCGAATTCCAGCGCAAGCGCCTTCAGCGAGGCAGCCTGGACAGCCTTCGCATCCGGCCCCTCGGTTCCCCCGATAGGCGTGAACCGGAATCCGGTCAACTGTCCCACATGATGCCCCTCGACGAAGACATCCCCATTCACACTGATTTCAGCTTCCAGCATCGCATTCTCTCTCAGGCGCTTCATGAGCACAGATGTCCTGCGATCAACAAAGCGTTTCGTCAACCTCTCATGTAACGCATCGGACAATCGATCTTCGATTTCCCGCGTCTTTTCTTGCCAGTGTGTCGGATCGGCAAGCCAGCCGGGCCGATTCGACACATAGGTCCAAGTCCTTATCTGCGCGATTCGCGCCGAAAGCGTGTCGATCTCACCATCCGTCCGATCGGCGCGATGCACCTGCTCGGCCAGGAAATCCTCTTTCACCGTGCCATAGCGCACGAGATCGGAAAAGAGGGTGGCGATAAGATCGGCGTGCTGGGCGGGCGTGATGCGCCGATAGTCCGGAAGCGCACAGGCTTCCCATAATTTTTCAACCCTGGCCGGGTTGCTGGCAAGATCGACAATCTCCAGATCGCGTGACAAATATTCCAACGCCTGCTGGTCTACCGCAGGCAGCGCCCGCGTCAAGCCCTGCACGCGAGGCGCGTCTTCCAAACTGGCGCGCAACGCCGCAATCGAAGAAAAATTCAAATCCTTGCTGCGCCATTGCAGCACCTTCACTGTGTCGAACTCGTGTCCCTCGATCCTGCGCACCAGCTCGTCGTCGAACGGGTCCACCTGCCCCGTCACGCCAAAAGTGCCGTCCTTGAGATGTCGGCCGGCGCGGCCGGCGATCTGGCCAAGCTCGGCCGGATTGAGATTGCGGAACTGATAGCCGTCGAACTTGCGGTCCTGCGCAAACGCCACATGGTCGACGTCGAGATTGAGGCCCATGCCGATCGCGTCGGTCGCGACCAGATATTCGACGTCGCCAGCCTGGTAGAGCGCCACCTGGGCATTGCGGGTGCGCGGGCTGAGCGCGCCGAGGACGACCGCGGCACCGCCGCGCTGACGCCGGATAAGCTCCGCGATCGCATAGACCTCGTCGGCGGAAAAGGCGACGATGGCGGTGCGCTGCGGCAGGCGCGTGATCTTTTTCTGCCCGGCATAGAAAAGATGTGACAGCCGCGGCCGCTCGAGAACGGTAATCCCGGGCAGAAGCTGTTCGAGAATAGGCCGCATGGTGCCTGCACCGAGCAGCAGGGTTTCGTCGCGGCCGCGCAGATGCAGGATACGATCGGTAAAGATATGCCCGCGTTCCAGATCTCCCGCCAGCTGCACTTCGTCGATGGCGACAAAGGAGGCACGCGTTTCGCGCGGCATGGCCTCGACGGTGCAAACGGAGAATCGCGCATTCGGCGGCGATATCTTTTCCTCACCCGTCACCAGCGCAACATTGTGCGCACCGACCTTTTCGACAACGCGCGTATAAACCTCACGGGCAAGCAGCCGCAGCGGCAGGCCGATGACGCCGCTGCCGTGTGCCACCATGCGCTCGATGGCATAATGGGTCTTTCCGGTATTGGTCGGTCCGAGCACCGCGGTAACGCCGCGTCCGCTCAGGATCATGGGCTGCGAAGTCTGAGTCATAGGTCCGTGCATGGGCAAGAAACCGCGATCTTCCGATCAGCGAGTCCCTCCTGGAGGAAACGAACAGATGACTACCATATGTGACAAAGGCAAGACCTGAATGAAAAAACAGATGCGGCAACATTCGATTTCATAATTGATCATCTCAATCAAAAGGTGCATTTGCCCGGCATCCTATGCGAGTCCCGGCGATTCTGGAACAGCTTAAGAACGAATCGGAGACGAATCGCTGACTCCAGATGGTTCCTTATTTGTTCACTACAACATATGGATTTCTACGAAGAGATTCCCACCAGATGCTGAATCTCCTTTCCACGCCTTTTCCCCGAAAAAAAGAGTCAAGCAAGGAATGCACGACGGGGCGAAATTTGCGCTATCTCATGGTTAATGATTTGTAAATAATGACAATTTCCAGTGAATCACCAGGCGCATTGGGAAACTGTTCAAAGCCGGAACAAATCGATGACGAATCGCTGCTTCTGCGCGATTCCGTCTCCGTTCCTCACAATATCTAGCGTTTCAAAGGCCAGGACATGCCAGACTCTGAATGGTTGAACGCCGAATTCGATCCGAATCTGGGATTGCAGCTTATCTTTTGGCGAGCTTAGCTATAATGAATCACTATATGCACGCATAGGTGTTGGCGTAAATGCTTCGATCAAAGCCGGACCGAATGGACGGCGAATCGTCAGATTGCTGCGAGCATCGTATCTGTTCACGGCTGCATCCGGTATTTCGCGGGGACAGCATCGCGACAGGAAGACAGGTACGAAGGCGGAAGCCGATAGCAGGCTCGCACCTCGTTAACCGACCGGGCTCATGAAAGCACCATCTTCTGGCGATGTGCCTCGGCTGCAGCAACACTCCTCCGATGCATCGGCGGAACGCACGAGGCGCCTTGGTGTTAACCAAAGTCCAAACAGAGAACGAATCATCGACGAATCGCAGACGCGCCGCCATTCCTGTTTCGTTCACTACAAGCCATTGTATTTTAATAATGTTTTAACCATAGGAGATGGTCCTCGGCTGCTATCGCCACGACCGCTCAGCCCAATTGCGTTAACGTTTCGCTGACCGTCGCATCCATGACGCGTCCGCATTTTTATTTCTTAGCCGGAACAATTTTCGAGGACGAAAGTTTCTAGAGGAACTCCGCTACTCACTAGAAATAGATTTGAGCTGGAGGCGCTGAAGCATAACGCCGGATCGAGCAATGGAGCCGGCGGAATATTCAAGCGAAGGACATGGAGGAGACATATCATGCTTGGTACGGTATTGCTTGTCATACTGATTCTGCTGCTGATTGGCGCACTTCCCAGCTGGGGTTACAGCCGGTCGTGGGGGTATGGCCCATCGGGTGGTCTCGGGCTTGTTTTCGTCATTGTCCTCATTCTGTTATTGATGGGGCGCATCTGATCCGCAGACATCGTTCAAACCTCGTAACATCAGGGAGCTAACACCATGAAGAAGATCATCGTCGCGATTGCCCTCGTCGGCGCTTTGGCATCGTGTACGTCAACGGAAAAAGGCACGGCCATTGGCGCCGGTACCGGCGCCCTAATTGGTGGCGTCGCCACCCATAGCTGGGGCGGCGCCGCTGTTGGCGCAGTTGCTGGCGGCGTCGTCGGCAATCTCATCGGACGCTCGGAAGATCGTCGCGGCTATTGCATCTATCGCGACCGCTATGGTCACCGTTATGAGGCTCGCTGCCGCTAAGTCGGCATAGCCTGACCGATTGCTCTGGAGTGTCGGTCAGGCTTCGTTCTTGGAACAAATTCAGGGAGCGGCGGTTCCCTTATTGAAATTTTCTTCCCGCGCCGTCAGCCGCGGCGAGGCGGCAGTGTTTTGAGAAAGGAACGGCATCATGGCCGAAATCATCGCAAGCATTGCAGCACTCGCGCTCATCGGTACCACCTTTTACGCGCTGGTAAGCGCGACGAGAGCGCGGGACAGGGAGAAACGGCGGGTGGCGCTGGAGGCGGTTGTCGTTGAATTCAAGCCGCGGCATCGGCGGCAGGCAAATTCAAGCCGGGGATGACTGCCGGGCTGACCCGGCAATCCCGTCCGCTCCACAATCCGAAAGAAAGCGAAACGCTAAACGAAAAACTGGCCGCCATTGGCCGTTATCGTTGATCCAGTGATGAAACCGGCATCGTCGCTGGCCAGGAAGACCGCGATACGAGCGATTTCCTCGGGTTCGCCGAGGCGTCCGACGGGAATCTGCGGGATTATACGCTCGTTCAGCACCTTTTCGGGCACCGCCAGCACCATCTCCGTACCGATATAGCCGGGGCAAATGGCATTGACGGTGATGTTCTTCGCGGCACCTTCCTGCGCGAGCGCCTTGGTGAAGCCGAGATCGCCGGCCTTGGCGGCGGAGTAGTTCGCCTGCCCCATCTGCCCCTTCTGACCGTTGATCGAGGAAATGTTGATGATACGGCCGAAGCTGCGGTCGCGCATGCCCTGCCAGACCTGATGGGTCATGTTGAACAGGCCCGTGAGGTTCGTGTTGATGACCTCATGCCACTGCTGCGGCGTCATCTTGTGGAACATGGCGTCACGCGTAATGCCGGCATTGTTGACCAGGATTTCAACATTGCCGAGATCGTGCTCGATCTCGGCAATGCCCTTGCCGCAAGCCTCGTAGTCGGTCACGTCCCACTTGTGGACGGAGATACCGGTCACCTCGTGGAAAGCTCGGGCTTTTTCGTCGTTGCCGGCATAGGTTGCCGCCACCTTATAGCCCGCATTGTGCAGCGCCATCGAAATGGCCGCCCCGATGCCGCGCGTACCCCCGGTTACCAATGCCACTCTGCTCATGTGCCACTCCCCTTTTTTGCTGCGAAGACGGGGCGCCCGAACGCCGGGTCGCCCGCTCCACTTTCACGACTTCTTGCGGAAAATTCCGTTCAAGACGCTTTCGAGCATGATGCCGAAAAATGTGAGCGGTTTTCGAATGGCATCATGCTCCATTTCTGCGATTCTAGATCGAATTTAGATCTCAGGCCATTTCGACCCGAAGCCATCCGGCTCTAGAGCGCCTCGAAGCACATCGCGACACCCATGCCGCCGCCGATGCACAACGTGGCAAGACCCTTGCGGGCGCCGCGCCGTTTCATTTCGAACAGCAGCGTGTTGAGAATGCGAGCGCCGGAGGCGCCGATGGGATGGCCGATGGCGATCGCGCCGCCGTTGACGTTGACGATCGACGTATCCCAGCCGAGATCCTTGTTTACGGCGCAAGCCTGGGCGGCAAAAGCTTCATTGGCCTCGACGAGATCGAGATCGCCGGCCGACCAGCCGGCCCTCTCCAGCGCCTTCCGCGACGCCGGGATGGGACCCGTACCCATGATCTGCGGATCGACGCCGGCCGTGGCCCAGGAGACGATGCGGGCGAGGGGCTGGATACCACGGCGCGAGGCTTCCGCCTCGGTCATCAGAACGGCGGCGGCAGCACCGTCATTGAGGCCGGAGGCGTTGCCTGCCGTCACAGTGCCTTCCTTATCGAAGGCGGGCCTGAGCTTGACCATAACCTCCAGCGTCGCGCCGTGACGGATATATTCGTCGGCATCGACCGTGACGTCGCCTTTGCGGGTCTGGATCGTGAAAGGAACGATCTCATCCTTGAATCGGCCGGCCTTCTGCGCCGCTTCCGCCTTGTTCTGCGAGGAAACGGCGAACTGGTCCTGATCCTCGCGCGAAAGCTGCCACTGGCGCGCGACATTTTCCGCCGTGATGCCCATGTGATAGCCGTAGAAGGCGTCCGTCAGGCCATCCTTGATCATGGTGTCGATCATCTTCATGTCGCCCATCTTGGTGCCAGAGCGAAGGTTGGCTGCATGCGGCGCCATCGACATCGATTCCTGGCCTCCGGCGACGATGATCTTTGCGTCACCCGTTACGATCTGCTGCATACCGAGCGCCACGGCGCGCAGGCCGGAACCACAAAGCTGGTTCACACCCCAGGCTGTCGCCTCCTGCGGGATGCCGGCCTTCATAGCGGCCTGACGTGCCGGATTCTGCCCTTCGCCGGCCTGAAGCACCTGACCGAGGATCACTTCATCGACTTCCTTGGCATCGACACCGGCACGCTCCAGCGCAGCCTTGATGGCGGCCGCGCCAAGTTCATGCGCCGGAACGGTCGCGAAAGCGCCGTTGAAGGAACCGACCGCGGTACGGGCCGCGCTGGCGACGACGATGGATGAACTGCTCATGGAAGCCTCCTCACAGAATGAACATGTATATGAGGCGAAACTGTCAAAGCTTTGCGTCCGAGTCAAACAGCAAGAATTTTCATCGCGCAGATTTCACGAAGCTGTCACCGCCTTCCAAAATCCAGTCAAGGAAAGGTCTTGCCGCATCGCACAAACAGATTGTCACCAAGCTTCTTTTGCGTCTACACTCCGGAGTGGAGGAATATTCCATACAATCAGACGGGGCCAGGAGACTGATAATGGCAAAGAATGAGGGCCAGATCGTAATCAAGAAATACGCCAATCGCCGCCTATACAATACCGGCACCAGCACCTACGTAACGCTGGACGACCTGGCGGAGATGGTAAAGAAGGGCGAGGAATTCATCGTCCAGGATGCCAAGAGCGGCGAAGATATTACGCATTCGGTCCTGACGCAGATTATTTTCGAACAGGAATCGAAGACCGGCAATACGCTGCTGCCGATTTCGTTCCTCCGGCAGCTTATCGGCTATTACGGCGACCAGATGCAGATGGTTGTGCCAAGCTTCCTTGAACACTCCATGCGCTCCTTCACGGAGCAGCAGACCCAGATGCGCGAACAGATCAATCGCGCTTTCGGCGAGACGCCGCTCGGCAAGAACCTGCAGTTGCCCATGCAGATGGTCGAGGAGCAGGTGCGCCGCAATACCGAAATGTTCCAGCAGGCCATGCAGATGTTCTCGCCTTTCATGAAGCCGCCGGCCAAGGAAAGCCGCAAGGCCGAAGCCAAGGACATCGACGAACTGAAGGAACAGCTCCGCGCCATGCAGAACAAGCTGGATAGCCTTTGAAATCTGGCGGCGTGCTATAAATTCATGGAGAGCTTTCACCCCCCTCTGTCACTGACGTGACATCTCCCCCAAAATAGGGAGATTGGTAACTCGCGGCACTTTCTCGCCTCAAGCCACAATCGCAGCTGCAGAAACCAAGCCAGTTCGCTTGCCAGAGCGGGGCGACATACTCCCAACAATCTCCCCCTTTGTGGGGGATGTCCCGAAGGGACAGAGGGGGGTATCAGAGCTTCGGCACAGGAGCAGCCGCTCTCCAACCAGCACATGACAAAGAAAACAGAAAAAGGCCGGCGAACAGCCAGCCTCTTCATTCATGCCATCAAGGCAGCGCTAGATTATGCGCTTTCCTTCGGCGTCAGAACCTGACGGCCGCGATACATGCCGGTCTTCAGGTCGATGTGGTGCGGACGACGCAGTTCGCCGGAGTTCTTGTCTTCGACGTAGGTCGGAGCCTTCAGGGCGTCGGCAGAGCGGCGCATACCGCGCTTGGACGGGCTTGTTTTTCTCTTCGGTACAGCCATTCTCGTTACTCCATGTACGGACGAAACATATCCACGGCCAGCAAGGCGGCCGAAACAGACATGCATCAATTTCGGAAATTGGGCGGGCTTATACATCGCTTGCCGGGCTTTGACCAGTCCCTAATAGCATTTTTTGCCCACCGCGGGCGATTCCCGAATATTCAAGACCGAATCAGTCCTCACCCTCCGGCACGGTCCATGTTTCCTGCAGGGCGGCTTGCTCCCATTTTTGCCAGGCAGGCAGCCCCTTCATGACCGCCATATAGTCCCGCGTATCCGCCGCAACCGGTATGTCATACCGCTCCAGGCGGCTGACAACGGGAGCAAACATGGCATCCGCTCCAGAAAACGCCCCGAACAGGAAAGGGCCGCCTGAAAAGGCTCGCGCCTCGCGCCAGATGGTCTCGATGCGCGCCACATCCTCCATCACCTCATCGGGTAGGTCGCGGCGGGCGATCGGACGGCGCATGTTCATCGCGCAGGCATTGCGCAGGGCACTGAAACCCGAAAGCATCTCCATGCTGTAGGATCTCGCCAGCGATCGAGCCCGACGATCCCGTGGAAGAAGGCCAGCATCGGGGAAAAGTTCGGCCGCATACTCGATGATAGCAAGCGATTCCCACACCTTGAAGCCGTCATGGACGAGCATCGGCACCTTACCCGTCGGCGAAACCTCGCGGATGCGTGGATTGCCTGCTGGGAAATCGAAGGGAATCAGCACTTCCTCGAACGGAACGCCGCATCCCTCCAACGCGATCCACGGCCGCAACGACCAGGAGGAATAGTTCTTGTTGCCGATATAGAGGGTCAGCTTGTTCATGATCTTTCGCTTCCTTATCTAGCGCCGGAACTCGAAGGGAAAGAGTTTTTCGAATGGTTCAGGTCCACCCTTACGTCATGGCCAAGAATGCCAGATGACGACAATCCGATCGAACGACAAGTTCTGATCTCAATCATAAAGGCATTTGATGTATGGGTCGGCATTCCGCGCGCGGCGCTGGATCAGCGAGGCGAGCTGGCTGAGCCCCCGCCCCGGTTTGCTTGCCACCCGATCGATCGGATTGGGAAGCGAGACGGCGAGAAGCGCCGCCTGACGTGCGGTAAGTCTGGAAGCCGGCACCTTGAAATGATAACGAGCCGCCGCCTCGATACCGTAAATGCCAGGCCCCCATTCCGCGACATTCAGATAGAGTTCCATCATCCGCCGCTTCGACCAGACGGTGGAGGCGGTAACCGCAAGCGGCAGCTCCAATGCCTTGCGCACGAAGGAGCGACCGTTCCAGAGGAACAGGTTCTTCACCGTCTGCATCGGGATCGTGCTGCCGCCCCGCGTGGATTTACCGCGCATCGTCTCCTCGACGAGAACCCGCATCTCGCCCCAATCCACGCCGCCGTGATAGCAGAATTGCCCGTCCTCGGAGACCAGGACGGATTTCACCAGCACCGGCGCGATCTTATCCAGCGGAACCCAGCGGCGATCGTATCCCTGGAAAGTGACGGCATCGCCGATCATCAGGGTGGAAAGGGGATGGATGAACGGCAGGAGATAGCCGACGATGAGGAGATAGGGCAGAAGCAGCACGCCGATCAGCAGGAAGACGACGCGCTGCCAAAGCGGCCTTGCCCCGAAGCGCGCAAACAGGGAAGACCGTTGCGGCACTTCGGCTTCCTCCTCCTCCTGATCAGTCGATATGTCCAATTGCCGAAGGTCCACGATGGCTCCATCCTGGAGCAATTCGGATGCAGCCAGGAAACGCACTCATATTGCACTCGTCATACCGTCTACACGGAGTGATGACCAGAGTGCGGCGTGATTCCCCACCGGCCGGCGACAATTCTCGTTGCCAGCAACCGCCTCTCATGCCAAACAGCGGCCATGGATAGCACCCATTCCTCATTCGAACGGCGTCTCAAGGACAATGCCGGTAAGATCGAAGCCATGCTGAGCAGGCTTCTGGCCGACGCGAGCTTCAGCGATGAGATCGTCCGCCCTGCCCGGCTTTTGAGCGCGATCCGTCACGGGGTCCTGAACGGCGGCAAGCGGCTGCGGCCCTTCCTTGTCATGGAATCGGCCGCCCTTCTCGGCGGCAACGGGGAGGCGGCGCTGCGGATCGGTGCGGCGCTCGAATGCGTGCACTGCTATTCCCTCGTTCATGACGACCTGCCGGCCATGGACGACGACGATCTGCGCCGCGGCCAACCCACGGTACATATCGCCTTCGATTACGCCACGGCGATCCTGGCGGGCGACAGCCTGCTGACCTACGCCTTCGACATTATCGCCGCTCCAGAAACGGAGCTACCGGCGGATCGGAAGATCGCGCTCGTGCTGGCGCTGTCGCGCGCCGCCGGCATCGGCGGCATGGCCGGCGGCCAGGCCCTCGATCTCGCGGCGGAAAAAGAGACGCCGGACGAAAACGGCATCACCACGCTGCAAGCCATGAAGACGGGCGCGCTGATCCGCTTCGCCTGCGAAGCCGGCGCCATCATCGCCGGCGCCTCGGCCGAAGACCGCAGCCGCCTCCGGACCTTCGGCGAAAAGATCGGCCTTGCCTTCCAGCTTGCCGACGACCTGCTCGATCTCACCGCCGATGCCGCCACCATGGGCAAGGCAACCGGCAAGGATGCCGCTCGCGGCAAGGGCACACTGGTCGCCCTGCATGGCCAGGAATGGGCTGAAGCAACGCTCACGAAGCTGGTGAGCGAAGCGGCCGATCTGCTGTCCGGCTATGGCGGCAAGGCTGACGTCCTGACGGAAACCGCCCGCTTCGTCGCAAATCGCAAGAGCTGATTCCAAACGCTCCTCGGTTTTGACTGACGGCAGGCAACTGGCATGTCGGCAGGGATGGCGATAGCATCCGCACTCTCACCAGTTGCGGCCATTCATGCCGCCGTGACCGCTCATCCAGCGATGGCCGCTCATTCAGCAATGTCACCATCACAAGAATCCATTGCTGCGTCGGATGATTTCTGCTGCATTCTATGACACATTCCCGTGCCGTATTGGTCTGTAGACGCGGAATTCTCCGCGCCGGCCAACGCCCCGGGATAGTCTCCATGCGCGAAACGCTTGCATACCTGCCGCAGATCCTGCCGGCATATATCGCCTATATTGTTGCGGTCGTCAGCCCCGGCCCCGCCATCATGGCCATCATCGGCACGTCGATGACGCATGGCCGCAAGGCCGGCATGACCATCTCGCTCGGCATTTTCGGTGGCTCGCTGACTTGGGCTACGGCTGCCGCGGCAGGCCTTGCCACGCTTTTGCAGACCTATGCGATGGCGCTGGAGCTCCTGAAGATTTTCGGCGGCATCTACCTGCTCTATCTCGCCTACAAGGCGTTTCGCGCCGTGCGCTCGAACGGAAACCTTGAGGCTACCGTCGAAGGCCCGAAAACGCCGAGTTTCAAATCGCTGATCCTGCGCGGCTACGGTATCCACGTCACCAACCCGAAGGCGATCTTCGCCTGGCTCGCCATCATCGCACTCGGTATGCCGCAAGGCGCACCCGGTTCCGTGGCGGTGCTGATCATTGCCGTTTGCGGCGTCACCGGCTTACTGGTGTTCATGGGCTATGCGGTATTATTTTCGACGCCGCATGCTTTGAAAATTTACAGCAATGCGCGCCGCTGGATCGAGGGCGTCATGGCCGGCTTCTATTGTTTCGCCGGCATCAAGCTGCTGACGAGCAACATCTGACTCGGGCCAAGCAATTTCAGGAAAGCACAAAAGGGCTTGGTAATGTCGCCCCCTCGCCCGGTCAAAACGGGGAGAGGGGCATTTATTCACATGCGATAGCCGATTACTCCGCCGCGACAGTCTTCCGGCCGAACCGCTTTTCGATATAGTCGGTGACCAGCGCCTCGAAATCGGAAGCGATGTTCGGGCCGCGGAGCGTCATGGCCTTCTGACCGTCGATGAAGACGGGGGCAGTCGGGGTCTCGCCCGTGCCGGGCAGTGAAATGCCGATATCGGCATGCTTGCTTTCGCCCGGACCGTTGACGATGCAGCCCATGACGGCGACGTTCAGAGCTTCCACGCCCGGATATTTCTCGCGCCAGACCGGCATGTTCTTGCGGATATCGTTCTGGATGTTCTGCGCCAGTTCCTGGAAGACCGTCGAGGTCGTGCGGCCGCAACCGGGACATGCCGCGACAACCGGGATGAACTGCCGGAAGCCCATGACCTGCAGCAGCTCCTGCGCCACCTGCACTTCGCGGGTACGATCACCATTCGGCTCCGGCGTCAGGGAAACGCGGATCGTATCGCCGATGCCATGCTGCAGTACATAGCCCATGGCGGCGGACGAGGCGACGATACCCTTCGAGCCCATGCCAGCCTCGGTAAGGCCCAAATGCAGCGCATGGTCGGAACGCTCCGACAGCATGGAATAGACGGCGATCAGATCCTGCACCTGGCTGACCTTGGCCGAAAGGATGATGCGGTTACGCGGCAGGCCGATTTCCTCGGCAAGATCGGCCGAGATCAGCGCAGACTGCACGATCGTCTCGCGTGTCACCTGCCGGGCCGAGAGCGGCGAGCCTTCGGTGGCGTTCTTGTCCATCAGCGCGGTCAAAAGATCCTGATCGAGCGAGCCCCAATTAACGCCGATACGCACCGGCTTGTCATAACGGATGGCCATCTCGATGATCTCGGCGAACTGCTTGTCCTTCTTGTCCTTGAAACCGACATTGCCGGGATTGATGCGGTATTTCGCCAGCGCCTCGGCGCAGGCCGGATGATCGGCCAGCAGCTTGTGGCCGATATAATGGAAATCGCCGATCAGCGGCACGTCCATGCCGAGACGTAGCAGCCGCTCGCGGATCTTCGGCACGGCGGCAGCGCTTTCATCGCGATCGACGGTGATGCGCACCAGCTCGGAGCCGGCTTTGTAGAGGGCGGCGACCTGGGCCACCGTCGAATCGATATCGGCCGTGTCGGTATTGGTCATGGACTGGACGACAACGGGGGCACCGCCGCCGACGATCACGCCGCCGACATCGACGGCAACGGAGGAACGGCGCGGTTTCGGATCGAAATCGGTGGCGGACGACATGGAAAGCTCTCGCAGGCCTCGAAAATAGGTGCCTTTCAGGTGGATCACCAAGCGGTCGTTGTCAACCACTGCGGCGATCCTTTTGATCGGACGGCGCATACCCGCTACCGGGCAAAAGCGACGAAATTAATGCTTGGCATCCCCGATACCATCGGCGTAGCGCGCCAGCGACGACAAGGCGAGCACGACGAGCAGCAGCACTGGCAGTGCCATCAGCACCGGCGAGAAGCCGACATGCTCGGCCGCCAAGCCGATCGCGGAAGGCGCGACCAGCATGCCGGAATAGCCGAGCGTGGTGACAACGGAAATGCCGATGCCGGGCTGCAGGCCGGGAATATTGCCGGCGGCGGAAAAGGCGATCGGCACCATATTGGAAATGCCGACGCCGCAGAGCGCAAAGCCGAGAATGGCAATCTCGGCGTTTGGCGCAAGTGCGGCAGTCAGCATGCCGACGATGGCGAAGATGGTGCACACGCGCAGCGTACGCACGGCACCGAGCCAGTCGCGGACGAAATCGCCTGCAAAGCGCATTGTCGCCATGGTGGCGGAAAAGGCGGCGAAGCCGAAGCCTGAGAGCGCCACCGACGCGTCTTTTTCCTGGCCGAGATAGAGCGCGCTCCAGTCGAGCACGGCGCCTTCCGGCACCATGCAGAATAGCGCGACGATGCCGAGCAGCCAGGGCAGCGGGATCATCGGCAGCTTTGCCTTCGGCTTGGCCTCGTCGGGATGCGGCTGATCGCCAAAAACCATCGGCCAGGCGACGATCAGGAACAGAACGGCGAGAGCGGTCGAAGCCTCGGCATGGCCGAGAACGCCCCAGCGCGAAATCAGCAGCCCGCCGATCGCCGAGCCTAGAAGGCCGCCGAGGCTCCAGAAGGCATGGCAGGACGACATGATTGCCCGGCGCATGGATTTTTCGACCGAAACGGCATTGGCATTCATCGCCACATCCATGGCGCCGATGAAACCACCGAAGAGAAAGAGCGCGATGGCCGCCGTCCAGACATTCGGCGCGAGCGTCAGCGCCAGGATCATCGGCAGCAGCAGCACCGCAAAGGCACGCACGACGACGCGCGAGCCGCGCACGGCGATCTGCGCGCCGGCGAGCGGCATCATGACGAGCGAGCCGACGCCGAAGACGAGGATCATCAGCCCGAGCTCGAATTTGGTGAGTTGCAGCCGCTCGGCGAACTCCGGAATTTTCGGCGCCCAGCAACCGACCATGAAGCCGTTCAGCAGGAACATCAGCGAAACGGCGGCGCGCGATTTTGTGAAAAATCCGCTTCGCCGGGCCTCAAAACCCTCCAATCTCGTTCCGTTGTCCATGAAAACTCCTCCAGATCGACATCGCAGTCTATTTAAATCGATTGAAATCTCAACGACCGAAAAAGGCTGAGACAGTCACATTTCGTCTCCGTCTGTTAAAGCGGAGACGATGACGCCACAACCCCGAATAAATAACGCCTGACGGCGTCGCCCCGACCACAAGCTCTATTGACGGCGTAAAATTAGGCTCCTATCGCTTTAAACCTGAAAGATTCTTCGGCCGGCCTAAAGTCGGGTCATCCTCTGGTGCATCCCCGTGAAAAACTCCATCGGCTATGGCATCCTGCTTACGGTGTTTGCCTACATGCTGTTCACCGCCCACGACTCGGCGGTGAAGCTGCTCGTCGCCTCCATCCCCGTCTGGCAGGTCCTGTTCATCCGAAGCTGCACCATCTTGACCGGATGCTTTGTTTTCGAAGGCCCTTCGCTCATCCGGAAAGTGGCGCGCTCGCCGATCATCAAGCCGATGATCCTGCGCAGCGTCATCATCCTGATCGCCTGGATTTCCTATTATTCGGCCGCTTCCTACCTGCAGCTCGCCGAGGTGACGACGCTCTATTACGCAGCACCCATCGTCGGCACAATTCTCGCGACTATCGTGCTGCGCGAAAAGGTCACCGTCGCCCGCTGGATGGCGGTCGGCGTCGGCTTCTGCGGCGTGGTGATCGCCTCCAATCCCGTGGGGCTGTCGATCTCCTGGCCGGTCTATCTGGCGCTGCAGGCCGCCGTCCTCTGGGCAAGCGGCATGGTGCTTCTGCGCAAGACCGCGCTGCACGAAAAGAGCCATATCCAGATGGCCGTCTCGAACATCCTGTTCATCATCCTGACGGCCGGCATGGCGATCGCTCACTGGCACACGCCGACGCCGTTCCAGGTCGTCCTGCTGGCGCTCACCGGCATCATCGCTGGCGCCGGCCAGCTCGCCCTCTTCGAAGGCATGCGCCAGGCGCCCGTCTCCGTGCTGGCCCCGTTCGAATACACCTCTCTCGTCTGGGCCTTCCTGCTCGGCTACCTGATCTGGGGCGACATCCCCGGCGCCAACACTTTTATCGGCGCTATACTGATCCTGAGCGCGGGGTTCATCATCATTATCAGCGAACGGATGAAGCGGCGAACGGCGGTGGTTTGATGGGCGGAAGGGCGGTGATTGTTGGCCCCGTTGCGCGCTGTCGTATCAGGTTGCCATGGTAGCATTCGATAGTAATTGCGGTTCTGGCGGCGCAAAGAAGCGGCAGTTGGCTCGACTGCTACGAATGGCCGACTTTAGGCCGGAAGCTGCCTATCTGCTTTTTACATGATAAGGTAAGTTAGCTGCCATTCGGCCGCAGATCAGCCAACGCAAGCATTCTGCGCATTTGCAGACGTGGGATGAATTACAAAAGTTCGTCGCGTCCTGCGTGAACTAAGTTCGGCTGGCGAGCAATTTGATCCCGGCAAAGGCGAAGAACACGCCTAATGCGCCGTCGATCCATCTGCGAGTGCGGTCGTAGGTGGCAACAACCTTCTGTGTGGAGAAGGCGACCGCGTAGGCAATGTGACCGACAACTGATAGAATCGTGGTTCCGATTACGATTATGAGCGCGGTTGATGCAGGCGCGGAATGCGCGAGGCCGAGGGACATTATGGCGATCCACGTCAGCGCCGCCTTGGGATTGGTCATCTGAACTGCAAGGCCACGGAGGAAATACAAGTGGAAGCTGCCTGCCCTAGCCAACCTGGCCAAGCCCCCTATCGGCTTTGTCGACGCGGCCGAACGGAAGGCCTTGAACGCCAACCAGAGAAGATACAGGCCACCGGCGATCTTAATAACCATCGGTACTGAAGCATAAGCGGTAATCAATGCCGTTAAGCCAATCGCGGTCATGGAAGCCCATAGCAAAGATCCCATGGAGATGCCCAGCGCCAACGCGATCCCGGCCTGGGCTGAACATTCCGAGCGCAAATGCTCCGAACGCCAAACCGATTTCCGGCAAATGCTCCATGCAGGATGCCTCTTCAGCACTGTGATGCCGAGAGGATAGAGTTTTTTACGCCAGCCGCAATGTCGGCACTTGGCCCAAAGCAGCCAAATCTCTTGGCAACGAAATCATGTTCGGATCGAAGCGGCATGGCCGTGAGTTTCCGGACATAACTAAAGTCCAGCATCGGCCCTCTAAGCCCCACCGTCACCTCCCCATCCCTTTCCCTTTGAGAAAAATATTCGCAATTGCCCATTTATCTCGCAGTTTTCTACGCTTTCGCGGTGCAAATTTTCTGCGATGTATGCAACATTGAATGAAACCGCTCTAGAAACGGAAGAAGACGATGAACTGGTTGAAGACCGTTGCCGCTGCCGCCCTCTTGCAGGCCGCATTCCTCCTGCCGGCCCATGCCGGCGACAATCTCAAGGCGATCCAGGCGGCCGGCGTGCTGAAGGTCGGCACGGAAGGCACCTATGCGCCTTTCACCTATCATGACGAGAGCGGCAAGCTCACCGGCTTCGATGTCGAGATCGCGGAAGCGATCGCCGCCAAGCTCGGCGTCAAGGCTCAATTTCTGGAAGGCAAGTGGGACGGCCTGATCGCCGGCCTCGACGCCAACCGCTACGACACCGTGATCAACGAAGTCGGCGTCACCGATGCCCGCAAGAAGAAGTATGACTTCTCCGAGCCCTACATCGCTTCCAAGGCTGTGCTGATCGTCAAGGACAGCAACACCGACATCAAGGATTTCGCCGATCTCAAGGGCAAGAAGGCGGCGCAGTCGCTGACCAGCAACTTCGGCAAGCTCGCCACCGAATCCGGCGCCACGCTCGTCGGCACCGACGGCTTCGACCAGTCGATCCAGCTGGTGCTGACCGGCCGCGCCGACGCTACGATCAACGACAGCCTCTCCTTCCTCGATTTCAAGAAGCACAAGCCCGACGCGCCGGTGAAGATCGTCGCCCAGCAGGCCAATGCCGATTATTCCGCCGTCATCATCCGCAAGGGCGAGCCGGAGCTGCAGGCCGCCATCAACAAGGCGCTGGCCGATATCAAGGCCGACGGCACCTATGCCAAGATCTCGCAGAAATACTTCGGACAGGACGTTTCGAAGTAAGGGAATAGGCAGAAACGTGAAATTGTGAAAAAGATGCGTCCGGGGTCACCTCCGGACGCATTCTCTTATTGATTGAAAGGCTTCTCCTTGGAGCATTGGCTGCAACTGATGTGGGAGTCACTGGGCACGCTGCTTTGGGCCGGGCTCGTCTTCACCATCCCGCTCACCCTGATCACCTTCGTGCTTGGCCTTCTGCTCGGCCTGCTCACCGCCGTCGTCAGGCTGTTTGCCCCGGCGCCGTTCGTGGCCATCGCCCGCTTCTATGTCTGGGTGATCCGCGGCACGCCGCTTCTGGTGCAGCTCTTCGTCATCTTCTACGGGCTGCCGAGCCTCGGCATTCTGCTCGATGCTTTTCCGGCTGCCGTGATCGGCTTCACCCTCAGCGTCGGCGCCTATACGTCCGAAATCATCCGCGCCGTCATTTCCTCCGTGCCGAAGGGCCAGTGGGAAGCTGCCTATTCGATCGGCATGAGCTGGCGCCAGGCCATGAGCCGCACCATCCTGCCGCAGGCAGCCCGCGTCGCCGTGCCGCCGCTGTCGAACACCTTCATCTCGCTGGTCAAGGATACCTCGCTTGCCGCTGCCATCACCGTGCCGGAGCTGTTCCAGGCGGCACAGCGCATCGTCGCGACGACCTATGAGCCGCTGATCCTCTATGTCGAGGCGGCGCTGATCTATCTCGCGCTCAGCACGGTGCTTTCGACGCTGCAAGGCTCTCTCGAGCGTCGCTTCGCCCGCTACGGCGGCACGCTGGAGGCGCGGACATGATCGAGCTGTCCCATATCGAAAAACGCTTCGGCGACAACGTCATCCTCAAGGACATCAGCCTGATGATCCCGGAAGGCACGGTGACCGCGCTTGTAGGCCCTTCCGGCGGCGGCAAGAGCACGCTGCTGCGCTGCATCAACCTGCTGGAGATCCCGACTGCCGGAACGATCCGCATCGGTGAGGAGACGGCCACGTTCCAGCCGGGCAAGAAGCCCTCCTGGCAGGATATCCAAAAGATCCGCCGCCAGACGGGCATGGTCTTCCAGAATTTCCAGCTCTTTCCCCATCAGACCGCAATCGGCAATGTCATGGAAGGGCTGACCACCGTGCTGCGCTGGCCGGCAGACAAGGCCCGCGCCCGCGCGGTCGAGCTTTTGACGAAGGTCGGCATGGCGCACAAGATGGACGCCTGGCCCTCGACGCTCTCGGGCGGCCAGCAACAGCGCGTCGCCATCGCCCGGGCGCTGGCCCCCTCACCGCGGGTGCTGCTCTGCGACGAGCCGACCTCCGCGCTCGATCCGGAGCTGGCGGCCGAAGTGGTCGATGTGCTGGGCAAGCTCGCCAACGAAGGCACCACCATGGTCATGGCAACGCACGATCTGCGGCTCGCCTCGAAGATCGCCAACAATGTCGTTTTCCTGGAAGCGGGTAGCATCGTCGAAACCGGCCCCTCGCGCAGCATCTTCGCCAACCCCTCGCAGGAGCGGACGAGGCAGTTCATCTCGACGCTGAATTCCGGGCTCAGCTACGACATCTGAGGGAAGCGTTTTTTGCCGACGGGCCGCGCATTGACGACGCGCGGCTTTCCGTTTAGCTCTAACGCCATGAACACGGCACGCGTTATCGTAGTGGTAGGAAGGCGCACGGGCAGGATGGTGTAACCATCCGGCGAAAGCACCCATGCGCGGTAAGCAGGCTCCTGACGGGGCCTTTTTTATTGCCCGGAAACAGGGCCGCGCCTCGTCAGATCTTCCTCGACGTCCCACTTACATGATGGACAAGGCCATGACGCGCGCAAAGAGCTGCATCGAACATTCAACCACGCAAGCGATCGACGACACGACCATGGGAAAAACCGCCGCACACCCGCGGCTGATAACCCTCATCTTGCTCTCGGCGCTTGCCGTGCTCCCAGTCAACATGATCCTGCCGTCGCTGCCGAAGATATCGGTGGCATTCCATGCCGACTTCGCCCTCGTAAACCTTCCGTCGCCGGCTTTTCCATCGTCACGGCAGGCCTGGAGGCCATTGGCGGCGCGATATCGGACCGGTTCGGCCGCAGGCCGGTCGTCCTGACGGCGCTCGCCATCTTCATCATCGCCTCGATCGGCTGCGTTCTCGCTCCGACTATCGGCATATTCCTGCTGTGCCGCATGATGCAGGCCTGCATCGGACCGTGCTATTCCGTCGCCCTGGTCATCATCAAGGAAACATCCGACGAGCGTCAGGCTGCCAGCAAGTTCGGCTATCTCGCTATGGGTTGGGCATTGGCACCAATGGTCGGCCCCTTGTTCGGCGGATCGCTGGACGAGCTTTTCGGCTGGCGGGCAAGCTTCATCGTCCTTGCGATATTCGGCATCGCCGCCTTCCTCCTGTCCTTGCGCGAACTGAAAGGATCGAGAGCGCCTTCCCCGGATGCGCGCAGGAACTATCTCGCCTCCTATGGGCTGCTTCTGCGTTCGGCGCGATTCTGGGCCTACACGCTCTGCATGGCCTGCTCCATGGGCGTGCTTTACGTCTTCCTCGGAGGCGCGCCGCTTACGATAGGCGATACGCTCGGCGGATCGAGCGCCAGGCTCGGCTTCTACATGGGCCTGGTTCCCGCCGGCTTCATTCTCGGCAGCTATCTGGCCGGCCGCTACGCGGCAAAAATCCCGCTCGGCACCATCCTCGTCATCGCGCGGCTGCTGACCTGCATCGGCCTGTCGATCGGCTTTGCTTTGTCGCCATCGGGCACGGCGCACGTCTGGGCGCTCTTCGGCCCCTGCATCTTCATCGGCATCGGCAACGGCCTCACCATGCCGGCTGCCAACAGCGGCGCCATGTCGGTCAGGTCGGATATTGTGGGAACGGCGGCAGGGCTCGCCGCCGCCATGCGAATTGCCGGCGGCGCACTCATCGGCTCGATCGGCGGGCTGTTCATCGCGCGATCGGCAACGATCCATACGCTCTTCGCCCTGATGCTGACATCCGCGGTACTCGCGCTGGTGGCCGCAGTCTGGGCTGCCTTGATCGAAAAACAGAGATAGCGAAGCCTATCGGATGCGCTTGCTCATATGGACGAGGAAACCGTCTTTCAGCGGCTCCTCGCGGTCAACAGTATAACCATGTCTGAGATAGAGCTGCACATTCTCGACAAAACGCTTGTTGGTGTAGAGCCGCATGTCGCTCACGCCGAGCTCGGCGGCGACCTGCTCGGCATGGGCAAGCAGCTTTTTGCCGATACCATGTCCCTGATGACGGGGCGACACGGCGACGTTCTCGATCAGTAGGTAATCGACGCCCGGCACCATCTCGATCAACGCCAAAAGCTCGCCATTGACTTCCAAGAGGTCGATGCGATGCTTGCGCACGGCCTCGGCATAGTCTGCCGTCATCGGTAGCGGTTCACGCCCAATAAGGGGCACCCATTTGCCATACGCCTCGCGCGTCAGCGCCCGAATGGCGTCGACATCGGCGTCCGTTGCCGCCCGTAACGAAATCGCTCCCGTCATGCCTCCGCCTCCACGGATCCAGCTACAATATCCGACATGAATGTTATGGAATGCCCTCGTCGCGGCCGCGCCGACCTCTGACACACGCAACAAAAGCTACCGCTTCGTGATCGGCGGCCAGATCCGGCCGCCTTTCGTATCTCGACGACGCTTGGACTTATGCGCCATAGACGACAAGCAGATCCTTGGCGTCGATCTGGTCGCCGGCGCGCACCAGCACCTCGGAAATCGTGCCGTCCTTCTCAGCGTGCAGCGCCGTCTCCATCTTCATGGCCTCGATGGAAAGCAGCACGTCGCCAGACTTGACCGCCTGGCCGGGCGAAACGAAGACCGTGGAGATGACACCCGGCATCGGCGCGCCGACATGGGCGGCATTGCCTGTTTCGACCTTGCGGCGGACGGCGCTGCCGGAAGCGCCATGGGCGCGATCCGGCACCTTGATACGGCGCGGCTGGCCATTGAGTTCGAAGAACACCGTCACCATGCCCTTCTCGTCGGTCGCCGTCATCGCCTGGTTGACGATGACGAGCGTCTTGCCCTTCTCGATTTCCGCAAAGAGCTCGTCGCCCTCCTTGAGGCCGTAGAAATAGGCCGGCGTCGGCAGCACCGAGACCGGGCCGTACGTGTCGGCCGCCAGTGCATAGTCGGTGAAGACTTTCGGATACATCAGGTAGGAGGCGAACTCGAAATCGTCGATCTTGCGCTCCAGCTTGGTCTCGATAACCTTGCGCTCGGCATCGAGATCGGCTTCGGCAAGCAGCGAGCCGGGACGAACGGTATAGGGCTTGTCGCCCTTCAGCGCCTTCTTCTGCAGCGCTTCCGGCCAACCCGACGGCGGCTGGCCGAGATCGCCCTTCAGCATGGAGACGACCGAATCCGG
Source organism: Rhizobium sp. (assembly GCA_039593415.1). GTDB lineage: Bacteria > Pseudomonadota > Alphaproteobacteria > Rhizobiales > Rhizobiaceae > Rhizobium. The sequence continues at coordinate 1,626 of JBCNPI010000056.1, read as the reverse complement.
GAAGGCGATATCCTTGGCCGGGTTCTCGACATCGGCAACCGTCAGATCCTGGCTCACCATCATCAGCGCCATGTCGCCGACAACCTTGGAGGACGGCGTCACCTTGACGATATCGCCGAACATCTGGTTGGCGTCGGCATAGGCCTGCGCCACCTGGTGCCAGCGGGTTTCAAGGCCAAGCGAACGCGCCTGCTCCTTGAGATTGGTGAACTGCCCACCGGGCATTTCGTGCAGATAGACTTCCGAGGCCGGTCCCTTGAGGTCACTTTCGAAGGCGGCATACTGATGGCGCACGGCTTCCCAGTAGAAGGAGATGCGGCGTATCCATTCGGGATCGAGGCCGGGGTCGCGCTCGGAGCCTTTCAGCGCCTCGACGATCGAGCCGAGGCAGGGCTGCGAGGTATTCCCCGACAGCGCATCCATCGCCGCATCCACGGCATCGACGCCGGCATCGACCGCGGCGAGCACCGTGGCGGCCGCAATGCCCGACGTGTCATGCGTATGGAAATGGATCGGCAGCCCGGTCGCTTCGCGCAGCGCCTTGAAGAGCACCTTGGCCGCAGCCGGCTTCAGCAAGCCCGCCATATCCTTGAGCGCGATGATATGGGCACCGGCCTTTTCGAGCTCGACGGCAAGATCGGTATAATATTTCAGATCGTATTTCGGCCGGGCGGAATTGAGGATATCGCCCGTATAGCAGATCGCCGCCTCGCAGAGCTTGTTCTCCTCGGCAACGGCATCCATCGACACGCGCATGTTCTCGACCCAGTTCAGGCAGTCGAAGACGCGGAAGAGATCGACACCGCCCTTGGCCGCCTGGCGGACGAAATATTTGACGACATTATCGGGATAATTCGTGTAGCCGACGCCATTGGCACCGCGCAAAAGCATCTGCAGAAGCAGGTTCGGCGCGCCCTCGCGGATCAGCGACAGGCGCTCCCACGGGTCTTCCGTGAGGAAGCGCATGGAAACGTCGAAGGTGGCGCCGCCCCAGCATTCCAGCGAAAGGAGCTGCGGCAGGGCGCGCGCATAGGTGCCGGCGACGCGGGCGATATCGTGCGTGCGCATGCGGGTCGCAAGCAGCGATTGATGGCCGTCGCGCATGGTCGTGTCGGTCATCAGCACGCGCTTTTCGTTGCGCATCCATTCCGCGAACTTCTGCGGACCGAGCTTGTCCAGCAGCTGCTTGGTGCCGTCGGGAACACTGCTGTCGATATAGGGCAGCACCGGTTCGGAGGCCTTCGGCGATGGCGCAGGGCGGCCGCGCGTTTCCGGATGCCCGTTGACGGTGACATCGGCGAGATAGGTCAGAAGCTTGGTGGCGCGGTCCTGGCGCTTGACCTGCTGGAACAGTTCCGGCGTCGTGTCGATGAAGCGCGTCGTGTAGCTGTTGTCGCGGAACTTCGGGTGCGTGATGATCGCTTCGAGGAAGGTCAGGTTCGTTGCGACGCCACGGATACGGAATTCGCGCAGCGCACGGTCCATGCGGGCGATCGCCTCCTGCGGATTCGGTGCCCAGGCCGTCACCTTGACCAGCAGCGGATCGTAATAGCGGGTGATGATGGCACCGGTGTAGGAGGTGCCGCCGTCCAGACGGATGCCGAAGCCGGAGGCCGAACGATAGGC
>JBCNPI010000555.1:0-2557 GCA_039593415.1 Rhizobium sp. | reverse complement strand
CCGCCGGCAAGGCGGATTAATGGTTCAGTGTTTTGATCAGCCGCTCGGCGGTGGATTCGTTGAGCGCCATCGGAATGTCGTAGAGAACGGCAAGCCGCGTCAATGCCTTCACGTCGACATCGTGCGGGAGAGGGGTGAGGGGATCGATGAAGAAGACAAGCATGTCGATCTCGCCGGTGGCGATGAGCGCACCGATCTGCTGATCGCCGCCGAGCGGGCCGCTTTTCAATCGGGTGACCTTGAGGTCGGGACAGGCATCCAGCACGCGACCACCCGTCGTGCCGGTGGCGACGATATTCCAATCGGCAAGGGCGGCCTCGTTGCGCCGTGCAAATTCCGCCATCGCATCTTTTTTCTGATCATGCGCGATCAATGCGATGCATTTGCTGCCGGCCATGAAACTTTGCTCCGTCCTATGCTTTCAATCGATTTATCCGCCTTCTATACCAAGGGGGCGCGTTTTGAAAGACGCCCCCGGCAAGGACGGATGCAGGACTTATTGCTGCGGAATCTGACCCGGCGGCGTATCCGCCGAAACCGGCATCGCGTCCGTCTCCGCCGAAACGCCGGCAGCTTTGGCGCCATAGGCAGCGGCGCCCGCGGAAACAACCGGGGGTGTCGCCAGCACAGTCTGGCAGGCTTTAGGCAGATCGGAAACCATGACTTCGCGCGGCTTTTGGGGCGGCTTGGTGCCGGGCTTCGGCTTGGCCCACGGTTCGGGACCGAACCACCAGGCAAGCGACTTGTCGCAGCCGTCGCCGGCCGCGACCGGTGCCTGACCTGTGCAGCCCACCGAACCGGCGGGGCAGCGGATGCGGATATGGAAATGCGAGTCGTGCCCATATTCCGGCCGCAGCTTGCCGAGATTGGTGCGGTCGCCCGCCCATGTCTCGCACATCTTCTTCTTGATTGCCGGGTTGACGAAGATGCGCTCGACCTCGGGATAGCTGGCGGCGCGCATCAGCAGGCGTGCATGTGCCGGTGTCCAGACCTTGTCGTTGATCGTCAGGAACTTGTCCTTGGCGAGCATCGTGGTGAAGGGCAGGGCTTCGCGCTCTTCAACCGTCATCCTGCGCTGTGGCATCGGCGTCAGCCAGACATCGGCATCAAGGCCGATCTGATGCGAGGCATGGCCGTTGATCATCGGGCCGCCCCGCGGCTGCGAGATGTCGCCGACGAGCAGGCCCGGCCAGCCGTCGATCTTGGCCGCATCGCGCGACAGCCGCTCCAGGAGGCCGATCATCTCCGGTCGGCCCCAGCGGCGGTTACGCGACAGGCGCATGGCCTGCCAGGTCGGGCCGTCGGCCGGCAGGGCGACGGCGCCTGCAAGGCAGCCTTTGGCATAGAAGCCGATCGATTGCGGCGGTCCCTTCGTCGGCAGCATCATGGCTCCGAAGACCGCCTTGGCGCTTCCGGGCGAAGGGGTGGCCTGCTGCGCCAGCGCATCGCCGGCGACAAGACCTATCCCGATCGAGGTGGCGAGAGAAAGTTTGCCGATCGTTTGAAAGGCGCGAGCCAGAAGTGAAGCCATGCATATCCTTGAAAGGCGGTCGGCTGATGCCGAAGTGATTTGCCACGAGACTATCCTGAAACAGGATGGAAGTGAATCCGCGGCAATCGCGGACGGCTACTGGTCGGCCGCCTTTCCTCGCATGGACCTTTGCCTCGGCCGGATCAGTTCGCCAGAATTTCCGCCGTCTTGCGGATGCGCGACAGCCGCGGCAGAACCTTCGTGCAGGCGAAATCCTGCATTTCCTGTGAAAGGGTTGTCACGGCATCTTCGACAACGATGACAGCGTAGTTTGCCGCATGGGCATCGCGTACGGTGCCTTCCACACCGAAATTGGTGGCGACGCCCGTCAGGATCAGCGTTTTGATGCCGCGGCGGCGCAGCTGCAGATCGAGTTCCGTGCCATAGAAGGCGCTCCACTGGCGTTTGACGATGGCGACATCCGGCGTCAGCGCCGCTATCTCCGCGGGAGCCTCCAGCGCGGCGGGCGGCAAACCTCCGGGGGGAAGCGGGAAGCTTTCGTCGGTCGGCTGATTGACAGCGTCGGCATAGTTTGCCGAAAATCCGACCGTGACGAACACGGTCGTTCCGCCATCGGCTTTCAGCTTGTTTGCGATGGCGACCGTATTGGCGACAATCTGCTGGGCGGAGTAGGGCGCGAGCGGGCGGCTGAGAACGAGGTTTTGCAGGTCGATGGAAACAAGAGCGGTGGTCTGGGGATCGTAAAGTGACATCTGGGGGCTCCGAAAAACATGAGGATATCCTCACAATGGAAATATGAGGATGACCTCACAAAAATCAAGTGAAGAATTGAAGACGCGTACGCCGAAGCGGCAGCGCGGCCATGATCGCGTCGTCGTTCTGCTCGAAGCGGCGGCAAGGGTGTTTGCGCGTAAGGGCTACGACGCGGCAACGATGACCGAGATTGCGGCCGAGGCGCATTCGTCGATCGGCTCGCTCTATCAGTTCTTTCCCACCAAGCCTTTGCTCGCCGAAGCCTTGCATATCGATCGCCTGGAACGGCTGAAGGCGGGGCTTCGCGATCTG
>JBCNPI010000554.1:0-2560 GCA_039593415.1 Rhizobium sp. | reverse complement strand
TACCGATGGCATGACCGTCGGGGAACTCTGCGGCGCCGCGATCACGCTGAGCGACAATACGGCCGGAAATCTTCTCCTCGAAAGCTTCGGCGGGCCTGCCGCACTGACCTCTTGGCTGCGCACGACGGGCGACACTGAGACCCGCCTCGATCGCAACGAGCCGGATGTCAACCAGGCCGTCAAGGGCGACCCTCGCGACACGACGACCCCCGATGCGATGCTTGACAGTATCGGGCTTCTGACGCTCGGCAATACGCTCTCGGACACATCGAGGGATCAGCTGGTTAACTGGCTGGTTGCCAATACCACGGGCAATAATCGGCTGCGCGCCGGCCTGCCGAAGGAATGGAAGGTTGGCGACAAGACGGGTACGGGCAACAATGGCTCCTACGCCGATATCGCCGTGATCTGGCCGCCGGACCGCGGTCCTGTTCTGGTCACGACGTTCGTCGCCGAGGCGACCGCTCCAGCAAAGGACGTAGAGGCGGTGTTTGCCGAGATCGGCAAGATCGTCGTCGGCATGGTTGGGCAATAGCGGAATACAATCAATAAAACAAAAGAATACGATCGTGACCGGAATCAGGATCGTATCTTCTTCATGTGATCTGATAATTTGCCCATGGCATGTTGCGTGACATGCGTAAGATCAAGCTGCGACACGCGCTAGACCATGGATAGTGCCGAGGCCGCGCTGTCCGTTTCCTGGTCGCCGTCACCATCGGTATTGCCGGCACCGAGCTTTTGCTTGATCTCGCTGGCGATCTGGTCGTTGATCGCCTTCTGGTCGTCGGCCGACAAGGACTTAAAGGAATCTTCCGTCAGGCCGTGCGCATCGAGATATTGTTCGCGGATTTTCTGCGCCGGCGTCATGTTTGCCCATTTGGCAAATTCGTCCAGAATATCCTGATCGGATTTCCCGCTTGACCCAGCCGAACTGCTGCCGGAAGCGCTCGAGCCTGACTGGTCATCGGTGGAGCTCGAAGTCGAAGAGGATGCTTCGCCGAACTGGCTGAGCCAGAAGCCGGATGAAATGGAAGAGGGGACGCCACCGGACGAAACGGAAGGTCGCGGTGAATCGTCCTGCTGGCCGCTTCCGTCGTCCGGCAGCGAGAAAGGCGTGCTGTCGTCGCTGTCGCTGCTCTGCTGGCTGCGGATCGGCGTGCTGAAATAATTCTGCGTACCGTGATGCACCTTCATCGTCATATCTCCCTACGGGTTGAGATGACGATGACTCTGCAAGCCTGCCCGGGGCTTGTGCCGCGGCGTTCTCAGGTGCCGCAGAAGGTCTGAAGCACCCGCTCGCCCGGCAGCGGAGGTTCGGCATAGGGCGCGAAGCCGGGCTGGTCCTCGTACGGTCTCGCGAGTACCTTCAGCAACGCCTCGAACAAGGAAAAATCGTCATCCTCGACCGCAGCCTCGATGGCCTGCTCGATGCGGTGGTTGCGGGGGATGAAGGCCGGATTGGCCTTTCTCATCGCGGCCGCGCGCGCTGCCGGCGTCTGCGGATCGCGACTGAGACGCTCGCGCCAGCGTTCGAGCCATGGCATCGCTGATGGGGGATCGTTGAAGGTGGCGGCAAAATCGGCCACGTCTTCATCTGCGGCAAGAGCTGCAAGCCGGCGGAAGGCGAGCGTGAAATCTGCGCCCTGCCGCTGCATCGTCGCCAGCAGCGACTGGATCAGCTCGAGGTCACCTTCCTCTTCGCCCGCAAACCCGATCTTGGCGCGCATGCCGGCAAGCCAATAGGCCTGGAAGCGTTCGCCATAGGCCTTGATGACCGTGTTCGCCAGATCGATCGCCGTATCGACGGACGGGTCGATCAGCGGGATAAGCGTCTCGCCGAGGCGTGCGAGATTCCATTGGCCGATCGCCGGCTGGTTGGCATAGGCATAGCGGCCGTTGCGGTCGATGGAGGAGAAGACAGTTGCCGGATCATAGGCGTCCATGAAGGCACAGGGGCCGAAATCGATCGTTTCGCCTGAGACCGTCATGTTGTCGGTGTTCATCACACCATGGATGAAGCCGACATGCAGCCAGCGCGCTATCAGCGAGGCTTGCCGGTCGGCCACGGCTTCGAGTAGTGCGAGATAAGGGTTCTTGCGGTCTCGGATCTCGGGATAGTGCCGGGCAATGACATGATCCGCCAGTGTCCGTACGCTCTCCGTATCACCCCGCGCCGCAAAGAATTGGAAGGTGCCGACGCGGATATGGCTCGCCGCCACGCGCGTAAAGACGGCGCCGGGCAGCACTTCCTCGCGATAGACCGGTTCTCCGGTCGTCACTGCCGCGAGCGCCCGCGTCGTCGGAATGCCGAGCGCATGCATCGCCTCGCTGACGATATATTCGCGCAGAACCGGGCCGAGGGCGGCGCGCCCATCACCCCGGCGGGAAAACGGCGTCGGTCCCGGACCCTTGAGCTGAATGTCTCGGCGCCTGCCGTTGCGATCCCTAACCTCGCCGAGGAGGATTGCGCGGCCATCGCCGAGCTGCGGTACGAAATTGCCGAACTGATGGCCGGCATAGGCCATGGCAATCGGCTGCGATCCCGGCAGAAGCTCGT
>JBCNPI010000553.1:0-2562 GCA_039593415.1 Rhizobium sp. | reverse complement strand
ACGATACGATCGGCCAGCGTCATGGCTTCCACCTGGTCGTGGGTGACGTAGATCATCGTCGTCTCGGGCATCGATTGGCTAAGCTTGGCGATCTCGATGCGGGTGGCAACGCGCAGGGCAGCATCGAGGTTGGAAAGCGGCTCGTCGAACAGGAAGACTTTCGGGTTGCGGCAGATGGCACGGCCGATGGCGACGCGCTGGCGCTGACCGCCCGAAAGCGCCTTCGGCAGACGCTCCAGATATTGCGTGAGCTGAAGGCTCGCTGCCGCCGCACGCACGCGACGGTCGATCTCCTGCTTGCTTTCGCCGGCAATACGCATACCGAAGGCCATGTTGTCGTAGACGGTCATATGCGGATAGAGCGCATAGGACTGAAAGACCATGGCGATGCCGCGCCGCGACGGCGGAACCTCATTCACCTTCTGGCCCGCGATCATCATATCCCCGGCCGTGATGCTCTCCAGCCCGGCAATCATCCTGAGCAAGGTGGACTTGCCGCAGCCGGAGGGACCGACGAAGACGATGAATTCGCCCTCGTTGATCTCCAGATCGATACCGTGCAGCACATGCACGCTGCCGTAGGATTTCCTGATATCCTTCAGAACAAGTCCCGTCATTATGCTCCCTCCTCCCAAAGGCTCAGGCAAGACGCGCGAAATAAGCGCCCCAGGCCGGAATATCGATCTTGTTGCCGTAGTTGTTGCTGGTAAAGCCGTGTCCCGTCAATGCCTGCCAGTTACCTTCAGGCAGGATTGCCGTGGCTTCGACAGGGCTCATGTTAAAGGCGCACAGAATGATTTCGCCGGCGTGAGTGCGGGTATAGATCAGCACATCGCCCTGGGGTTCCGAAAAAGCGATCTCCCCCTTGGCGAAGGCTGGATGCTGCTTGCGGAAGGCGAGGAAGCGGCGGTATTGCTCAAGCACCGAATTTTCATCGCCCTGCTGCACGCTGACAGCACGCAGGATGTGTTCGACCGGCACTGGCAGCCAAGGCTTGACGGTGGAAAAGCCTCCCTGCGCCACCTGACTGTCCCAGACCATGGGCGTGCGGCAGCCATCGCGGCCCTTGAACTCCGGCCAGAACTGGATTCCGTATGGGTCCTGCAGGTCCTGATAGGCAAGATCAGCTTCCGTCAGTGCCAATTCCTCGCCCTGATAGAGGCAGACGGAACCGCGCAGGGTCAGCAGCAGCGCCGCATAGAGCTTGGCGAAAGCATCGCGGTCGGCAACCATGTTGCCCCAGCGGCTGACATGACGCACAACGTCATGGTTGGAGAAGGCCCAGCAGGCCCAGCCTTCCGGGGCTGCGGCGTCAAAGTCATTCATGACCTCTTCGACTCGATCCGGCGAAAGAGCATCCGGTGCCAGGAATTCGAAGGCGTAGCACATGTGCATCTTGTCGCCGCCGGAGGTGTATTCGCCGACAATTTCGAGACCGCGCTGGCTGTCACCGACTTCGCCGACGGCGGCAATCGCCGGATATTCGTCGAGCACCGCGCGGAAGCGCTTCAGGAACGCCAGGTTCTCAGGACGATTCTTGTCGTAGAGATGCTCCTGAAAGTTATAGGGATTGACGGCCGGTGCTGTGGAGGCATTACGGCGCGCAGGCTCGAGCGCCGGGTTGTCGCGCAGTTCCTTATCGTGGAAATAGAAGTTGATCGTATCGAGACGGAAGCCGTCGACGCCGCGATCGAGCCAGAAACGGACAACATCAAGCAAGCGATCCTGCACTTCCGGATTGTGCAGGTTCATATCCGGCTGCGAGGTCAGGAAGTTGTGCATGTAATATTGCATGCGGGTCGGATCCCAGGCCCAAGCCGAGCCGCCAAAGATCGACAGCCAGTTGTTGGGCGGCGTGCCGTCCGGCTTGGCATCGGCCCAAACATACCAGTCAGCTTTCGGATTGTCCTTGCTCGAGCGGCTCTCGACGAACCAGGGATGGCGGTCAGAGCTGTGCGACAGTACGAGATCGATCATCACCTTGATGCCGAGACGATGGGCTTCCGTCACCATCGCATCGAAATCGGCGAGCGAACCGAAGATCGGATCGACATCCTCGTAGTTGGAGACGTCGTAGCCGAAATCGCGCATTGGCGAGGTGAAGAAGGGCGAAATCCAGATTGCATCCACCCCAAGCGACGCGACATGCGGCAGGCGGACGGCGATACCCTTGAGGTCGCCGATGCCGTCGCCGTTGGAGTCCTGGTAGGAACGCGGATAGATCTGATAGATCACGGCGCCGCGCCACCAGTCCTTGTCAACTTCCTTAGCCGATTGAGGGGCAATGCTCATGCTGAATGGGTCCTGTGTGAATACATGTTTCTGGGTCAGCCCCCCTTCACCGACCCGGCGAGCAGACCGCGCACGAGATAGCGCTGCAGACCGAAGAAGACGAGGAGCGGAATAATAATTGTGACGAAAGCCGATGCCGTCAGGATTTCCCAGTTGCCGCCGCGCGAGCCAAGCAGCGCGTTGAGGGCGGCCGTGAGCACGAGGTGATCCTTGTCGGTGCCGAGGAAGACCATGGCGATCAGAAGGTCGTTCCACACCCAGAGAAACTGG
>JBCNPI010000552.1:0-2589 GCA_039593415.1 Rhizobium sp. | reverse complement strand
GGGCCAGGATCAGCCCATCGTCCAGCAACGAGGCCGTGATCGCCGAAACTGTCGTCGTCGAAAGCTGGGTGCGGTCGCTGATTTCGATACGTGCGATGGAGCCCGCCCGCCGGATCGTATCCAGCACATTGAAGCGGTTTATCGCCCGCATAAGCTCGGGATCTGCTGTCTTCATGAGAGTGGCGCCGAATGACGGACCCGCTCGGCTGCGGCCTGGTATTTTTAACGGAGTGCGAATTAAATAACCTATGGCGGTCACTGAATGTCAAGCCGTTTTGCGGCCGATCTGGCGAAAATTTAGCGATGCCGGTTGACATTTCAGCAAAGCTCCGCTGAATTATTCCGCATAAGGGAAAAAATATTGAGGCTCTTGGTTCCCTTGGGAGGAGAAAATCATGATCCATCTACGTGGGGCTCACGCCCTTCGCATCGCCGCTATTGCTGCCACGACCGGGCTGGCTATTCTGGCAGGCGCGACAGGCGCTGCCGCCGACACCGTCGTCAAATGGCTGCATCTGGAAACCGATCCGAACTATGTTGCCGTCTGGCGCAAGATCGCCGATCAGTATGAGGCCAAGCATCCCGGCACGAAGATCGAGATGCAGTTCCTGGCCAATGAAGCCTTCAAGGCGAAGCTGCCGACGCTCCTGCAATCGAAGGACGCTCCCGATTTCTTCTTCAGCTGGGGCGGCGGGGTGCTCAAGCAGCAGCAAGCGACGGGCACGCTGATGGACCTGACCGCGGCGATGAACGCCAAGGATGGCGCCTGGGTGAAGAGCTACAATCAGGCGGCCGTCAAGGGGCTGACCTTCGATGGCAAGGTCAGCGCCGTGCCCTACAAGCTCGGCACGGTTTCCTTCTTCTATAACAGGGCCTTGTTCGCCAAGGCCGGCGTCGATGCCAGTGCCATCAAGACCTGGGACGACTATCTGGCCGCGGTCAAGAAGATCAAGGCTGCCGGCATCGCGCCGATCGCCGGCGGTGGCGGCGAGAAGTGGCCGATCCATTTCTACTGGAGCTATCTGGTGATGCGCGACGGCGGTCAGCAGGTCTTCAACGACGCCAAGAACGGCAAGGGCAATGGGTTTAACGATCCGGCGATCATCAAGGCCGGCGAGCAGCTTGCCGCGCTCGGCAAGCTCGAGCCCTTCCAGCCCGGATATCTCGGCACCACCTGGCCGCAGGCGCTCGGTGTCTTCGGCGACGGCAAGGCTGCGATGATCCTCGGCTTCGAAAATACGGTTGCCAACCAGCGTACCAATTCCGGCGACGGCAAAGGTCTGGCGGATGACAATATCGGCCGGTTCGCCTTCCCGGCCGTAACCGGCGGTGCCGGCCTTCCCACAGATACGCTCGGTGGCCTGAACGGTTGGGCCGTCACCAAGAAGGCTCCGCCCGAGGCGCTCGATTTCCTCGCCTATCTGACCAATGCCGAAAACGAACGTACCATGGCGCAGGCCGGCATGATCATCCCGGTTGCCGTCGGTGCCGAAGATGGCGTGAAGGGGCCGCTGATGCGCGAGGCTGCCGACCAGCTGGCGCATTCGACCTGGCATCAGAATTTCTTCGACCAGGATCTCGGGCCTTCGGTCGGCCGCGTCGTCAACGATGTGGCCGTCGGCATCGTCTCCGGCCAGATTTCGCCGAAGGATGGCGCGCAGCAGGTCCAGGACGCCTTCGAGCAGGACCAGCTTTAATGCCATCCGGCGCCGGCCCCTCCCTTGTGCCGGCGCCGGTTCTTCCTTGAACTGCAATAGCCGAGACTGCCCATGACCGATGTCAGCGCCACGACCGCCATGCCCTCCGTCGCAAGAGCGAGACCCGCAACGAAGCGAAAATCGCCAGCCGCGCGTGGCCGCCTGCCCGTCATCCTGCTGTTTCTGCCGCCGGCGCTGCTGCTTTTCACCATCTTCGTCATCCTGCCGATGGGGGAAGCTGCCTGGTACAGCCTTTATCGCTGGAATGGATATGGCCCGCCGACCGAGTTCGTCGGCCTGCGCAATTTCCAGGTACTCTTCAAGAACGGCGCCTTCCTGACGTCGCTGAAGAACAATGCCCTGATCATCGTCGTATCCATCGCGGTCCAGGTGCCGCTTGCCATCTGGCTCGCGACGATGCTGGCACACCGCCTTCGCGGCGTCGTGCTGTTCCGGCTGATCTTCTTCCTGCCCTATGTGCTCGCCGAAGTGGCCGCAGGTCTGATCTGGCGCTTCGTCTATGACGGCGACTACGGCCTGTTTGCGGCGATCGCGCATTTCCTCGGCACGCCGACACCCTATGTGCTCGCCGACAAGGATCTCGCGATGTACGCCGTGCTCGGCGTGATCGTATGGAAATATTTCGGCTTTCACATGATGCTGTTCATCGCCGGCATGCAATCTCTCGACAAGAGCGTGCTGGAGGCGGCCGAGATCGACGGCGCCACCGGCTGGCAGAAGTTCCGCTATGTGACGCTGCCGCTGCTCGGTTCGACGCTGCGTCTTTCCGTCTTCTTCGCCGTCGTCGGATCGCTGCAGCTTTTCGACATGATCATGCCGCTCACCGGCGGCGGCCCGTTCAACTCGACCCAGACGATGGTGACCTTCCTCT
>JBCNPI010000551.1:0-2507 GCA_039593415.1 Rhizobium sp. | reverse complement strand
TCCTCTGGCCGTGAAGAGCATGCAATTGGAGGCGACGGACGGCATTGATCCTGCTCAAACCTCACGGAAATGGCGGGCATTTGGCGCAGGTGGAGCAAATTTCCGCACGAGCATCGCTTTTGCTCACCGATTCAGTCGAAATGCTGAGCCGAGTTCGATATGCGCGATGCTGCCGCGCTCTACGGGGCGGCGTCCGCAGCTCGGCGAGCCGTAGGCCGGGAACGGATGCTCGCGCGGATGCCGCTCCAGAAAATTGCCTTGGCCGCCATTCTGCGGGCGCTATGGGATTGCGATAGATCAAAGCCCCATCAGCTGGATTGATGATGATGACAAGCGAAGAACAGGCTGTGATCAGGCCGGCCCGATCGCGGAAGGTCGGTAGGAGGCAGCCCGTGATCATGATGCTCTTCTTCGAAATGCAGGAGGCTCCAACTTGTCACGGCATATACTCATTATCGAGGCGCATCCCGGCGGCCATGACGGCCATCTTTGCGGAGCTTTCGCCGACTCCTATGCGGCAGGAGCCGCTGAAGCAGGCTTTTTGCTGCGCAGGCTGGATATTTCCCTGTTGGATTTTCCATTACTTCGCTCACGCGAAGCGTTTGAAAATGGCCCGATACCCGAATCTCTTATCCCCGCAAGCGAAGCTATCCAATGGGCGGAACATATCGTTTTTGTTTTCCCGCTGTGGCTAGGCACGATGCCGGCCCTTCTGAAGGCTTTTCTGGAACAGGTATTCCGGCCCGGGATCGCTTTTCAATATGGAGAAAGCGGTATTGCCAAAAAGCTGCTTCGGGGCTGCACCGCACGTATCATCGTCACCATGGGCATGCCGGTTCCCATCTACCGCTTCTGCTTTGGCGCCCACGGCACGAACGCCTTGCGGCGCGGCATCTTGAATTTCGCGGGAATTCGACCGGTTCGCCAGACATTCTTCGGGATGATCGACCAGGCCGGCCCGGAAAGACGGAAGGAATGGCTCGGTAAAGTCGAGATGCTTGGCCACCATGGAAAGTGATCTTTCCCTATCCCTCTGTCGGTTTCTCAATCTCGCCCGAGAAGCGATCGCAGCCAGACTTTGATTTTGGTATTTGACATCGATCAACCCCCATCCTTGCCATCCGCGCTATTCATTAATGCGTTGCTTTATCGAAAGCCGATCCACGCCTGGCTTTCCTCGACGTCAACTCAAGGGAGATGACCATGCTTATCCAGGATATCATGACGCCCGCACCGATAACTGTGAAGGCGTCCTCATCGATTATGGATGCTGCGAAACTGCTGCTGGATAATCACATAAGCGGGCTTCCCGTCATCGGCGAGAGCGGCGCGGTTGTCGGCATCGTCAGCGAGGGAGATTTCCTGCGGAGGGGTGAGCTCAACACGGAGCGCCAACGCTCGGCCTTTCTGGAATTCTTCGTAAGTCCGGGCCGGCTCGCGGATGAATATGTGCATGCCTACGGCAGGAAAGTCGAAGAGGTCATGACTTCGCCAGTACGGACGATCTCTCCGAATGTCTCGGCCGGAGAAGCCGTCGAGATGATGGAGCGCGACGGCATCAAGCGGTTGCCGGTGGTGGATGGCGAAAAACTGGTCGGCATCGTCACGCGTTCCGACCTCTTGCGCGCTCTTGCAGGCATCCTTGCCGACAAGATTAAGCCGTACAGCGATGCGGAGATCGAAGCTGTCATCATTGCCGAACTCGGCAAGAGAAGCTGGAGCCAGAACGGCTTTATCCGTGTGAGTGTCAAGGATGGCGTAGCAGAGCTTTCCGGCTCAATTTTCGACGAACGTGAGCGCTTGGCTGCCAAAGTGCTTGCCGAAAACGTGCCCGGCGTGAAGGCTGTCACCGATAACCTCACCTGGATAGATCCCTACATCGGCGTTGCCATGTCCATGCCCTGACCGATCATGTGCAATCTCTCGTAGAATTGATCGGACGTAATGTGAAAACGTCGGGACGCAATAGGCTCGCAGCAAGAAAAGTATAGGAGGCCAACATGCGAAATCAAAATCCAAGTGATTATGCCACCGACACGATCGGCGCCGTCCTCATCGTTGCATCGGTCACCCTGCTTCTTCTTTACCCCGATTTGCCTGACCTGGCCGTATCATCGGTGAACTTTGCTCTGACGGGTTTGATGCTGCTGTCCGGTACGAATATGCGGGATCGACAGGTACTCGAATGGGAGCGGGTAGGATTGGCTGCATGGCTTGCCATGTCACCCTGGGTGGTCGGCGTTACGGCAATTGTCGGTGTAACATGGACGAGCACTATCTGCGCCACGCTGGTCTTCGTCCCTGCGGCGCTGCAGGTCTCGCAGCCATCGGCGTTCTGCAGAGTGCCGTTGCCCAGGCCAAATCGGGATGCCCGTTCGCCTGAAAAGAGAAAGATATAGGGGGGTTGCGATATGAACAGGTTCAAAATCGTTTCTAAGACTTGGGTTATCGTCTGTGATGGAGCGAAGGCGGTTTTCCTGCGGAACTACAGTGATGCACCATTTCTC
>JBCNPI010000550.1:0-2601 GCA_039593415.1 Rhizobium sp. | reverse complement strand
ATGCCGTCGGCGCTGTCGCCAAGGCGCGCGGCATCCCGCGCGCGCAGGTCGCAACCGCCTGGATCCTGCAGAAGAGCGCCGTCACCGCCCCGATCATCGGCGCCTCCAAGCCCGGCCACATCACCGATGCCGTCGCGTCGCTGGAGGTCAAACTGACGCCCGAGGAAATCGAGGCGCTGGAGAGCCCTTACGTTCCGCATGGGGTTGCCGGGTTCAAGTGATCGGGGATTTGTGGCTGGATGAGGCTGATGAAGTCGCATCTGCTCGCCTTGCCCTTAACCCCTCTCCCCCGCTTGCAGTGGAGCAATGCAGATGAGGCACGTCGACGCCGCAAGCTCCTTCTCCCCTCGGGGAGAAGGTGGCCCGAAGGGTCGGATGAGGGGGAAGGGGCTGGTCATTTGAATTCATGGATTTTCGTACTCTTGGCGGGCACCCCCTCATCCGCCTATCGGCACCTTCTCCCCGAGGGGAGAAGGAAGTGAGGGGCAATCCCAAGCTCCGAAGCGATATCGCGCCCGCCACAAATCGCGCAAAAATGACTTCACGAGCCGGTCACAGTTGAGGCTTAACAAATCGAGGTTCCTTACCCCCGAGGATGATATCCAATGATCACGGTTCCCTTCGAAGCGCGCCGCTTTCAATCGACCGCAGCCTATTACCTGCGCTATCGCATCCCCTATCCGGACAGGCTGATCACCCGTGTCGCCGAGCGCAGCGGCCTGAAGCCCGGCGGCCATGTGCTGGATCTCGGCTGCGGCCCCGGCCAGCTGGGGATCGCTTTCGCACGGCTGCAGGGCGCGGCCGTTACGGCCATGGACCCGGAGCCGGAAATGCTCGCTGAAGCCGCGCTCGGCGCAAAGATGGCCGGCGTCGATATCAATATCCGTCAGGGCTCTTCCTACGACCTCGGGCCAGATATCGGCAAGCTGCACCTCTGCGTCATGGGCCGCTCCTTCCACTGGATGGACAGGCGGGCAACGCTCGAAGCGCTGGACGGATTGATCGAGCCGGGCGGAGCCGTGGTTCTGTTCCACGACAAGAGCATCCTGGCAGAGCCGGATTGGCGCGAGATCCTCGAACCGCTGGCAGAGATCTATTCACCCGAACGCCATGCGGACCGGCAGCTGCGCAAGAGCAAGGAATGGTCGCCGCATGAAGTCATGCTGCTTGCCTCGCCCTTCCGCAATCTCGAGCGCATCGGCATCGTCTCGGAATATGCGCGGGATATCGAGGAGATCGTCGGCCGCGTTTTCTCGATGTCGTCGACCTCGCCGCAGGCGCTGGGCGACAAGACCGCCGATTTCGAAGCAGCTCTGCGTGAAAAGCTGCTCGCCGCCGCACCCGACGGTAAGTTCAAGGAGATCGTCGAGGCGAACGGGCTGCTCGCGTTCCGAGACTAGATCAACCGTTTTCGTTACCCGGCGGGCGGCGACAGCTCCTGCCGGGTCGCTGACAGAAACTCCTGCGACAGTTCGGAATTGTCCATCGCGCGTGCCAGGATGACGGCACCGACCATGGCCGAAAGGCTGGCAAAGGCCTTGCGCCGGCGCTCCTCCGGCGTTTCGCCAGGCACAATCTCTTCAAGCACCTCGACCAGCCCCATCAGCCCGCCGGTGAAGGTGGACTGCATCTCGGGGCCATGGCGGCTGACCTCCTGCGTCAGCGCAGCGAAAACGCAGCCGGTCGCATGCTCGACGACATTGCGATGTGAGAGATAATGGGCGAGCAGCGCTTCCAGCGGCTGATCCGGCGAGCTTGACGCGACCTCTTTCCAGCGCTCGAGCGAACGGGCCACCAGCGCCTTGCTCGCCTCGCAGGCAAGCTCGTCCTTCGAATCGAAATGGCCATAGAAGCCGCCATGCGTGAGCCCCGCCGCCTTCATGATCTCGGCGACGCCGATGCCGGCGAAACCCTTCTCGCGAAAAAGCTCGCCCGCGACAGCAAGGATCTTCTCGCGATTCTCGGCGAATTTCTCCCGGCTCACTCTCATCAAAAAACTCCATCAGAACATCAATAAATCTGTATTGACAATTTATATGATGACCATCATCAATATGCAACAAATATGATAGCAATCATGTAAATGCCTTTACACAAACGTTCAAGCCGGGAGAACGGCAGGGTGCTAGAAGCGGATACGCTACCCCCAAGCGTCCGCGATCAAGCGCTTCCGCAAGCCCCGATCCTGACGCCAAGATACCCAAACTGATTGGAACGCACCTCATGGTTTCCACCGCTCTCGCTTCGACGCTCGCCCGGCGCAACATCCATTACGGATGGGTCGTCGTCGCCGCCACTTTCCTCACCATGCTGGTCACGGCCGGCGCCATGGGCGCGCCCGGCGTGCTCATCAAGCCGCTGGAGGACGAGTTCGGCTGGAGCACCTCCTCCATTTCGTCGGCGCTTGCCGTCCGCCTCGTGCTGTTCGGCCTCATGGGTCCCTTTGCCGCCGCCTTCATGAACCATTTCGGCGTTCGCAAGGTCATCGTCTTCGCATTGGCGACCATCGGCGTCGGCTTCATCGGCTCGCTCTTCATGACGCAGGTCTGGCAGCTGCTGCTCTGCTGGGGCATCATCATCGGCTTCGGCACCGGCCTCACC
>JBCNPI010000055.1:0-23157 GCA_039593415.1 Rhizobium sp. | reverse complement strand
ATGATAGGACATGCCGGCCAGGTGCAAGGTGCCTTCCTGGAAGGGCTCGAGCGTCATCAGGATGCGCAGGACCGTCGATTTTCCCGAACCGGAAGGGCCGATCAGCGTCACCTTTTCGCCGGGCGCGACATCGAAGCAGAAATTGTCGAGCACGGTCAGGTGGCCGTATCGCTTGGTGACATCTTGAAAGCGGATCAGTGGTTGCGTCATCTCAGAGCAATTCCGTTTTTCGGCAACGCCTTTTCGAGCCAATGAATGGCCGCCGAGCAGACGAGCGTGAGGATGAGGAAGATCAGGCCGACGAGAGAAAGCGGCACCAGATACTCGAACGTCCGATCCCCGATGAGATTGGCGAGGTTGAGCATATCGACGACGGTGACGACGGAGAGCACCGGCGTCTCCTTGAGCATGGAGACCAGATAGTTGCCCATGGCCGGTATGATGCGGGGGATCGCCTGCGGGATGATGATATCCCAATAAGTGCGGCCGTGGCTCAGATTGAGCGCCGTTGCAGCTTCCCATTGCCCGCGCGGCACGGCATCGAGACCGCCACGATAGACTTCCGACGTATAGGCCGAATATTGCAGCCCGAGCGCCAGCGCTCCGGTCAGGAAGGCCGGCAACGTGATGCCGTAGATCGGCAGGACGTAATAGAGGAAAAAGAGCTGCACGAGCAGCGGCGTGTCGCGCAGGAACTCGATGACGAAGGCCGTCGGCCACGAGATCGCGACAAAGCGGCTGCGCCTCAGCAAGGCGAAGACGAGGCCGAGAACGAGCGCGATCGCGAAACCGGCCGCTGCTGCCTCCAGCGTGACGATCAGGCCGATACCGAGGATCGGTAGGATCGATAGCGCGAAGGAGAGCGTCGTCGAGGTATCCCAGGTGAAGCCATACATCATACCGGCGCCCTCCCCGGGAAAGCAACGCCGCGGCGAAGGATCGTCTCCAGCCAGCGCATGAAGGCAACGAGAATGAGGGCCATGAAGAAATATCCGATGAGCGTCAGCGAATAGATCGTCACGCTGTCGAGCGTGATATTGCGCAGCTGTTGCGCCTGGAAGGTCAGATCGCTGATCGAGATCAGTGACACCAATGCCGTATCCTTCAGGTTCTGGACGGCTAGATTGCCGAAGGCCGGCATCATCTCCACCACTGCCTGGGGCAGGACGATATGGAAGAGCGTCTGTCCCTGCCCGAAATTCAGGGCGCGTGCCGCCTCATGCTGTGTATCGGGAACCGCCTGCAGCGCACCGCGCACCACCTCTGCGCCATAGGCGCCGATGTTGAGCGCGAGGCCAGCAATCCCTGTCGTGATCGGATCGAAGGAGATCCCGATCAGAGGTAGCGCGTAATAGAGCCAGAAGAGCTGCACCAGAAGCGATGTGCCGCGAAAGATCTCGATATAGACGATCGCGATTGCGGACAGCAGGCGCCCTCCGGCAAAGCGCGCAAGGCCAGCCGCGAAGGCGAGGAGGGCACCAAGGAACATGGAGGCGATGGCGATAAGCGCCGTCACCTCCGCGCCTTTCAGCAGCGCCGGCAGATAATGTGTCCAGCTCATGTCCCGGTCACCTCCTTTCCAGAATGGAAGGGGCCGAACGGCTTGACGGCTGATCTCGGGACGGCCGCCAAGTCGTTCCTAGCTGTCGATAGGCTCACTTGCCCGCGCACAGATCTTCGGTGCTCTTCGTGCGTGCTGCCTCGACGCTTTCGGCGCTCAGACCATAGGACATCAGGATCTTCTTATAGTCATCCGTCTTCTTGAAGGCTTCAAGCGCGGTGTTGAAAGCCTTGTAGAGCTCCTTGTCCTCGGGCCGGAAATCGAAACCGCCATAGCTTCTGACAGATTTTCCGTTGATGACCGGATCGGTAAAGGGTTCAGCATGCTCGACATTCGTGCTGCCCTGAACGAGCTTGGCGACGGTCAGTTCGGTCGCCGCATAGGCGTCGGCCCGGCCGGTCTGGATCGTCGATAGCGCATCTGCATTCGCCTGGATCATGACGATCTGGGATTCCGGAATGCCGAGACCATGGAAGAAGTCGAGCTGGTCGGCACCCGATACGATCGCGACCTTGAGTGACGGGTCCTTCTTGATGTCCTCATAGGAATGCAGATTCTTCGGATTGCCCTTCGGCACCAGCAGTCCCTCGCCATAGCTTGAATTCGGCGTGGTGAACTGCACCTGCTTGCAGCGCTCCGGCAAGATGTTCTGCTCGGCAGCGACGAAATCGAAACGCTTGGCCTTCAGGCCGGGGATCAGCGAGCCGAACGGCGTCACTGTCCATTCGACGTCCTTGACACCCATCGACTTCAACACGGCGGCGGCAACATCCGGTCCGATGCCCTTGGCGGCGCCGCTTTCATCCATGAAGCTGTAGGGAACTTCATTGGCGCTGGCGCCACGAATATAGCCATCCTGCTTGATCTGCTCGAGGCTGGCGGCGTGGGCGGATGCGGCGAGACCGATGGTCAGACCCATGGCGGCAAGGCTGCGATAAAGATTCGTTCTCATGGTTCACTCCTCTGTGGTTGGATTCCGCCATCGGCTGTCCGGTTTTCCGGTTCTTTGCCGTAGCGGGTTGCGATCCGCGCCGCGTTGCCGCGGCGCGGCAATTTAAGGGCCTGCCGTCAATGTCGCGACGACGGCCAGGCAGTCGCCGGTCTTGATGAGGCCGGGGAAATGACGTGCGGCGAGAATGCCGTCCATTGCCGCCCGATAGTCCAAGGGTGCGGACCCGGTGCGGCCGATCGGATGGATGCGGGCGATGACCTCCCCCCGCACAATCCTGTCGCCAAGATCTACGAGCGGCTCGAAGAGCCCGTCGGCCTCCGCGAAGACGAAGCAATCCGACGAAGGCATATCGAGCCATTGCGTCGCTTCGACTTCCGGCGCGCCGGAGACGACCCCGGCGTGCTTCAGAACGTTCAAAACGCCGCGCTTGGCAATGGAAGCCGTACGCGCCGATATGGTTCCACCGCCCGAAAGCTCGGTCGTGACAAAAACCTTGCCCATTTGTTCGGCCGCGGTGTCATACATGCCGACGGCATCGATCTCGATCATCCGCATGGAATAGGGAGCGGAGAATGCGGCAACGGCATCGAAGCAGGCTTTCTCCTGGCCTTTATCCGGCAAAGCGTGAGCTGCGGCATAGGGCAGGAAATCAAGCGTTCGACCGCCCGAATGAAAGTCCAGCACGATGTCGGCCAGCGGCAGCAGGTAGCGGGTGAAATAGTCAGCGATCTTCTCCGTCACGCTGCCGTCGGGCCGGCCGGGAAAGCTGCGATTGAGATTGCCCTTGTCGATCGGCGAGGTGCGGGTAGCCGCCTGAAATGCGGGGTAATTCATCGCCGGAACGATGATGACCCTCCCATTGATTTCCTCCGCCTTCAGCGTCCGGGCCAGATCGAAAAGGGCGACGGGACCTTCATATTCGTCGCCATGGTTGGCACCGGTCAAAAGCGCCGTCGGCCCTTCGCCGTTTTTGATGACGCAGATGGGGATCATGATCGAACCCCAGGCGGAATCGTCGCGCGACCAGGGCAGCCGCAGATGGCCGTGCTGGATGCCGTCCCGGTCGAAATCGACTGTCGGCGTGATCGGCGATGGTCGTTTGGAAATGCTCATGCTGTCCATCTCAGGCAATCACTTCACGACCAGCCGCCGCGGAACATTGGAGAGACACTCGACGCCGGTCTCGGTGATGACGATGCTTTCGGTGATCTCCATTCCCATGTCTTCCAGCCAGAGGCCGGTCATGAAGTGGAAGGTCATGCCGGGCTTGAGTTCCGTGCGGTCGCCGGGGCGAAGGCTCATGGTCCGCTCACCCCAATCCGGCGGATAGGAAAGGCCGATCGGATAGCCCGTGCGGTTGTCCTTGACGATCCCGTAGTTCTTCAGAACAGCGAAGAAGGCGTTGGCGATATCTTCGCAGACATTGCCGGGCTTGGCAGCGGCAAGGCCCGCCTCCATGCCCTCGAGCGTCGCCTTCTCGGCATCCAGAAAGTCCTGCGTCGGCTTGCCGAGGAAGACGGTTCGCGACAGCGGGCAATGATAGCGGCGATAGCAGCCGGCAATCTCGAAAAAGGTGCCCTCGCCGCTCTTCATCGGCTTGTCATCCCAGGTCAGATGCGGCGCCGATGCATCCGCGCCTGACGGCAGCAGCGGGACGATCGCCGCATAATCCCCGCCGAAGCCGTCGACACCGCGAATGCCGGCATCATAGATTTCGGCGACGAGATCGGATTTGCGGATACCCGGCTCGACCTTCTCGACGATCCGCCGGTGCATGGCTTCGACGATGCGGCCCGCCTTGCGCATATAGTCGAGCTCCGTCGGGCTTTTGACGGCGCGCTGCCAATTGACGAGCCCCTGCGCATCCTTGAAGCGGGCATTCGGCAGGTGCTTGACGAGTGACGCATAGGCCGCGGCGGTGAACCAATAATTGTCCATCTCGACGGCGATCGTAGCGTTCGCCCAGCCGCGCTCCTCGATGATCTTCGAGAGCAGATCCATCGGATGGCGCTCGTTCGACTGCACATAGTGATCGGGATAGCCGATGATATTGTCGTGAGCGAGATAGGCGGTGCGCTTGGCACCATTGGCATCCTGGCCGCGCCCATACCAGATCGGTTCGCCGGCGCCTGGCACCAGCACACATTGATGCACGTAGAAAGACCAGCCGTCATAGCCGGTAAGCCAGTGCATGTTGGACGGGTCGGTGACGATGACGAGATCGATACCGGCCTTTTCCATGGCACGGCGGGTCTTTTCGAGCCGCTCGGCATATTCGGCGCGGGTGAAATTGAGGGTCGGTTCGCTCACGCTTAGTCTCCTGATGCTTTTGTCGTTTCAATCGCCTGTCCCGCGCGGGCCGAGGTGGCGCGGCGATGGGCAAGCGTAGCAATGGCGGTATCCTGCACGCCCGTCCCGGTCAGATCGCAAAGTGTGATCGCCTCGCGCGACGGGCGACCGGCAGCCTTGCCAGAGACGATGGCGCCAAGTTCGGGGAAATCTGCCGTCTCGCTCACAAGTCCCGCGGCGATCGCATGATGAAGCTCGCCCAGCCGCCGCGTCTGCTTCAGGCTGTCGGCGACATAAAGCGAGGCCTTAACAATAGCGGCCGGATCGATCTCGTTCTTGTGCTCGGCGTCGGAGCCCATGGCGGTGAGATGCTGGCCGGGCTGCAGCCAAGCGGCATCGAGGATCGGCTTGTCAGTCGGCGTGGTGGTGACGATGACGTCGGCACCACGGCAGGCTTGCTCGGCATCCGCCTCCGCCGTGACGGGAAAGCCGAGTTCCGCCGTCAATTCCCGGGCGAGCTTTTCCGCCTTTGCCAGATCGCGCGCCCAAATCCGAGCAGCTTCGATCGGCCGAACCAGCGTAAGGGCTCGCAATTGCAAACGAGCCTGCATGCCGGCGCCGAAAATTGCGGCAATCCGTGCATCCGGACGCGCAAGGTGCCGCGCAGCAACGGCACCTGCCGCAGCCGTGCGCACATCCGTCAGATAGCCATTGTCGAGCAGCAGTGCCTCGACGAGGCCGGTGCGTGCCGACAGAAGCATCATCAGCCCGTTGGTGCTCGGCAGCCCGAGCGAGGGATTATCGAAAAATCCGGGGCTCACCTTGATCGCGAAACTGTCGAGATCCGGAACATAGGCCGTTTTCACATCGACTTCGCCGCGATGCGCGGGGATGTCCAGCCGCATGATCGGCGGCATTTCCACCGCCTTTGTCGCCAGCGCTGCAAAAGCCTGTTCGACACAATTGACCACATCATTGTCGAGATGGACAATTCTGCGAAGGTCGGTCTCGGTCAGGATCAGCACACGCGTCATGGCGCCGCCTCCGCATTGGGGTCATCGATGATTGTCCGATGGAGCGCCGGATCGATATTGCCTCCCGAAACGACGATCACTGTTGGACCGGCAGGTCTGGCCTTGCCTGAAAGCAAAGCTGCTATGCCGACAGCTCCTGCCCCTTCGACGGTTTCTCCTTCGACCTTCGCCGCATGGCGAATGCCTGCAGCAATCTCCTCCTCGCTGAGAAGGATCACGTCATCAAGCAGCGCGCGGCACATCGGAAAGGTCAGACGATTGTCGAGGCCGATGCCGCCCCCCAGCGAATCCGCCAGGGTCTCCACCTCCGGCACATCGACAGGCCGCCCCGCCGCAAGACTTGCCGCCATCGCGGCGCCGCGCTCCATCGATACCCCGATAACCTTGGCGGCCGGTTGGCGCGCCTTGATCGCAGCCGCAACACCCGCAGCCAGCCCGCCGCCCGACAGCGGCACCAGAACAAAAGCGACCTCGGGCAGATCATCGACAACCTCGAGCCCGAGCGTGCCCTGGCCGGCGATGACATCGGCACCGTCGAAGGGGGGAATGAAGCACATGCCCTCGTCACGCGCGAGGCGCTCGACCTCCCGCATGGCATCGTCCTGCGAGTGCCCGATTATACGAATATCAGCTCCAAGGCTTCGGATCGCCTCGACCTTGTTGGCCGGAACAAGCGCCGACAGGCAGATCGTCGCGCGTGCGCCCATCATCCTGGCCGCATGAGCGACCGCCCTGCCGTGATTGCCCGTGGAGGCCGTCACCAGTCCTCTCGAACGTGCCCCCTCACCGAGGCAAAGAAGCGCATTGGTAGCGCCGCGGAGCTTGAAACTGCCGGTCTGCTGACGGTTTTCCAATTTGAGGTATACCGCAGCGCCCGCACATTGAGACAGTGCGTGCGAAGGTATCAGCGGCGTACGCAGGATATGGCCGCCAATGCGCCGCTGCGCTGCTTCGATTTCCTGCAGCGTGACCGTCATTGTCATGCTACGCACCGATGGTTTGCAATGAATGCCGACAGGATTTTCATCTCTTCCCGCACCGCGTGTCCATGACAGCAGCGTGAAAGAGACAATGGATCATGTCAATCTGTATATTGTTTCATTACAATTATAAATGGGCCAGACCCGACGTTCGGCACCGATGGCAGATAGGGTTTACAGTTGCGCTGTTCCGGTCGGATTGCCTCTCACGGGCCTCGCCGCCCCGTTCGGAAGGCGCTGCCGGCGGCTTTGCAACCGATTTTCCTCAACCCCGCGCCATGAGCGAAGGCTTTTCAGAAATCTTTTCGGACAGATCACCTCCGTCTGGTTGCCAAAAAACCATAATTGTTCCACCAACATGACAGATTGAACATTCCACATTGAGAATCGGGTCGAAGCTTGATGCGCATAAAATATGGTTTCCTCTGCCTTTTCATGGCAATTGCACCGTCGGCATATGCCCTGGAAGCAGGCGCTCCACCAGTTTTGACGCCGCTACCGCAACAGGCGCAAGCCGCTCATTTGACAGCGCAATTTCTCGCGCGCTTCCACTATAAGCCCGTTCCGCTGGACGATGTTCTATCGGCCAGGATCATGAACCGCTTCATCAAATCCCTGGATCCGGATCGCGTCATCTTCCTGCAGTCGGACATCGACAAGTTCATGGCCGGCAGCACCAAGATCGATGACGCCATCAGCCAGGAAGACCTGAATATCCCGTTTTCCATCTTCAATATTTATGACCAGCGGGTCGTCGAGCGCATGAGCTATGCGCGCAGCCTGCTTAGCCAGAAATTCGACTTCGGCGTGCAGGAAGACTATCCCCTGGTCCGAGACAAGGAGCCATGGCCGCAGTCTGAAGCGGAAAGCAATGACCTGTGGCGCAAGCGCGTCAAGAACGACTGGCTGCGCTTGAAGCTTGCGGGCAAGGACGATGCCTCCATTCGCGATACGCTCGACAAGCGCTATGAAAACTCCCTGGAGCGCGCCTACAAATACAAGAGCGACGATGTTTTCCAGACGTTCATGGACGCCTATACGACATCGGTCGATCCGCACACAGACTATTTCGGCGCAACCGCCTCGGCCGAATTCGATATTTCGATGAAGCTTTCGCTGGTTGGTATCGGCGCGGTGCTGCAGGAAAGGGATGACTATACGACGATCCGCGAACTTGTTGCCGGCGGCCCGGCGCAGCTATCCGGCAAGCTTGCGGTCGGCGATCGCATCACCGGCGTTGGCCAAGGTGAAAACGGCCCGATAAAGGAAGTCGTGGGAACGCGCCTCGACGAAATCGTTCAGATGATCCGCGGTGCCAAGGGCTCCGTCGTGCGCCTCGATATCCTGCCGGCAGATGCCGGACCGGATGGCAAGCATCACATCATCAGCCTGGTGCGCGACAAGATCAGCCTCGACAAGCAGGCAGCCAAGAAGACGATCCTGCAGGTGAAGGATGGCGATGCCACCCGCAAGATCGGCGTGATCACCCTGCCGGCCTTCTATGAGGACTTCGAAGCGAGGCGAAAGGGCGACAAGGATTACCGAAGCGCCAGCCGCGATGTCGCCAAGCTTATTGGCGAACTGAACCAGGACAAAGTCGACGGTGTTTTGATCGACTTACGCAACAATGGTGGCGGTTCGCTGTCCGAAGCGATCGACATGACCGGCCTATTTGTCGGCAAGGGTCCCGTCGTTCAGCAGCGCAATGCAAACGGTGAAGTGGAAGTGGAAAACGACGATCTTTCTGCGCCTGCCTGGACCGGCCCGGTTGGCGTGCTGATCAACCGCGGCTCCGCGTCGGCTTCCGAAATTTTCGCCGCGGCAATTCAAGATTACGGCCGGGGCGTAATTGTCGGCGAACCCAGCTTTGGCAAGGGCACGGTGCAAACCGTCGTCAATCTGGATCAGGTGGCTCATAATCCCAAGCCGAAATTTGGCGAGCTGAAATTGACGGTTGCTCAGTTTTTCCGCATCAATGGCGGTACGACGCAGTTGCGCGGCGTGACGCCCGACCTCGTCCTGCCTGGTCTTTCGGATCTCAAGACCTTCGGCGAGTCGAGCTATGATAACGCTCTGCCGTGGACCCAGGTCAAGTCCGCCAAGTATAAGCCTCTCGGCGATGTTAAGGCCTTGCTGCCGCAGCTGCAAAGCCGCCACGATCTTCGGGTGCAGAAGGATCCTGACTTCCAACGTTTCGTGGATGATGTCGAGGCGTTGAAGGTGCAACGCGAGAAGCGGGTCATCTCGCTCAATGAAACCGAGCGCCGCAATGAGATGACCGCCCAGGCAAATCGCCTCAAGTCACGCGGACAGGTCAATGATGGCGTGGACACCGGCGAAGACGACGGTCTTCAGGCCAATGAGCGCAGCCTGAGCGCCGACATTGCCCTTGAAAAGGCACGCAAGAACGCGAAGGACGCCCTCCTGAACGAAGCGGCCGCAATTGTTGCCGATGAGGCGGATCTGCAGGCAGGCGGGCAGAAGGCTGCCGTGAAATAGTCCGATACCAAGACAAATGCCAACGCTCCCGCGAGCGTTGGCCCAAACTTCCGTCGATCCTGATTTCGGCAGCCTTGCCATTCACCGCGCCGTTGAGTGCGCCGGGAAATGAGCCTGGCGGACCCGGATGCTGCGCGTATCAAACCGCGCCGCTATTGAGCGATCTGTCTTCTGCTCCTCAACAGCGTCATCGGTGACAAAGGGCTTATTGCTCGCTTCGAAGGGAATTTTCAGCGGCAACAATCCACCAGCTACGGCAATCTATTGAAATCAATAGGAAATCATGCGCACGCCGGCCCAGATGACGAGGATGATACCGCACACCAGAGCGATCAGGCAGACTATCGGCGTGTATTGAAGGACGGCGCGCAAGGTTCGGCTTCGCCGCATGAAAGCCGTCGTAACAATCGCTGACAGATGTCGGCGTGCTCCGCCGCTCGGCGCCTGGCGCGCCGTTTCAGCAACGGCAGGGAGCTTTCCCCGCAAATCCTCCGGCATCCACCAGTCTATTTGCAAACCAAGCGCGCGGCGGCCGTCATTCGTAAGTACATAGCGCGCACCGTTCTCCCGGCCTACGCTATCATCTCTGATCAAACCGAGATTGAGTGCTTGAGCCAACAATCTTGTCGTCGCAAGATCAACATCCTCAAAATCGGAAATCTCATAGACGCCATCACGAAGAACTCCCCTAAGAAGCTTGAGTAGATCGGAATCGTCCCGCGTTTCCATGTTCGTGTCCAACTGCATCGGTAAAGTGATAGACATCACAGATCTTTCAAATTCATCATGATTGCGTGGACATTACGTGGACATTTACTGGAGAGCTTGCGGAGACCAGACGCCATATCGGCAGATTGTTGTTACCGCGGCATGACATCTGTCCATGCATCGGACATGATGAGAGACGCACATTTATCCTTCGGCGTCGCCGTGGAACGCGATGCGCCCCTGGCCATCGGACAACGCGTTGTCGTTCGCGTTCTTAAATAAAGATGCGAGGCCGGCGACAGGGCTGTGGTCCGTGACGGGCCGCAGCGGGCAATGAAACGGCCAGGCTCGGGCTAGCGGGCGTCTTCGAACGCAGACAATGTGGGCGATACGATCCGGAAACCGTTCTTTCCCGATGACTTCACCTCGTAGAGGCCGCGATCCGCCTTCGCAAATATGTCCTTGGGAGAATGGCCGGGGACGATTATGGCGGCGCCGACGGAGGTCGCAATGCGAATGGTCTTCAACGGTGTGGAGACTGTCCAGTTCAATCCCCTGACGACCCGGCCGGCAATTCTCGCAAGATGGTCAGTCGAAGGACACTCGTGGATCACGGCAAATTCGTCGCCACCGATCCGAGCGATCATGTTGGCCTTGGGGACGGCCTGCGAAAGCCTGCGTCCTGCGGCTTTGAGGCAGTCATCGCCCGCCTGGTGCCCAAGCGCGTCATTGACGGACTTGAAACCGTCGAGATCCACCAGGAGCAGAGCTCTGGCCGTCGGCCCTTCATTTGCGCATACTTCGTTGAAAAAAGTTTCGAATCGGGTGCGGGACGTTAGCCCGGTAAGAATGTCGTGCTCGGCCAATTGGCGAAGCTGCTCGACCATGGTCTTTTCGGCAGTGATGTCCTGTTTCATGCCGAATATTCTCGTCGCCGCCCCGTTCACGACTTCGACGCAAGCGGTTATTCTTATCCACCGGCGGTTGCCGCTTGCGGTAATTATCTGCGCATCCAGGCTGAAACCTTCGCCCGTATGAATTGCCCTCTCACGGACCTCGTCAAGCCTGCGGCGTGTCTCCGGCGTGTAGAGTTTCAGGATCTCTTCCCGCGTGAGCGGCGTTTGCGGCGCAAGATCAAAGAGTTCATAGACCGTATCCGTCCAGCTGAGCGTCTGGTCGGGCAAGCGGCATTCCCATACCCCGATGCGAGCGGCCTTGAACGAACGATCGAACAATTCCCGCAGATGCATGAAGTCGCGCGAACCGATTGTCCGTGACCGGGATATGTCATTTCCATCGCAAGGCATTGAAGGCCCTCACCAGCTGATCGAAGACTGTCGCCGTTCGGCACTCTATCTCAGAGAAAGAATTGCATGTATTGCTTGCATTCTGGTTTCCAAAAATAACGGCGCTGTGACTGCCGCGGGTGGAAGAGCCCTGCTTTGAGGTCGTCCTTTCCAACAAAATCATCGGCAGCGCATCGATCAGAAGCCAAATTGGCCCACTGACGAATGCTACAAACAAACCGGCTTTCGCAGTCGAAGCGCGATAATATCGCGCCAAGGTAATATTCGTAGATTGCGCCGGACTGATCGGTATCTCCTCCATGAAGACAATGGGATCGCGCCGAGGCAAAGTGAAACGGTGGCAGTACGACAACCATCCCTTCATGCACCGATCACTGCCGAGAGCCGCGCGCCCTTTCGCTGCCGATCTTGGCGGCGAGTGATGACAGAGTGCCATAGCGGCAAAGAGCCACGCAAGCCACTTTTACGGTTGCCCTCGCAGGCGAATGCACTAGCTTCTGGTCGTCCATCCCTACTTCCGAGGCTGACATGACCGACGATGTCCTCCTGACATTCAATGCCGGATCCTCGACCCTGAAGATCGGGATATTCGAGTTGAAGGGTGCGCAGGCAAGCAATGTCGGTCGCGGAAAGATCGATTTCGATCAGACACCGCTGACGCTTCGCTATTCCGTCGGCCAGGCTCACTATGAGAAGCCGGTCAAGGGCGACAACGACACGAATTTCGTTTCCGTCATAGCCGAAACCCTGGATCACATGCTCGCTCATCTTCCAGGTAGATTAAGTGCAGTCGCTCACCGCGTCGTCCATGGCGGCATGACGTTCCATGAGGCCGCACTGCTCAATAACGCCAGGATCGGCCAGATCGAGGCGCTTATTCCGCTTGCCCCATTGCACCAGCCTCAAGCCTTGCGGGTCATCCGATCGATCGCAACCCTCAAGCCGGATG
Source organism: Rhizobium sp. (assembly GCA_039593415.1). Taxonomy (GTDB): domain Bacteria; phylum Pseudomonadota; class Alphaproteobacteria; order Rhizobiales; family Rhizobiaceae; genus Rhizobium. The sequence continues at coordinate 10,878 of JBCNPI010000055.1, read as the reverse complement.
TCCGGCAAGTCGCTTCGTTCGACACGGCATTTCATTCGTCGCAATCTGAGCTCGTGCGGCGACTGGCCATCCCACGCAGGATGCACGACGATGGCGTGCGCCGCTACGGCTTTCACGGTCTTTCCTACAAATACATCGCCTCCCGGCTTCGCAAGATCGACCCGGTGGCTGCCAGAGGCAAGGTCATCGCATGCCATCTCGGCAGTGGCGCCAGTCTGTGCGCCATGGGGGATGGCATCAGCCGGGACACAAGCATGGGTTTTTCCGCATTGGACGGGATACCGATGGCGACGCGTCCCGGCTGGCTCGACCCCGGAGCGCTGCTCTATCTCATGAGGAGCGGCATGCAGCAGCCCGAGACGATGGAGGATTTTCTCTATCACGAATGCGGCCTGCTCGGTGTTTCCGGCATCAGCGGCGATACCAGGGTTCTGCTTGATGACCGCAGCCCGGAGGCGGCAGAGGCCATAGATCTGTTCTGTCTGCGCATATCAGGCGAAATCGGCCGATTATGTGCGACGCTCGGCGGCCTTGATGCGATCGTCTTTACGGCCGGCATCGGCGAAAACCAGCCGCAGATCAGAGCCCGCGTTGCACAAAGGTTGCAATGGCTGGGCATCGAAATCGACGAGAATGCGAACAACCGCAATTTGACCTCGATCAACGCGGCATCCAGCGATGCCAAGCTATTTGTCATTCCGACCGATGAGGAGCAGGTGATCGCCGACGAGGCTGCAGCACTCATCATGTGACGAAAACGAGGAGACGGAAATGAATGTAGTCGCCACGCCGCTTTCGCCCGAAGAACTCGCTCTGATCGACCGCTACTGGAGGGCCGCCAATTATCTGTCGGTCGGCCAGATCTATCTGATGGACAATCCGCTGCTGCGCGAACCGCTGAAGCCCGAGCACATCAAACCGAGGCTGCTCGGCCACTGGGGCACGACGCCGGGGCTGAACTTTATCTACGCGCATCTCAACCGCATCATCAAGGCGGGCGATCTCGACATCGTCTACATATGCGGCCCGGGCCATGGCGGCCCCGGCATGGTTGCCAACACCTATCTCGAGGGCACCTATAGCGAAATCTATCCCGATATTTCCGACACGACGGAGGGGATGCAAAGGCTGTTCAAGCAGTTTTCCTTCCCCGGCGGCATTCCAAGCCATGCAGCGCCTGAGACGCCCGGATCCATCCACGAGGGCGGCGAGCTCGGCTATGCGCTCGTTCACGCCTTTGGAGCCGCCTTCGACAATCCCGATCTTGTCGTTGCCTGCGTCGTCGGCGATGGCGAGGCGGAAACCGGGCCGCTGGCGGCAGGCTGGCATTCCAATAAATTCCTCAATCCGGCGCGCGACGGCGCGGTGCTGCCGATACTCCACCTCAACGGCTACAAGATTGCCAATCCGACAATCCTCGGCCGGGCAAGCGATGAGGATCTGCGCAACCTGTTTTCGGGCTATGGCTATGAGGCCTTCTTCGTCGAAGGCCACGAACCGGCGCTCATGCATCAGGCAATGGCCGCCACCTTCGACCAGGTGTTCGAGCGCATCCGCGGCATACAGCGGGCTGCTCGCGAAAAAACATCATCCGAGGGCATGCCCCGCTGGCCGATGATCGTGCTGCGCAGTCCGAAAGGCTGGACAGGTCCGAAAGAAGTCGATGGCAAGAAGGTCGAAGGCTTCTGGCGGGCGCATCAGGTGCCCGTCGCCAATTGCCGCGGCGACGAGGGTCACCGCAAGATCCTGGAAGACTGGATGCGCAGCTATGATCCGGACGATCTCTTCGATCGCGAGGGACGCCTGAAGGCAGAGCTGCAGGCGCTTGCGCCCCGGGGCAAACGGCGCATGGGCGCCAATCCTCATGCCAATGGCGGCCTGCTTCGCAAGGAGCTTTCGGTTCCGTCCATCGAGAACTACGCCATCGAGATCGGCGAGCGCGGCAGCAAGCAGGTGCAATCGACCGAAATCCTTGGTCACTATCTGCGCGACACGCTGAAGCTGAATGATGCAAATCAGAATTTCCGCATCTTCGGTCCCGATGAGACGGAATCGAACCGGCTCGGCAGTGTCTTCGATGTCACGGATCGGGTCTGGATGGAGGCGATCGAAGATTACGATGTCCACCTGGCTCGGGATGGCCGGGTCATGGAGGTCTTGAGCGAGCATCTATGCCAGGGCTGGCTTGAAGGCTATCTGCTTACCGGCAGGCACGGGCTTTTCTCCTGCTACGAGGCCTTCATCCACATCATCGATTCCATGTTCAATCAACACGCCAAATGGTTGAAGGTCTCGCGCGAACTGCCATGGCGCAAGCCAATCTCGTCACTGAACTATCTCTTGACGTCGCATGTCTGGCGGCAGGATCACAACGGGTTCTCCCACCAGGACCCCGGCTTCCTCGATCTCGTCGCCAACAAGAAGGCCGATATTGTGCGCATCTATCTGCCGCCGGATGCCAATACTCTGTTATGGGTCGGCGATCACTGCCTCAGAACCTATGACCGGATCAACGTCATCGTCGCCGGCAAGCAGCCGGAATCGCAGTGGCTCACGATGGACGAGGCGATCGCCCATTGCAAGGCAGGCGTCGGCATATGGGATTGGGCAAGCTACGAAGACGATACGATTGCCCCCGATGTCGTCATGGCTTGCGCCGGCGATGTTCCGACCATGGAGACGCTTGCCGCCGTCATGCTGCTGCATGAGGCGATCCCAGATCTCAAGATCCGCACGGTCAACGTGGTCGATCTTTTGGCTCTGCAGGACCCAAACCAGCATCCGCACGGTCTCGATGATCAGGCCTTCGATCAGATCTTCACCAAGGACAAGCCGGTGATCTTCGCCTATCACGGCTATCCGTATCTGGTCCATCGGCTGACCTATCGACGAACCAATCACGACAACTTCCATGTACGCGGGTTCTTCGAGGAAGGCACGACGACGACCCCCTTCGACATGACCGTGCTGAACGAGCTGGATCGCTATCATCTCGCTCTTGAAGCGATCAACCGGATTCCAGGTCTGACGGAAAAGGTGCCCGAGGTCATCAACGGCCTGAAAGCAAAGCTCATCAAACATCACGACTATGTCCGGCAGCACGGCGAAGACATGCCTGAAATCACGGATTGGCGCTGGAAACGATAGAGCGTTTCCAGGAAAAGTGCGTAGCGGTTTTCCTGGATTTGCTCTAGACACCAGGCGAGCGCGATACGGAACCGCCACACTCGGTAGCCCTTGCCGCGATGTCGGCTTCACCGCCATAGTCGAGCCGCCTCTGGTTTTCTCTGAATTGCGCCCGTCTATCCGGCAAGGCGCACCAACAGGATCACCAGCACCGCAGCCGCAAGCCCAGCGATGAAGATCAAGCGCTGCCGCCGCCGTTTCAGGATGATTTCGCCTTGGCGCACATCCTGGGCTGAGAACGTGCGGGGTTGGTCCTTACCCGTATCGCCATGGTCTGTCTTGCTCATCGCAGCCATCCCAGCGACGCCGAATTTCGGCGCCCCTTCAACTCGTGTCGACCCAACCGGCGTCGACATGCGTCGATCGCGTCCGCTTGCAGATCTCGGCCTATGATTGATAGGTGCCGGTAAGGCTTGCCTCGGCCAGCATGTGTTTCTTCACCTTCAGCCACATGGCTTCGGCTCCGACAGCTTCTGGAAGCGTAACCCTCGGTAAATCGAGGGCGGCCAGCCGGAAAATATAGCGATGGGGAGGATCTCCTCTCGGCGGCTTCGGACCGTCATAGCGCGCATTGCCGAAATCATTCTTATAAAAGCGCAGTGCCTGTTCCTGCATCGTATCCACGCTTTCAGCCAGACCATCCCATTGCGCCGGAATATTGGCGATGCCACAATGGTAAAATGTGCCGCTCGGCGCATCCGGATCCTCGATGATCAAGGCGAAACTCTGTGTTTTTTCGGGAGTGCCGCCCCAAGCCAGCGGCGGGAATATATTTTCACCATCCAGCGCGTATCTGCTCGGTATCGACTCGTTTTCAGCAAAGGCTTTGCTGATCAGCGTCAAAGCCATTCGACCCTCCTCTTGCTGTCATGGATTCATGAGCCTGTGAAGTTCGTAACATAAGATGCAACCCATGAGTCCTATTATTGTTCCGCGCGGGGAACCTTGCCCCCCACCCGCGGTTCGAAACGGCTACGAAGGAGGGAAAAATGACGGATGAGCGGTTCGAATGGATCAGCAGACGGGCCTATGCCATTTGGGAGGCCGCCGGCCGGCCTTGGGGATGCAACCAGCATCATTGGGAACAGGCGGTCAAGGAGCGCGAGATCATGGAACGAACACGAGCATCCGTCGACGGCAAGGAGGTACTTGCAAAGCTTCGACCGAAAGCGGCCGAAGCACCCCGATCCGAGGGTGATGCACAAGATATCGACAAAGACGAAGCGATCGACGGCCGCCGCGTCGGATAAAGTCCGTTAATAGGCACACATATCGTGGAAATTGCCGGCCTGCGCCTGCGCCTCATGCACGCAGGCAATTACCGATCGTGTCTTTGCAAAGGAGATTGCCTAGTTTTGTATTCCCTCGCGGCTCGGCTGGGCGGGCGTACTCTTTATGCCATGCTGATTGTTATCCGTGCGATCGGTCGGCGCGGGCTGCGCCGATTGGCCAGCAGGCGGGGTATTGTCGACCGTGCCGCCCTGTGGTTGCCCGGCGGATGAGCTGATTGCCGGTGCTGGATTTTGAGATTTATGCGGCTCCATATAGCGGCCCCAGACTTCAGCACCGACCCATGCGATTGCGGCCAGAATCAGCGCGATGATGAGGAGAGTGGATAGATGGGTGCCACGCGCGCCCTGGCGGGCTTCGGTCGCCGAAAGCGGCTTCTTTGGTTCCCGGGTTGCCATTTGCAAGCCTCCGTTCGTTGCAAACGTAGTCTTGGCCTAACCGGAATACCTTGAGATGGTTCCATTTCCTCGCATTCTCTGTCCAATCGGCCTAAACCGGAACCTTGCGCGCCGCCGCACGTTAGCCTCGTAAGGTTACAGATCGTGCCAAGCGGACGCGATGGCGCTGAAGAATATGGAGATTTTTCCGCTTTCTCTCCATGGCCAACGAAACGGCAGACGAGCTTCCTACCCATCCGGTCTGAGCCTTTCCAACGTTCAAGGAGATGGAAAGATGGATGAGGCCTTGAAACTTTATCGTCTGGCTCCGATCGCGGCCGAAGATGATCCTAATTGGCTGAACGCCAGATCTCATGGCGAAATCCTCGTTGCTGCTCGAACCGCCGGCGACGCTCGCATCGTCGCGGCCGAAACGGAACTGGATTTCATGGACATCGGTGCCGCCCCCGCGGAGGACAAGACGACTCGGATGGCAAGCGTCTTCCGCAACGAGAAACTCTATACCGTCATCGAGGTGGACAATGGCAAGGAATATCGCGAACGCGGTGTCGTCGAAGGTTCCATCGGCATGGACACCATCATTTCGACCCAGCTCTGATCGAAAGGGTCGTTCAAGTAGCTGGACAGTGGCCGGATACGGTCGCATCTTCCTGACTGCGGTAATAGCAGTGGTCATGTCGTCAAATCTTGCATCGGCACAGCAGCAGCCGCAGGACGATCGCTGCAAGGCGACCGACACAGATCGGCAGGCGGAGAACAAGACCAACGATGGGCAAGCGGCGCCGGACGATCCCAGCAAAAAGCTGTCGGACTGCGGCAGCGTCCTTAAGCCACCGGCCGTTGGCGACAGCAAGATGGAAAAGCCGGCTCCAGATGTCGGCAACACCCCCATCATCAAACCGGGCGAGACGCAGCCGGAACAAGGCAATAATCAGCAACCGAGCAAATGAGAGCTATCGTCAGGGCTTCGGCTCCGGCTGCTGAATGGGGCCATGCGCGACAGCGCCGGGGTCTCGACCATTACTCGACGTAAATGGCTTGATCACGAGGATCCCCAGGATAGACGCGACCATCAGACCGAAGATGACGAGGAACAGCGTTCGCATCCGGCAGGCGGGGTCTATGGCTTGCGGACAGCAAGATTGCTGTCATGCCCAACAATGCCGCGCGCCTGTCGAGAGATTGCCTCCGCGCGCTGCTTGGCTTCGTGATTTTCGACAGATCCTTCGATCATGACGCGCCCACGACTGACACTGACAAAGATGCTCGCCTCATCAAGCAGCTGATCGGCCTTCAGCCAGCCTTCAATTTCTCTGCGAATTTCCGCGTCCGTTCTCTCCTGCTTCGGGGCTTGATCGCCCTCAGCATGGTCCGCGGCCATCCCCCCTTCGCCAGCATCGCCCAGCCGAGAGACTGTTCCGGAATGCGATATCCTGAACTCAATCTCTTCGGCTATGTGCTGGCGCTGCAAATCACATTCGCGCGAATCTTCGCAGCGGGCATCGTCAGTTCCATGCTCGGGCGCGATATCTCCTGAACCGCCGGCGGCCTGATCGAGGGCTTGAAGGGTGCGGATATCGCCGTGATCCGGAGAATCCCGTACCGCTTTGGTGGTCTTGGTCTCAATCATCGTTTTCTCCCATAATCTTATCTCATGCCTGTCAAGAGACAAACCGCCACCGCTCACGAATGTTCCGACCTTGACGTCGGTGGCTACGCCCCCGCCGTCAGCATCTCGAAGGAAACGATCTTGTGGTGTTCCTGAAGAGAGGTGAGCAGCTGCTCACCGCCATCGCGTCCGGCGTGCTTCCAGCGCACATCGTAAGTGATATGCGACATAGTCTCGTCAGGGGCGGTCGTCTTGGCGATAAACGAGAAAAGATATCCACGCGGCTCCAGCGCCGCCAGCATGCCGGCGGCGCTAACGGCTTCGCCGGAAAGTTCGATCACGAAGCGAGCCTTTTGCCGGTGTGACATCAGCCGGTCGAACTGTTTGAAAGGGGATAGCACGACAAAGGCGATAACGGCGCCGAGCGAACCCACGACCAGCTGGCCGCCGCCGATACAAAGTCCAATGGCCGTCATGATCCATAAGGTCGCCGCTGTCGTGACACCGGTGATGAGATCACCGCGCTTGAGAATGGCGCCACCGCCGATGAAACCCACCCCGGTCAGCACGCCGAGCGGAAAGCGCAGCACATCCATTGAGGCGAATGATTGCTGTGCCTTACCCAAAGTCGACAGCAGGAGGTTGGCCTGGATCATTGTCAAACATGCGGCAAGCCCAACCAGAATCGTCGTGCGAAAACCGGCCGCGTGGCCACCTACCTCGCGATTAATGCCGATCATGGCACCGGCGGCGATCACCAGTAACAGACGCAAGGCAATATCGAGCCAGCTCGGATCCAAGGTCATGCTATCTACAGAAATCGGCAAGGCCTCCTCCCGCAAGCAACTCATCGCGACAATTTTCTCATGTGAGAACAATGCCGGCAGCGTTTCGTTCCATGCCCTTTATTTTGCAGTCGGAAGAGTTTCGATGACTTGGCGCTCGGACCAAATGGAGCATTGCCAAGCCAACGAAGATCGCACCGGCAGACCTCACGACTGAAGATTGAGTGCAGACGCCCAAGATTACAAATATCGATTGGTAAGGCAGGAAGGATGCGCTAACTTGAACTATCGAAATATCTGGGTAGCCAAAATGTTTGACGCCAAGAAGTTCATATTGTCTGGACTTTCATCTGCATTTGGCAGATTTCATAAGAATAGAAGTCTACAGAGAATTATCTTCAATGCCATTCGCCTTAACAGGGCTGAAATATCCGACATCATACTGGACGAAAACGCCAGGTTTATCGGCTACTGTCTGGCCAGACGAAGCTGGTCGCACGCTCAGATCATGCAGGATCTCTGGGTATGTTTTGAACTGGCGGAGAAAAGAGACGGATTTTTCGTGGAATTCGGCTCGACCAACGGTTTCAAGAACAGCAATAGCTGGCTTCTTGAAAAGAAGTTCGGCTGGCGCGGGATACTCGCCGAACCCAACCCGATCTGGCATTCGGATCTGGCCGCCAATAGATCCGCCTCGATCGACCACCGATGCGTGTCATCCAGCTCCGGCGCGACGGTCAATTTCATTGCTACGGATGAAACCGACCCGGAATTGAGCTCGATTGCCGATTTTTCCCAAGGAGATCATTTTTCCGGCGTTCGCAGTCAGGGAAGACAGATCAGGGTTGAAACCATATCGCTGGACGATCTGCTCGATACCTATGATGCACCAGCCGTCATCGACTACATTTCGATAGACACAGAGGGCAGCGAGCTGGATATACTTTCCGCCTACAGTTTCAGCCGGGAATTTCAGCTCATTTCCGTGGAGAACAATCCCAAGACCGAAGCGGCAATCCAAACGCTTCTGGAGAATAAAGGATACAGGCGGGTATTCCCGCAATTTTCGCAATGGGATGGCTGGTATGTTTCTCGGAAGCTCAGAAGCGAAAAACAGGATAAAATTATAGCGCCTGAATCCTGATCGAGACCCGATCGGCGCTGCGAAAACGAATGACCGGACGATCCGACCGATCTTGCTTTCAGTCTTGTATTCCTGAGCGGGCTTTGTCGACGCTTGCACGCTCAGCCTTCGGAGAAAGCCTTCCATCCGAATGGGCTTGAAACAGGTTGCGGGCAAAAAGGTCCGAACCATTCTTGAACTTCGACCTGCCTATATCCCGCCCCAGCACCTTTACGTAGATGATGTAAAGCAGCAGGCGGGGAAAAATATAACCGGCCTCGAGCACGGCAGCCAGAATGAAGGACCATACGGCGATGTCGAGTGCAGAGCTCGCCGAGCCGATATTGGCGAATGCGTAACCGACCATCACAATCAGGACGATTATCGTAAAAAGCAAAATTGGTACCCTCAGGGCGCAAAAGGCCCCGACCACGAATGAGATAATGAGACCCCAAGCCATCAAACGCCTAGCTCCGAGTAGTTCATCTTCAATCAAGAACAATACCGAGCAGTAGTATCCGTGATCTGAGCCTCTGGGACAAGCCGAATATTCCTAACTTACGCAGTTATACGCTCAATTTTCCAGGAAAGACTGACATGCGGGCCAGCGCCACTACCTTGAGGCGAACAGCAGCCGCGCAAGATACGCGCCTGATGCGAAAACCGTCCCTCAAGCATTTCATGCTTGTGTGGCTCGTGCAATTGCCCGAATCCGCAGAGAACCAACTCCCAGTCAGGGAGACAAAGCCGGGCTTACGCCGCTGTCCGTCGTCTGTGTCAGCGCTTGCGGCTTCTCGTCTTCCACGCGAATGACGTCTCCCGGCGCGATCGGATCATTGTCGCTTGCGGCTATGCTGTGCAATGTGCCGTCAACCATGCGATCGATCGTCGTCTTGAGCGTCCGCCGCGAATCTTCGCTTGCAAGACTTGCTGCGGCAGCCGGAGCACGCGCTTGAATATTATCGAGCAGCGCCTGTGTCGTTGCCGCCTTTTCCCTGTTTGCCGCAAGGCGATCGCGCACATCCGCCGCCTCGGTCAATGCCTGCGTACGGTAGCGATTGCTGACATCGGCAATGTCGCCATCCGCCTTTGCAATGTCCTGTCGTGCCTTGAGATTGGCGAGTGCGACATCAAGGTTCTGGCTTTCGAGCTGCGCCAGGTTCTGGTTGGCATTGAGTTCACGCGACGACACCGTCAGCCCTTGCGAGATCAGCTTGTTGACCGTACCGACATCCTTGTTGGCGAGCTCTATCTGCTTTGCAAGCGAGGCGGCCTTGGAGGTGAGTGCCTCGATCTGATTGCTGGCAAGCAGCTTCGCCTGATTGAGCGCGTCGATCTCGTTGCGCAGGGAGCGCTGGCGCGTATCGAACAAATCCTGCTCCTCATGCATCATGCGGGCGATAAGCGGATCGTCTGCATGATGCATCAGCTCTGGCGGAAAGCTGATCGCGGGCTTGTTATCGATGACCGCGTCCAGACGCGCCTGACGCGCCAGAAGGCTGAGTCGTTCGACATCCAAAGAACGAAGGTCGCCTCGGGCGACCACGGCCTCCCGCTGCAGGCCGACAAGCGTCGGGTCGGTGACCCCGAACGTACCTCCGGCCATGCTGAGCGCCTGAATGACCGTAAGGCCTGGGCTATAATCATAACGCCCCGGCTTCGTCACCAGTCCGGTCAGAAAGAACGGCCGGTATTGCGCCACCTCCACCGATGCATTGGGGCGCTTCTGCATGCCGACCTGGGTCTTTAGCCGTTCGCCGATGCTTTCGGCCACCTGCTCCGAAGTCATGCCAGCTGCCGGGACAACCCCTATGATGGGAAGCGACAGGTTACCGGAGGCAGAGATGACGAACTCGCCGGTCAACGGCTCCCACTCCACCGCGGAGCCGGCCATCGGCCGCCATTCGTATACTCGAATGCGCAGCTTGTCCTGAGGGCCGAGAATATAGTCATCCGCATAGGCGCTCGACATGCCCAGCACGAAAGCCAGAGCTATCGTACCCAGGGCAAGCCACCGATGCCTGGAACGCCGATAATGTTTCTGAGCCGTATTGTCGCGGCTCGTTCCACTGCGTACTGACCTGTTCGGCTCCATGGCCTACCACTCCTGTTCGACGAAAGAAGCGCCTCGTTGCGCCGCTCTTGCGGCAACACCGTAGCCGTGAACGACTTTAGGCTGCTCACCGGTCGATCTGTTGACGAAGGATGCAAACTTTCTCATGAAGATTTCGGTTCTGAATTCTGCCGCACGCGCGACGGCATCGCCCGGACGGAGATCCATGCGATCGAGACGCTCGACAGCCTCGATCATGGCGTCGACCGTTTGTGCATCGAAGAACACTCCCGTCTTTTCGGCAACCACCGTTTCGGTTGCGCCTCCGCGATTGAAGGCAATAACGGGCCGGCCGCTCGCCATTGCTTCAACCGGCACGATCCCGAAATCCTCTTCGCCCGGAAAAACCAAAGCCCTGCAGCGCGCGTATTGCT
>JBCNPI010000549.1:0-2615 GCA_039593415.1 Rhizobium sp. | reverse complement strand
GCGCAGCGCATCCTCCTTGCTGCTGCCTTCGCCGACGATGCTGAACCCATCCATTTCGGTGAGGCTTCTGATGACGCCCTCTCTGAAGAGAGGGTGGTCGTCTACGACTGCCAAACTGATTTCCGCTGTCATGCCTGCTCCATTTCCTCGATGTTCAGGGACATGCGTACGGTGGTTCCCCGACTAGATGATAAAAGCTGAAAAGTACCGCCAAGGCTTTCGACCCGATCTCTGAGGCCGGCAAGGCCGAGCTTTTGCGGACCGACGTTTTTTGGATCGAATCCCGGCCCGCCATCGGAAACCTCGATCACGACCTGGCCATCTTCGAAGGATTGCGCGACTTTTTGCCCGATCCCGCCGGCATGACGATAGCCGTTGTTCAGGGCTTCCTGGACAAAACGATAAACGCATATCTTTGCGGAGGTGGAAAGATCCGCCGGTGTCGTGCCCACGGCGAGCGCGACGGTAACGCCGGTGCGCCGCTCGTGGGCGCGGATTGCACGCTTCAAGAGATCAGTCAAATTATCCGTCTCAATGTGCGGCAGCATCAACCCGCTGCAGATTCCCCTGATTTCCGTCATGGCGTCGTCAAGGCTGGTCTTGATGGTGTGCAGCGATGCCTCGCGCTCGTCCGGCGAGGCAGTCGGACTGACGAGGGTCTGACTGTCCAGTCGCAAGGCGGCATAAGCAACCAGTTGGGCGGGACCGTCATGCAGGTCGGCGCCGATGCGGCGCAGATAGCTCTCGTTGAGCGCGGCTGCGCGCTGGGTTGCGCGTTGAACGCGCGCGCGCAACGCCTCGTTCTGCAGAAGAAGCGCCGACAGTTCGCCGATGCGGCCGTTGAGTGCCTTGCGCTGATTGTCGATGGTGCGGCTGCCACGCATGACGATGATCGACAAAAGGGCGAAGAAGGTCAGCGTAAACAAGGCGACCACGAGCCAGCTCAACAGGCGGGCCTGGGTGAGGCTCCATTCAAAATCGTTGGCAACCTCGTAAAACTCAGAGACGGCGACGACCTTGCCAGACCAGGGCTGCAGCACCGGATTGTAGATCTCGAGGAGCGGCTTGCCGCTATTGCGCTCGGCAACGCTTTCGACATCATCGATCCGGTTGAATTTGGCGACCATTCGGCCGGAAAAAGCCGTCTTGAGACTGTCCGAGAGCGGAAACCGTTTACCGGAAAGATCCTTGCTGTTGGAATAGAGAATCGTCCCGTCGCCCCGCCACAAGCGAAACGAAAGCAGCCGCGCGCCAAGCGCGCCCTGGCCGAGTGTCTCGTCGAGAGCCCGCGTTACCGTGTCGTCGAGAACCTGGGTGGTTTGCATGTCGGGCAGAAGCGGGGCAATGACACTGTCGACGTAAAGGGCAGTCGTCGCCGCGGAATTACGTGTCACGGCATTTTCGATCAGGCCGGCGACAAAAGAGCCGACAACAAGCATCGCACAGATCGCGACGAAACCGCCAGCGAGCAGGAATTGCCTGGTCAAGGATTGCGAGTTCCAGCGTTCGATAAGACCTGCCAGAGATAGCTTATATTTACTGTTCGCTCGCAGAATCGGCATAATAAGCACGGATCTCCCAACCCCTCATAGCTATCTCAGCAGGAGAGAGTGTCAACTGTTTCAGCTCTGCACCGCCACCCACGCCATCCGCAGATGGTATTGCTGCCAGCACCGCGCAATTTAAGGGACTAACGCGCCCCATCAATCAGACCATGGTCCTAGCGCCAAAGGCATAGGTCCAACCGGTGTAGAAACCTGAGATTTTGGCAATATTGTAGTGTGCAATGATTTGCTGGATACCGCCGCTGCCGCAGGCGACGGACGTTTTCTAAAGGAAATGCACATGAAAATCCGTTCTATCATCGGTACTGCAAGCCTTGGCCTCGTACTGGCCGTCGTTCCCGTCGGAGGAGCCGCCATCGGTCTCATGCAGACAGCTTTCGCCAAGGGCGGAAATGGCGGCAACGGCAATGGCGGCGGCCATGGCGAGGGAAAATCCGACCATGACAGCCATGAAAAGTCTGGCGATGATACAAGTGGTAAGTCCACGACTACAGCGACGACGCAGGATTCCGACAAGCATTCCAAATCACATAGTGCAAGCGCGAAGACGCACGCCTCAAAGCCCGGCGAAGGCAGGCTCAGCTCGCTCAGGAGAGACTATCACGCCTACCTGAACTCGAAGGATCCCAAGATGGCGGCGCTCGCTGCCTATGTGAAGGCATATGCAGAGTTCGAAATACAATATGGAACGACGGCCGTGCCGACCGATCCGGCCCTCAGCGACAGCGCCCTGCGTTCGGCACTGGCGCAACTCTCGAACAAGCCAGTGACGGACCGGACGCTTGCTGAAGCAAAGAGCATTCTCGGCGTCGGAACAAACACAGGAAAAATCGCGGAAGTCCGTGATGCGCTGGAAAAGAAAACCGAAACCTCGGCTCCGTCTGACAGCGATACGGTGACTGCCGATTGAAAACGTTGCGCTGGCAGCCGTCCGGGCTAAGCGCATCGCCCGGCGGATGCCTGGGCGGCAAAATCCCCTCGGTCATCGTCTCGAGGGGTTCGGCGTCAGCGAACGCCGCTTCATAGCCGGTCCGCCCACCGGCTCTATCG
>JBCNPI010000548.1:0-2627 GCA_039593415.1 Rhizobium sp. | reverse complement strand
AGGAGCTGATCGGATAATGACGACGCCTACGGAATTCACATTCACCGACTACCAGCCATACGATTTCGCCAATCGCCGCCATATCGGCCCGTCTCCTTCCGAGATGGCCGATATGCTCAAGGTGATCGGTTACAAGAACCTTGACGGGCTGATCGATGCGACGCTGCCGCCGGCGATCCGCCAGAAGGCACCACTCGCCTGGGACGCTCCAATGACGGAGCGCGAGGCGCTCGACAGGCTGCGCGAGACCGCCAACAAGAACAAGGTTCTCGTCTCGCTCATTGGCCAAGGTTATTACGGAACCATCACGCCGCCGGTCATCCAGCGCAACATCTTGGAAAATCCGGCCTGGTATACGGCCTATACGCCCTACCAGCCGGAAATCAGCCAGGGTCGCCTCGAGGCTCTCCTGAACTACCAGACAATGATCAGCGACCTCACCGGTCTCGATGTCGCCAACGCCTCTTTGCTCGATGAAGCAACCGCTGCGGCCGAAGGCATGGCGATGGCGGAGCGTGTCGCCAAGTCCAAGGCGAAGGCCTTCTTCGTCGATGCCGCCTGCCATCCGCAGACCATCGCATTGATCAGGACCCGCGCCGAGCCGCTCGGCTGGACTGTGATCGTCGGCAATCCCTTTACCGATCTCGATCCGGTCGACGTGTTCGGCGCGGTCTTCCAGTATCCGGGCACGCATGGTCATATCAACGACTTCAGCGGCCTGATCTCACGCCTGCACCAGACCGGCGCCATCGCCGTCATGGCAGCTGATCTCCTGGCATTGACCCTGCTGAAATCCCCAGGCGAAATGGGCGCGGATATTGCCATCGGCTCCTCACAGCGCTTCGGCGTTCCGGTTGGCTACGGCGGCCCCCATGCAGCCTACATGGCCGTCAAGGACGATTACAAGCGCTCCATGCCCGGCCGCCTCGTCGGTGTTTCCATCGATGCACGCGGCAATCGTGCCTATCGCCTATCGCTGCAGACCCGCGAACAGCATATCCGCCGCGAAAAGGCGACGTCGAACATCTGCACCGCCCAGGTGCTGCTCGCCGTCATGGCCTCCATGTATGCGGTCTTCCACGGTCCGCAGGGCCTTAAGGCCATTGCCCAGCAGGTCCACCAGAAAGCCGTCCTGATGGCCAAGGGTCTGGAAAAGCTCGGCTACACCGTCGAACCGGAGAGCTTTTTCGACACGATCACGGTCGAAGTCGGCCATATGCAGGGCCTCATCCTGCGCGCAGCCGTTGCGGAAAGCGTGAACCTGCGCAAGGTCGGCGAAACGAAGATCGGCATCAGCCTCGACGAACGGACCCGCCCCGCGACCGTGGAGGCTGTCTGGCGCGCCTTCGGCGGCAATTTCCGCATTGCCGATTTCGAGCCGTCCTACCGTCTGCCGAAGACCCTGCTGCGCACCAGCGAATACCTGGCGCATCCGATCTTCCACATGAACCGAGCCGAAAGCGAGATGACGCGCTACATCCGTCGTCTCTCCGATCGCGACTTGGCGCTCGACCGTTCGATGATCCCGCTCGGCTCCTGCACAATGAAACTGAACGCGACGGCGGAAATGCTGCCGATCACATGGCCGGAATTCTCCGACATCCATCCTTTCGTGCCGGCCGACCAAGCGCTCGGCTACCGCGAAATGATCGACGATCTGACGGACAAGCTCTGCGCCATCACCGGCTATGACACCTTCTCCATGCAGCCGAACTCCGGCGCGCAGGGCGAATATGCCGGCCTCCTGACCATCCGCAACTACCACATTGCCAATGGCCAGGGTCACCGCGACATCTGCCTCATCCCGACCTCCGCGCACGGCACCAACCCAGCCTCGGCACAGATGGCGGGCATGAAAGTCGTGGTCGTCAAGGTCAGCGACGACGGCGATATCGACATGGCCGATTTCCGCGCCAAGACTGAACAGTACGCCGATAGCCTCTCCTGCTGCATGATCACCTATCCTTCGACGCACGGCGTTTTCGAGGAGACGGTGAAGGAGATTTGCGATCTCGTGCACAAGCATGGTGGTCAGGTCTATCTCGATGGCGCCAACATGAACGCCATGGTCGGGCTGTCGCGTCCGGGCGATATCGGTTCCGATGTCAGCCATCTGAACCTGCACAAGACCTTCTGCATCCCGCATGGCGGCGGCGGCCCCGGCATGGGGCCGATCGGCGTCAAGGCACATCTGGCGCCCCACCTGCCCGGCCATCCCGAAACGGACGGCCGCAGTGGCGCCGTATCGGCGGCGGCCTTCGGTTCGGCCTCGATCCTGCCGATCTCCTGGAGCTACTGCCTGATGATGGGCGGCGAAGGCCTGACACAGGCGACGAAGGTGGCGATCCTTAACGCCAACTATATCGCCGCGCGGCTGAAAGGCGCCTATGACGTGCTCTATAAGTCCAAGGCCGGACGTGTTGCACATGAGTGCATCATCGATACCCGCCCGCTAGCCGCAAGCGCCAGCGTGACAGTAGACGATATCGCCAAGCGCTTGATCGATTGCGGCTTCCACGCGCCGACCATGAGCTGGCCGGTTGCCGGCACGCTGATGATCGAGCCGACCGAATCGGAAACCAAGGCCGAGCTTGACCGCTTCTGCGCGCCGATCGAACAGGCTGTCG
>JBCNPI010000547.1:0-2638 GCA_039593415.1 Rhizobium sp. | reverse complement strand
GGCCTGTGGTTCCAGCGTTCTCTTGAGCTTCATGTCGCGCTTCTTGCAAT
The DNA here is from genome assembly GCA_039593415.1 of Rhizobium sp. Classification (GTDB taxonomy): domain Bacteria; phylum Pseudomonadota; class Alphaproteobacteria; order Rhizobiales; family Rhizobiaceae; genus Rhizobium. The sequence continues at coordinate 2,588 of JBCNPI010000547.1, read as the reverse complement.
CCTCAAGGCAGGCGCCGCCTACATCCCCTTCGATGCCGCCGCCCCTGCCGACCGCGTCGCGGTGAGCCTTGCCGATTGTGGTGCCAAATGGCTGCTGACACATGACGAGAAAGCCGCCGCCGCGCCCGCCTTCGACGGTCAGACGCTTATTCTCAAGGGGCTGCTTGCCGAGGATGACGATGGTATCGCTCCGCGCGCCGCGACGAACCGCGATCCCGCCTATGCCATCTATACCTCCGGCTCCACCGGCAAGCCGAAAGGGATCGTGATCACGCATGGAAACATCTGCCACTATCTGAGAGCGGGCAACGATGTTCTCGGCATGGTCGAATCGGATATCGTACTTCAGCAGGCTTCGGTCGCCTTCGATCTTTCGCTGGAAGAAATATTCGTTCCTTATCTGGTCGGCGCGACCCTGAAGGTGGCGACATCGGCTGTCATGGCGGAGCTCGACAGGTTCGCCGACGTGCTGGAAGCGGAACAGATCACGGTCATCGACACGGTGCCGACCCTGCTCACCATGCTGGAACGCGATGTCAAAAGCCTGCGCGTCATCATCGTCGGCGGCGAAGCATGCCCTCCGGCGATCGTCAGCCGCTTCTCCAAACCCGGCCGGCGCTTGATTAATACCTACGGCCCCACCGAGACGACGGTCGTGGCGACCTATGCCGAACTCGACCCTTCGCGGCCGATCACGATCGGCTGCCCGATCGCCAACACGACGGCCTATGTCGTTGACGAAAACCTGCAGCTTGTTCCGCGCGGCGATACCGGCGAGCTGCTGATCGGCGGGCCGGGTGTTGCCGCAGGATACAGAAACCTGCCGCACCTGACCTCTGCCAAGTTCATCGCCAATCCCTTCGCGGCCAATGGCGATCCGGTACTCTATCACAGCGGCGATGCCGTATTGATGGACGACGAGGGCGAGCTCCATTTCCTCGGCCGCATCGATGATCAGGTGAAGATACGCGGATACCGCATCGAACTTGGCGAGATCGAGATCTTAGTCGGCGAGCTTGCGGACGTGAAAGCTGCCTCCGTGGTCGTGCATCGGCCGCCGGACGGCGACGAAATGCTGGTTGCGCATGTCGTGACGACCGGCAGCAATTTCGATCGCGACAAAGCGCGCGCCGTGCTTGCCGCCAAGCTGCCGCCCTATATGGTGCCCGCAGCCTGGCACAGCCATGTGTCGCTGCCGCGACTACCTTCCGGCAAGATCGACAGGAAGACGCTCGCTGCGATCCCGCTGGCGGCCGATCACTCGGCCCAGATGCAGGAGCCGCCGCGTACATGGACCGAAGCGCAGTTGCTGAAGGCGGCGATCGAAGCGCTTCGCCTGCGTTCCATCAATTTCGAAGCTGATTTCTTCACCGAGCTCGGCGGCCATTCCATGCTGGCGGCTCGGTTTGTTTCCGAAGTCCGCAAGATCCCGCAGCTTGCGGGTATCGCCCTGCGTGACGTCTATGCCGGCCGCACCCTGCGGGGCATCGCGGCCATCCTGGAGCAGCGCACGGAGCGCGCCTCCGGGCTGCAGGAGCGGAAGAATTTCGAGCCGGCGCCCTGGCGCCGGCGCTTCCTCTGCGGACTGGCCCAGGCCGTGGTATTGCCTTTCATCGTGGCAATCGCGACTCTGCAATGGATTGGCCTGCTGCTCGCCTCGATCCTGCTGATCGATGACGGCGCCTCGCTCTGGAATGAGATTCTCATTCTCGGCAGCGTCTATCTCGGCCTCAACCTCGGCGAGAAGCTGCTCGTCGTTGCCCTCAAATGGCTCGTCATCGGCCGCACGCGCCCCGGCGTCTATCCGCTATGGGGCACATATTATTTCCGCATCTGGCTGATGCAGCGCATCGTTCAGCTCACCGCACCCAAATTCCTTAAAGGTTCGCCGCTCATGCGCGTCTATATGCGTGCGCTTGGCGCCAAGGTCGGCAAGGATGCGATGATCGACGAATTCGAGGAAGGCGCGATTGACCTGGTGAGCGTTGGCGCGCGGTCCAGCCTCGGCGTCAAGCTGAAGCTTGCCAATGTCGAAGTCATCGGCAACCAGATCCATGTCGGCACGATCGACATCGGCGAAGGCGTGCAGATCGGCAACGGCTCCGTCATCGGCCATAACGTCAAGATCGGCGACGGTGCCGTCATCGGTGATCTGACGGCGATTGCCGCCGGTACGCACGTCGAAGCCCACACCCGCTGGGACGGCTCGCCGGCACACGAGACGGGTCATGTGGAACATGAGGATATGCCCGCTCATCCGGAGCTTGGAGCTGTCGGGCGCGTATTCCAGTTCGCCGCCTATTTCGTCGCCTACAATCTCAGCCTCGTCGTCGGCCTTCTGCCGATCTTCCCGGCTTTTTATCTTTTCACTGCCGTCCAGCAGATGTACGCGCCGGGCACCGACGAGCCTTTGTCCTGGGGAATGATCGCCGCGCTCTCTTGGCCGGCCGCTTTCCTGCTCATCGTCGTGTCCATGGCTGTCGTCGTGGCGCTCAGATGGGTGCTGCTGCCTCGTGTCGTGCCGGGCCGCTATTCCATTTTCGGCAATCTCTATTTCCGCAAATGGGTCGTCGGCCTGACCACCGAGG
>JBCNPI010000546.1:0-2649 GCA_039593415.1 Rhizobium sp. | reverse complement strand
AATCCGTCCGGAGGATCCGCGCGAATGGGTGAGCGCTTTGCGCGCGCTCGGCCTGCGCAACGGCGTCATCACCCACGGCAAGCGCCCGCTGATTGCCTTTTCTCGCGATACCGTCATCAGCCTGCAGCCGCCTGTCATCGAAGAGGTGGCGGATGTCACCGGTGCGGGAGATTCGCTTGCTTCCGGCGTTCTTTCGGCGCTGATGGCCGGCTATGATCTCGCAGAAGCTGTCCGTCATGGAGCGGCAGCGGCGGCAATCACCGTCCAGTCCCCCTATGCAACGGCAGAAAATCTCTCTCCGGAGCTTTTGAAGGTGATGTTGGCCCTTGTTCCCAAGGCCGAAACTCTGTCATGAAGCCTGCTCAAAACGCGTATACTGTTTCAGTGAATTGGAAACGACAATGACCCAGCCTATCTCGCCCCTGCTCCCGATCTCCTATTCGAAGGAAGTCGCCGCCGCCAAGCTGCGCGGTGCACCGATCGTCGCCCTGGAATCGACCATCATCACCCACGGCATGCCTTACCCCGGCAATATCGAGATGGCCCGCAGCGTCGAGGAGATCATCCGGCAGGAAGGCGCTGTTCCGGCGACCATCGCCGTCATTCATGGCACCCTGCATATCGGCCTTGAGCCGGAAGAGCTGGAGGCATTGGCCAAGACGGAAGGTGCGATGAAGGTCTCGCGCGCCGATATCGCCTTTGCGATCGCCGAGCGCCGCACCGGCGCGACCACCGTCGCCGCCACGATGATTGCGGCCGCCAGGGCCGGCATCAAGGTTTTCGCGACCGGCGGCATCGGCGGCGTACACCGCGGTGCGGAAGAGAGCTTCGATATTTCGGCGGATCTGGAAGAACTGTCCCGCACCGGCGTCATCGTCGTCTGCGCCGGCGCCAAGGCGATCCTCGATATTCCGAAGACGCTGGAAGTGCTGGAAACGCGCGGCGTTCCGGTCGTGACCTACGACAGCACAGAATTCCCGGCCTTCTGGTCGCGTTCCTCCGGTCTGGCGAGCCCGCTGACGCTGAACAGCCCCGCCGCAATCGCAAACTTCCAGTCCACCCGCGAGCAGCTCGGCATCGATGGCGGCATGCTGATCGCCAATCCGGTTCCGGAAGCTGACGAGATCCCGCGCGAAGAGATGGAAATCTATATCAAGCGCGCCCTCGACAGCGCCGAACGGGATGAAATAACCGGCAAGGCGGTTACGCCTTATCTGCTCAGCACGATCTTCGACATCACCGAAGGCCGCAGCCTCAAGACGAACATCGCGCTTGTCGAAAACAATGCGCGCCTGGCCGCAGAAATCGCGGTTGCTCTGGCTGAATAATTAGAGCTCTGGTCCAGAGTGCGGCCTGTCGTTTCACTGAAACGGCAGCCCGTTTTCTTTTGCGGGTCCGAGCGGGAAGGCTATGCACCCTCCGGGGATCGCTCAGGCCAGAGTAAATAGGCCCAGGGCGGCACGTAATTCGGCAAGCATTGCCTCTGTCCGCTCCCTCGCCTTCCGCGTACCCTCGCGTACGATTCCCATCACATAATCCGATTCGGCGGCGTAGCGTGCGCGGCGCTCGCGGATCGGCGCGAGCAGCGCTTGCAGAATGTCTTCCAGATGTCTTTTCAAGGTGACATCGCCGAGTCCACCGCGACGATAGTGCGCTTTCATCTCTTCGACCAACTGCCGGTCCTCGCAGAAGGCATCAAGATAGGTGAAGACGACGTTTCCCTCGACCTTTCCGGGATCGCAGACGCGCAGGTGGTCCGGATCGGTGTACATGCGCCGTATCGCATCCCTGATTTCGTCTGATGATGCCGAAAGCGGAATGGCGTTGCCTTGCGATTTGCTCATCTTGGCCTTGCCATCAACTCCAGGCAGACGTCCGACGCCCGGCACCATGGCCGTTGCCTCGACAAGCACATCACGCCCGATCTGCCGATTAAGACGGCGAACGATCTCATTGGTTTGCTCGATCAACGGCGCCTGATCCTCGCCGACCGGAACGACCGATGCCTTGAAGGCGGTGATGTCGGCCGCCTGCGAAACCGGATAGCAGAGAAAGCCGGCAGGTACATCGCGTTCGAAACCGCGCAGCTGGATTTCCGTCTTGATCGTAGGGTTGCGCTCCAGACGGCTGACCGTGACGAAATTCAGGTAAAGCATCGTCAGTTCCGCTAGTGCGGGTAAGGCAGATTGAACGCAGATCGTCGTCAGCGTCGGATCGATGCCGACGGCGAGGTAGTCGATCGCGACTTCCAGAACGTTGCGACGGACCTTCTCGGGATCGCCGGCATTGTCGGTCAGCGCCTGCATGTCCGCCAGCAGCAGGAATTGTTGATGGCTATGCTGAAGCGCAACACGGCTCTTCAGCGACCCGACATAGTGGCCCAGATGGAGTGGACCGGTGGTCCGGTCGCCGGTCAGGATGACCGGACGGGTATCGGTAGAGGAATACATTTCGTTGCTCCGCAAAAGGAGCCGCCGCAATCGGGAAGGAAAACGGAAATAGACCAATGCCTGCCGGATCACGGCGGCAGGGTCGATTTTAAGATATGACGACTGCCGCTCCTAGAAGGAGCGCCACCACATTTGGCAAATGGGCTTGGCAAGGTCGATCATGGGCGGTTGATTACACCGTTGCGCCGCAATCGGCAAC
>JBCNPI010000545.1:0-2661 GCA_039593415.1 Rhizobium sp. | reverse complement strand
GCCCTTTTCGGACAGTTCGAGAATCGTCGGAGCGACACGTTCGATGCGGGTCGCATCGGTGACCTTGCCATCCTTGACCGGCACGTTGAGGTCGACGCGTACGAGCACGCGCTTGCCGGTGATGTCGGTGAGATTGTCGAGGGTTTTGAAGGCTGCCATGGGAAGATCCAATATTGTTGGTGGCGTGAAGCGCGCCGACCATACTACGGATGATCGGAGACGCAAGGACGGTTCAGCGTTTCATGGGCTCGCCGAAGCATTCCGTCTCTTTAATTTTTCTCAATTCCGAACGCAAACCACCGCGCGCTTTTCCTGGGGTTGCTCAGGGCATTCAGGCGTCGTTCCTGCCCGTCGTCGAATCGCCAGAGACTGCTTCGTCCGCGCGCTCGCGGCGCTTGTGCACGTAGGCGCGGATGCCCTGCAAAATGTCGTGGAGATTGATGAAGATCGGCAGGATTGCGGGCGGGTCCACCGCTTCCAGCGACATGCCGACGGACTGGATATGATCGTTCTCGTCGAGGTCGCGGACAATGAGGATGATTTCGCCCAGACGAACGCGGTCGGCATAATCAGCCTTGCCACCAAGGCGATGGCGCATAAGCTCGGCTATGGTGAGGCCCTTCTCCTGTTCGCTCAGCAACCCTGGTCCGTAGGCGGCATCGAGATCGGCGGCCGGACGCAGCGGCGAGATCGAGAAAGCGCCGAAGAATTCGGCATCATCCGGATCGACCGGCGCGCGGCTGGCGAAGATGCGGTCGAGCAGCCGCGAATAGTTGGGAGAGACGAAGAGGTAGACGATATCGTTCTCACGCAGGCGACCGGCATATTGATAGCGCATGGATTTGCCGTCACGCACGACGAGCGAAGGCGTGGCCCAGCGGGGAATGCGTTCGCCGCGTAGAACCGGACTGTCCTTCACGACGCGATACGAGAGAAGCTCGTGGTTGACGGTACCAGGCAGATCGACTTCGACCTTGTCGATCGCTCCCATGCGCGGGGGGACGATGAGGCCGAGGCGGCGCGCCATCGGTTTGATGGTCCATCCCTGGATGAGCAGCGACACCAGCACGACGATGAAGGCGACGTTGAAATAGGTCTGGCCGGCCGGCAAACCGCCGAGGATCGGCATGATCGCCAGAAGAATGGAGACTGCGCCGCGCAGACCGACCCAGGCGACGAAGCCCGTCTCGCGCTGGGTGTAGTCGAAGGGTAGCAGGCAAAGCCATACGGCGATCGGACGGGCAATGAAGATCAGGAATAGGGCCAGCGCCACGGCCGGAATGGCGATCGCCGGAAATTTCGATGGTGTCGCGAGCAGGCCGAGGACGAGGAACATGATGATCTGCGCCAGCCAGGTCATGCCGTCCTGGAAGCGTTTGATCGAGGCGGATGCCGGCAGCTTCCGATTGCCGGCATAGATGCCGGCGACATAGACCGCGAGGAAGCCGCTGCCGCCGACGGCGCCGGTGAAGGAGAAGACGAGGAGCGCCAGCGCCAGCACAAAAATCGGCGTCAGGCCGCGGTCCGTCTCCAGCCGGCCGACGATGAGGACGATCATCATGCCGCCGAGCAGGCCGAGGATGAGACCCAATCCCATCTGCTGGAGAAAGGTGGCGAGCATGGCAAGGTTGATGCCGGCATAGCCTTCGCCGCTTGCCAAAAGCTCGACCAGGGCGAGCGTCAGGAAGATCGCCATCGGGTCGTTGGTGCCGGATTCGACTTCCAGTGTCGAGCGCACCTTGTCGCGGATATTGATGCCGCCGATACGCAGCAGGAAGAAGACGGCGGCCGCATCCGTCGAGGCGACGATGGAGCCGAGCAGCAGGCCCTGCAGCCAGGTGAAGCCGAGCAGCCAGGTGGCGGCCAGGCCGAACAAGGCGGCGGTTACGATAACGCCGGCGGAGGCGATGGTCAGCGCCGGTGCGGCGGCAAGCTTGAAGGCCTGAATCGGCGTGCCATAGCCGGAATCGAAAAGGATGATGGCAAGCGCGAGCGAGCCGAGGATATAGGCGAGATAATTATTGGAGAATTCAATGCCGAGACCGTCGGTTCCGGCAGCAAGGCCGATCATCAGGAAGAGCAGCAGCAAAGGAGCGCCGAAACGGAAGGCGAGGAGGCTGGAGAAGGCTGCAATGAGTATGAGAACCGTGCTGATCAGCACGATAATGTAAAATGCCTCCACCTTTTTCCCCTTTCCGTGCGCCGCCACCGGACCAAAAAGCCCGGAATGCCGGAGGTCTCCCCAGTTTCCATCATGTTACCGTGCCTGGCAAATTGGCAAACACGGAAATCGTTCGGAGGAGAGTTCATGGATCGAAACTCTTTCCGACGACTGCATCGTCATGGTGGAATGCGCCCTGCCAGAACAGCAAAGCGGTCTAGAATGCTCTGGAAGACTTCCTGCCTAAAAATTTACTGGTAAATCTGGACCATAGCAGGGCAGGATATGAAAAAATCGAAATGTTTCTAAGGCGATGCGGGTAGCGTCGTTGCGCGTGCTTTAGGTACGGACGAACAAGGGTTTTCCCGAAAAAGACGATGCCGACGGTGCGGATAATCGTGCCGTCGGCATTCGAGCGGTCCAGCTTTCCGTGGAGTTCCTGAACCGCTCCATCTCTTTTTTATCGCAATTCCGGACGGAAAACCGCTAGGCATTTTTCC
>JBCNPI010000544.1:0-2670 GCA_039593415.1 Rhizobium sp. | reverse complement strand
GCAGCGGGTTGCCGTTGGCAAGCCAGCGGAACGGCGCTCGTCCACCCTGAAGTTTCAGCGCCAGCGGCATGATCCGGTCGTTGCCGCTGCTGGCGCCGAGATCGACGCGCGCGCCTTCCGGCGGATAAACGATTTGCGGCGCCGGTTCGCGGCTGGACGCAGCCAGCAGCCCGGCGGCGGTAACGGAAAAGCGCCGCTGGCTGATCGGCAGTTCGGTCGGCGCGATGCGCACGGCGCCCATGGGAGCCGGTGGAAATGGAATTGTGGCAACGCCTGATTTGGCGAAGGCCTCGAACAGGATAGGCGCTGCCGAAACATAACCCGCCAGCCCCGGAACGGCGCCATTATCCGGCCGGCCGACCCAGACGCCAAGCACATGCGCGCCGTCATAGCCGATCGACCAGGCATCGCGGTTGCCGTAGCTGGTGCCCGTCTTGTAGGCGATGCCGAGCTGCTTGCTGCCGCGCGGCGCAATGATGTCGGAGAGAATGTCGGTGATGTTCCACACCGCTATCGGCTCCATCAGAGGCTCGCCGTCGATCGGTCCCGGCTCGTCCTGCACGCCGTCGCCGATCCGCATCGCCTTGCCGCGATTGGCAAGCCCGGCATAGAGCTGCACGAGATCCTTCAGCGTTACGCCGACACCACCGAGGCCGATGGCAAGGCCGGGCGCTTCGTTCGGCGGCAGCTTCGGCTTCACCTCAGCCCGGCGGAAGCGCACCAGTAGCCGCGTGGGACCGACGGCATCGAGCAGGCGCACGGCCGGCACGTTGAGCGACAGCTGCAGCGCCTGGCGCACGCTGACATCGCCCTGGTAGCTCATGTCGAAATTGCGCGGGCGATAACCATAGAAATCAGCTGGGCGATCCTCGATAATCGTTTCCTGCGCCACATAGCCCTGCTCGAAGGCAAGGCCGTAGATGAAGGGTTTCAGCGTCGAGCCGGGCGAGCGCAGCACGCGGGTCATGTCGACCCAGCCGGAGCGCGAGGAATCGAAGTAATTGGCCGATCCGACTTCGCCGATGATCTCGCCGGTCTTGGCATCGACCATGATCATAGCGACCGATACTTTCGGCCCAAGCCGCTTTGCCGCCGCATCCGCAACGGCTTCGAGACCCTGTTGCACCTCACGTCGGAGCGTCGTTTTGTGCTTGATGATGCCAGGCTGCTTCTTGAGCGCCAATTCGGCCAGATGCGCGGCATAGGCTGGGAGTTGTCGGCGCTGAGCCGGAATAGGCGAGAGCGAGGCGCGCTCCGCTTCACCTTCGCCGATGACTGCTGCCACGGCGGCACGCTCGAGCACGCGATGGCGGGCCGCCTGGGCGGCGGCAAGATTGCGGTCCGGCCGGCGCTTTTCCGGCAGCTGCGGCAGCGCCACAAGCAAGCCTGCCTGCGCGACCGTCAGGTGTCGCGGCTCCTTGCCGAAATAGGCAAGGCTTGCGGCCCGAACGCCTTCCAGATTGCCGCCATAGGGAGCATGCGTCAGATAGAGATCGAGAATCTGTTCCTTGGTGAGCCGCCGCTCGATCTGGATGGCGCGGACGACCTGCAGAAGTTTTGCCGTAAGCGAGCGTTCGCTGCGCGGCTCGATCAGACGCGCCACTTGCATCGAAAGCGTCGAGCCGCCTGAGACGATGCGGCCATGGGTGATGAGCTGCAAAAAGGCGCGGCCGATCGCCATCGGATCGACGCCGTGGTGATCGTAGAAACGACGGTCCTCGTAGGCGACCAGCATGCGCAGATATTGCGGATCTACGTCGGCGACGGTGGTTTTCAGCCGCCAGCGGCCCTCGGGCGTGGCGAAGGCGCGCAGGAGATCGCCATTGGCGTCGAGCACCTCGGCTGAAACTATGCGGGCATTGTCCAGTGGCGGCGGATAGGCGCGGTCTGCGGCTTCGAGGCCAAAGACCAGAGCCACCGCCGTCAAGGCAGTGGCTCCAAAGCCGATCGCAATTTTCCACCGTACCTTCATGACTGCTTCTTACTGCTGGGCGCCCAGCACCTCCATGCGGCCCATCGCCGTGCGAGCCGAGAACTGCGGACGATACATGTCCTCGACGCTTGCGGCCGGATGATCGTAGACGCCGGGGGTCACGGCGCGTACGACATAGGCGAAGGTCATGTCACGATCTGCTCCGGAATTCTGATCGAACGCCGCGACGAAGCGGTCGTTGCGGAATTCGACATGGGCTGGCTGAACTTCGCTGAGCCAGTCGAAATTCGACAGCTGAGCACTGTTGACGATGCTCGGGTTGTCGATCTCGAAGCCTGCCGGAAGAAGATCGGTCACGAGGATGCGCTGCGGCCAGTCATTGTCCTCGGTGACATGCAGCACGACGACATAACGCTCGTTCTGCTGAGCCTGGCTGACATTCGCCTCTTCACCATCGAGCGTGTAGTACTTGCGCTCGATCTTGAAGCCGGCACCGCCGGCCGGCAGCGGCGCTACCGGAGCGGCGACCGTCGTGACGGCAGCCGAAAGCGGCTGGCGCGTCGTATTGGTAACGGTCAGCGGATGGCCCATCAGGGCGTCGCCGGACATTTGCGCCATGTAGGTGCCGCTATGGGCGGCACTATTGACGTCGAGCGTCAGGCCGTCATCGCCATTCTGCAGGGCGCGGGCGGCGAGCAGCATCCAGGTCTGTTCCTGGGTGCTGGTATATTTCCGGC
>JBCNPI010000543.1:0-2672 GCA_039593415.1 Rhizobium sp. | reverse complement strand
GCCGGCACCTCCAGCATGGCGCCGAACTGCAGCTTGCGCGGCAGGCCATGCCCGAAGCGCGACAGATGCTGCACTTCCTTCTGCAGCAATTCGCGCACCGCCCTGATCTCGGAGACTTCCGTCACCATCGGCACCATCATCTTCAACTCGTTGTCGGCAGCCGCCTTCAGCATGGCGCGCAGCTGCGTGCGCAACAGGCCCGGGCGGTCGAGCGAGAGACGAATGGCACGCCAGCCGAGCGCGGGGTTTTCTTCCTCATGCGCCCGGAAATAGGGCACGACCTTGTCACCGCCGATGTCGAGCGTCCGGAAGGTGACGACACGGCCGCCCGCCTGCTTCATCACATTGCGATAGAAGGCTTCCTGCTCATCCGCCTTCGGCATGGTGGAGGCGATCATGAACTGCAGCTCGGTGCGGAACAGGCCGATACCTTCGGCACCGGATTCCGCAAGCTGCGGCAGGTCCACCAGCAGGCCGGCATTCATCAGCAGCGAAATGCGCTGCCCGTCCTTGGTGACCGACTCGACGGAGCGCAATGCCCGGAACTGCTCCTGCCTGCGGGCACGGAACCGGACCTTCTCCTCATAGGAGCGCTGATGATCGGCCATCGGCCGCAGATGCACATGGCCGCCATCGCCATCAATGATGACCGGATCGCCGTTTTCGGCAAGCGCAACGACACCCACCGCCTGTCCGACAACCGGAATGCCCATGGCGCGCGCCACGATGACGACGTGGCTCGTGACCGCGCCCTCTTCCAGCACCAGCCCGCGAATATTGGCGCGCGGATAATCGAGCAGCTCCGCCGCGCCCATGGCACGCGCAAAGATGATCGCATCGTTCGGAAAACCCTCGGCGCTGGTGCGGCCGGAATGCCCGATGAGCTGCCGCAAAAGCCGGTTTGCCAGATCCTCGAAATCGTGCATGCGCTCGCGAAGATAAGGATCGGTGAGGCGCATCATGCGCGCCTTCGTGTCGCTCTGCACCTTTTCGACGGCAGCTTCGGCGGTCAGGCCGTTGCGGACGGCTTCCTCGAGCTTGCGCACCCAACCCTGGTCGTGCGCGAACATGCGGTAGGTTTCAAGCACCTCGCGATGCTCGCCTTCCATGGAAACGTCGCGGCGTGAGAGCATGTCGTCGATCGAAATGCGCAGCGAACCCAGCGCTTCGGCGAGACGGCCGATTTCCTTGTCGGCATCCTCGTTGAGGAGATTGGTGACGACGATGCGCGGCTCATGCAGCACGACATAGCCGAGGCCGATACCTTCATTATAGCTGTCGCCATCGATTGTGACCGAGCGGGTGAGATCGAGTTCCAGGCCGGGCTTAGTGATCTTCTTCAGCTCGCCGGTGGCAATCATCTCGGCCAGCACCATGGCCGTCGTTTCGAGCGCCTCCAGCTCTTCCTCGCGATAAGTCCGGCTCGCCTTGTTCTGGACGACAAGAACGCCGAGCGACCGCCCCGTGCGCAGGATCGGCACGCCGAGGAAGGAGTGATAGATCTCTTCGCCGGTTTCCGGGAGGTAGCGATAGGCCGGATGCGATTGTGCATCGGAAAGATTGAGCGGCTGGGCGGATGCGGCAATCGTGCCGACCAGGCCCTGTCCCATCTTCAATTGCGAAAGGTGGACGGCCTCTTTCTTCAGACCTTCGGTGGCATAAAGCTCGAGGATGCCGTCAGCGCGCAACACATAGACCGAGCAGACCTCGGCGACCATGTTGCTGGCAATCTGTCGGACGATCCGGTCAAGGCGCTCCTGCGGCTCCAGCGGCTCCGCCATCAACTCGCGTAGCCGCTTGAGCAGAACGCGTGGACCGCCGGATAGGTCTCTCATTGCGCCACTAGCTCCCGAATCAAGATGTCTTGCCTGTCTTGCCCATGTCAGGGCCCGCCGAAACTCGCCTCCGTCACGGTCCGTCGTCAGCTGTCCTGAATCAACTCTTATCCAGACCGTAGCAGGAATGCAAAGTCCTGACTGCGAGTTCTGCATAAGGACCGTCGATCAGGATGGAAATCTTGATTTCTGATGTTGTAATGGCCTTGATGTTGATGCCTTTTTCGGCAAGTGCGCGGAAAGCGGTCGCAGCCACGCCTGCATGCGAGCGCATGCCGATGCCGATGACCGAAACCTTGACCAGACCTGATTCGCTCTGGACGACGTCGTAGCCGATCTTTTCCTTGTTTTCGCCGAGAACGCGCAGCGCCTTTTCGACATCGCCGGAGGGGACCGTGAAGGTCATGTCCGTCTTGGAACCATCCTCTGAAATGTTCTGGACGATCATGTCGACATTGATGTGGTTTTCGGCCAGCGGCCCGAAGATCGCGGCGGAAACGCCCGGCCGGTCGGCAAGACGGCGCAGCGAGATTTGGGCCTCATCCTTGGCATAGGCAATGCCGGTGACTACTTCCTGTTCCACGATTTCATCCTCGTCACAAATCAGCGTTCCGGGCGGGTTGAGCAGATCGCCCATGCCCGGAGCATCGGGATCCTCGAAAGAAGAGCGCACGAAGGTGCGAACCTTAAAGACCATGGCGAGCTCGACCGAGCGTACCTGCAGCACCTTTGCGCCGAGAGAGGCCATTTCGAGCATTTCCTCGAAGGCGATCTTCTTCAGGCGGCGCGCCTTCGGCTCGATGCGCGGATCGGTGGTGTAGACGCCATCGACATCCG
>JBCNPI010000542.1:0-2682 GCA_039593415.1 Rhizobium sp. | reverse complement strand
CGCCAATCCGAATGACACCCAGCTCGTCATCGGCGTCTATTTCCTCGGTTTCGGCATCTGCCAGCTTTTCTTCGGCAGCCTGTCGGATACCTATGGCCGGCGGTACATCCTGCTCGGCGGTCTTGCATTCTATACGGTGACCCTGTTCGCAGCGGCCTGGAGCGGCAGCCTCTTTGCGCTGCTGACAATGCGCTTTGCGCAGGGTGTGGGCGCAGCAGCAGTCCGTATCACCACGCTTGCCATCGTCCGCGATTGCTTCGGCGGCCGCGAAATGGCCCGCGTCATGTCCTATGTGATGATCGTCTTCATGATCATGCCGATGGTCGCGCCCTTCGTCGGCCAGATGATCGTCGCCTATTCGAACTGGCAATGGATCTTCATTCTGCTCGGCATCGTCAGCGCCGGCCTTTTCCTCGTCGCCTTCTTCCGCATGAAGGAGACGCTGCCCGTCGAAGAGCGCCTGCCGCTCTCGGTCGCTTCGGTTCTTTCCGGCTTCAAGACGGTGCTGACCAACCGCATCACCTGCGGCTACATGATCGGCCTGACGCTCTATACCGGCGTCATCTGCGCCTACATCGTCTCCGTGCAGCAGGTTTTCGGCGAAGTCTACGGTCTCGGAGAAACGTTCCCGATCGCCTTTGCGGCAACGGCAGCCGGCACGGCCGTCGCGCAGTTTGCCAATGGCTATTTCGTCCGAAGCTTCGGCATGCGCCGTATTTCTCACGCCGCTATGATCGTTTTCACCGTTTTGGGTGCGGTGGGCTACGTGGTCGGCATGTTCGGTCAGCCGAGCTTCACGTTCATTTACGTGCTGATCTCGATCATGCTGATGATGTTCGCCGTCATCACCACCAACTGCATGGCGATCAGTCTTGAGCCGATGGGGCATCTGGCGGGCACTGCCGCCGCCATCACCAGCTCGGTCTCCACGACAGTGGGCGTTCTCATAGGCGGAGTCGTCGGCCAGATGTTCGATGGGACCGCGCAGCCCCTGCTCGCCGGTTTCACTGTATTCGGTGTGCTGTCGATCCTGGCGACGCTCTGGGCGGAGCGCGGCAAGCTCTTCACCCATCCAGGCGATACACCGGCCCTGGAAGCGGGCATGGGGCACGTTTAGTGCAATTCCAGGAAAAGTGACAAGCGGTTTTCCGTCCGGAATTGCATGACGACAACGACTCTAGGCGACGTGCGCTCCTCAGACGCCGCCGCGCGGACGGCTGACCCAGCGTACCGCCGCAGCGATCGCGAGGCCGAATAGCGGCCACATCGCCCATGGCGTTCCATGCCAGGTGAAGAGGTTGATCGCGACGATGCCGACGCCGGTGATGACAAAGCCGGCGATGGCCATATCGATCTGCCTGCTACTGCGCATAACGCGATATGCCGTAACCCACAGAATGATGAGTATCGGCCATTTCGCCCAGAACTCGCCATCCCAAGTCAGTCCGTTGAGCAAGGCAAGGCCGGCGCACACGACCAGTGGCGGACCATAGCTACGCCGCCAATCCAGCATCACAAGTTCTCTCGCCGCGATCTCGGGCGACCATGCCGGCTCTGGCTTCGGATTAGGGTTTGACTTCGGCTGGTAGGCGGAGGCGGCGGTATCGAGTACCTGCACGCCAGCGATCCGCAGCGCATAGCTCGGCACACCGCCCTCGATGTTCTTGACATCGAGCTGCCCAAGAAAATCGAAACCGACGGCAACCTTATTGCGGACCTGATCATAGACTGTGTTGGAAATGACGATGCCGCCAGGAACTGCCCGCGATTGCAGCCGGGCGGCGATGTTGACGCCATCGCCATAGAGGTCGTTGCCATCGGCGATGACGTCGCCGAGGTTAAGGCCGATGCGGAAGAGCATCTGCTTTTCGGGATCGATGGCGGCATTATAACCCGCCAATTCGTTCTGGATGTCGATGGCCGCCCGCACGGCTTCTACGACGCTCGGAAATTCGGCAAAGACGCCATCACCCCAGGTGTTGATCACCCTGCCGCCATGAGCCTCGATCAGCCGTGTCATCGCATCGCGGTAGCGTCGGAGGGTTTCAAGCGTGCCCTCTTCGTCCTTCCCCATAAGACGCGAATAGTCCTGCACATCGGCGCAGAAGATGGTAGTCAGCTTGCGGCTTGTCTCGGACATCGACCTCATCTCCGCGGCAGGCGCCCACCAAGGCTCCCGCCTGTTGCAAAAAAGATAGCTTTCCAGACGCCACTTTCCAAGTAGCAGCGACGATTATCACGTCGATCCGCTCACCTTAGATGGTGAAGACCTCGCGCCGCAGCAATTCCCAGCTATCCTTGTCCACTGCAACCAGCAGTCCGCCATCGAGATGATGCGGCAAATAGGGCGAGCCGTCGAAACGACGGACATAGGCGCCGGCTTCGGCCGAGATCAGCGATCCGGCCAGATGATCCCAGGGCATCAGCTTGTTGTACATGAGGTAATGCACATAGCCGCCCGCGAGCGTACGGTATTCATGCGCCGCACAGCGATAGCAGGTCGTATAGCGCACCTTGGCGAGATTGCCCATGATTTCTGCGCGTTTTTCCTTGGGCAGATAACCCGTGGCTGCCATGCCGACCAGTTCGTCCAGCGGGACGGATGGAGCAACGTTGAGACGCAGCATCTCGCCATCGGGCCGGCGCAGCCACGCGCCGCTGCCGCGTTCCGCCAGCACCCAG
>JBCNPI010000541.1:0-2688 GCA_039593415.1 Rhizobium sp. | reverse complement strand
GGGGACTGGGTTTTCCCAACCTCAACGACGACGACTGGCTCTGGGGGGGCGATCTCGATTCGATCCAAAAGACGATCTCCCATGGCATCCGCTTCGATGCCGATCCAGATACGCACATATCCGAGATGCCGGTTTTCGGCGACGTACTCGACCGCAACCAGATCCGTGCAGTTGCCGTCTATGTCTGGAGCCTGACGAACGCTCCATCAGACCCGGCGCTTGTGTCGGCAGGCAAGCAGATATTCATGAATAACTGTGCCGCCTGCCATGGAGAGGACGCCAAGGGCAAGCTGGACGTCGGCGCCCCTAATCTCGCCGACGCCATCTGGCTCAAGGGCGCGGGTGAAGATGCTATCATTCGACAGGTGACCGCGCCGAAGCATGGCGTAATGCCGGCCTGGTCAGGCCGGTTGGGAGATACGACCGTGAAAG
Source organism: Rhizobium sp. (assembly GCA_039593415.1). Classification (GTDB taxonomy): domain Bacteria; phylum Pseudomonadota; class Alphaproteobacteria; order Rhizobiales; family Rhizobiaceae; genus Rhizobium. The sequence continues at coordinate 2,256 of JBCNPI010000541.1, read as the reverse complement.
AACTGACCGTGTTCGTCTATTCGCTTGGCGGCGGCAAGTAGAAGGAAGGCGGTGAAAAATCATGGGCGCGATCCGCTTTGTCGGGCTTTGCTGTCCCACGCGCCGATGCGCTCAAGCGTTTTCATTCATGCCGACGCCGCCGCGTCCGGCTCGTTCCCGACGACGGCAGCCTCCGCCCGTCGGCGCTGCATTTTTCAGCAGGCCGGCCGCTTGACCTGAATCAACGATCATTGAGCCGGAAACTGACAAGATTGGGAAAGAAATCGGATACCTCCCATGAGCCTCTACACAGCACCAGGATCCAAAGACGTCGAACGTGTCGATGTCGAGCCGGTTAATGCGCGCAGAAACCGCCGGCCACTCTATGCTGCTCGAAGGAAAGTGTTTCCGAAACGCGCTGAAGGTCGTTTCCGCCGCTTCAAGTGGATCGTCATGTTTGTCACGCTCGCGATCTACTATCTTGCGCCCTGGATACGCTGGGATCGCGGCCCCTATGCGCCCGACCAAGCGATCCTCGTCGATCTCTCTTCAAAGCGGTTCTTTTTCTTCTTCATAGAGATATGGCCGCAGGAGTTCTACTATGTGGCCGGCCTGCTGGTGATGGCCGGATTCGGCCTTTTCCTCGTGACCGCCGCCGTTGGGCGGGCATGGTGCGGCTATGCCTGTCCGCAAACGGTATGGGTCGATCTCTTCCTGGTCGTCGAGCGCGCTGTCGAAGGGGATCGCAATGCCAGAATAAAGCTGGATGCGGGTCCCTGGACCTTCGAGAAGATAAGAAAGCGTATTCTCAAGCATTCCATCTGGCTCGCCATAGGCCTCGCCACCGGAGGGGCATGGATATTCTATTTCGCCGATGCGCCGACGCTTCTCAAGGCCCTGATCTCCGGCACCGCACCAGCGGTCGCCTACGTGACGATCGGCATCCTGACCTCGACGACCTATGTCCTGGGCGGGCTGATGCGCGAACAGGTCTGCACCTATATGTGCCCATGGCCACGCATCCAAGGGGCGATGCTGGATGAGAACTCGCTGGTCGTCACCTATAATGACTGGCGTGGCGAGCAGCGCTCCCGCCATGCCAAGAAGGCGCTGGCAACGGTGCAGGTTGCAGGCGACTGCGTCGATTGCAATGCCTGCGTTTCCGTGTGTCCGATGGGTATCGACATCAGAGACGGCCAGCAGATGGAGTGCATCACCTGTGCTCTCTGCATAGATGCTTGCGATGGCGTCATGGACAAGCTCGGAAAGCCGCGTGGCCTTATCGCATACGCGACGCTGAGCGAATACGCGGCCAACATGGCACTTGCGACCGAGGGCGGAACGACGCCCGTTCAGCCGGCGAAGGTGCGAAACCCGGACGGCACGTTTATCGACGCGGTGCGTCATTTCAACTGGCGGATTATCTTCCGCCCGAGAGTTGTTTTCTACGCGGTTGTCTGGTCCGCCATCGGCGTCGCCATGCTGGCGCATTTGTCGATGCGGGAGCGCCTCGAACTCAATGTTCTTCATGATCGCAATCCCCAATATGTACTGGAAAGCGACGGATCGATCCGGAACGGCTACACGCTGCGAATCCTCAACATGGTGCCGAGACCCAGGAAAATCGAGTTGAAGCTGATCGGGATGGAGGATGCGACGATGCGTATCCCGGAATTCGGCATAAAAGATGCTCGCAGCGTCGTCGTCGATGCATCACCCGACATGGCCAATACGCTCAAGGTCTTCGTCTCTCGGAAACAGACCGGTATCGCAGTCAACGAGTTTCTGTTCTCGATCGAGGACACCGAGCATTCCGATAGGGCAACTTACCGCGCGGCTTTCAACGCGCCAGGAGCGACAAGATGAGCGTTGGCGCCAAAGGATTCACCGGTAGACACATGTTGCTGACAACGACCGCCTTCTTCGGAGTCATAATCGCCGTCAACGTGATCATGGCATGGCTGGCCTTGTCGACCTGGAGCGGGCTGGTGGTGAACGATACATACGTCGCCAGCCAGGAGTTCAACAAGAACGCGGCCGCGATGAAGGCGATGACGGCATCGGGGATCACCGGCCGGCTTTCGATCAAGGGTTCCGAAATCTACTATTCCATCCGCAACCGCGACGGATCGCCGGCGATCGTTGACGAGGTCACGGCAAACTTCAAGCGGCCCGTCGGAGATCATAACGATTTCAGCGTCGCCTTCAGAAAGCTCTCGGAAGGCCGTTTCGCAGGAGATCGCGACGTCACCGAGCCTGTCCGCACCATCTCGCCGG
>JBCNPI010000540.1:0-2694 GCA_039593415.1 Rhizobium sp. | reverse complement strand
CCACAAAAATTGAACCCGTGATAGCCGCGCTCGCGGCCGATGAGGCGGAAGCGCGAGCCGTTGCCCTTCACCCGATGGTAGGCAAGCGCGACCTTGAGCGCGGTTTCGACCGATTCCGAGCCGGAATTCGTATAAAGCACATGATCCATGCCCTCAGGGGCGATATCCACCAGACGGTTCGCCAGCTCAAAAGCCTTGGGGTGGCCGAGCTGAAAGGCGGGGGCATAGTCGAGCTCGCCCGCCTGCTGGCGGATGGCTTCGGTAATCTTCGGGCGGCAATGCCCGGCGTTTACGCACCACAGGCCCGCGGTTCCGTCTAGTACCTGCCGACCGTCATGAGTGGTGTAGTACATATCCTTGGCGCTGACGAAGAGGCGCGGCTCCTTCTTGAACTGGCGGTTGGCCGTAAACGGCATCCAGAAGGCGCGCAAATCGTTGGGGGTGGCATTCAAACGGTCCGACATGCTGTTCTCCAATGGCCATTCGGGGGCCATTTCCCGACCGCGGCGCTGCGCCGCGCGATTATATTTACTGCCTGGTCAAATTATCAGCGGGCTTGGGGACGTCAAGGCAGAGATGGCGACGGAGGAGGATAGGGCGCCATCTGATAACGAACGTCCGGCCGCGGCAGACATGCCGAACGGGCACCCTCCGGCGAGAGCCGCGGGTGTACAGATACGAAAAAACCAGCAGGTCCAAAGACTTGCTGGTTAAAATGCTAAAACACCTGGTGATGAAAGCAAGTCGATCTTTCAGGGTCTAAGGTGTCCCCCACGGATCGTTGTCGACTGTCTAGAGGCTGTTTCCAGCTTTTAAGCAGCCGATCTACTTTTTTCCGGCTCACAATAAATGTCTTCCAGCGTTTCAAGAACACGGATCACGGATTCTGATGTGCTGGAGTAGTAAATTGTCTGGGCGTCGCGACGCGTCTTTACAAGCTTCTGAGCGCGCAGCTTCGAAAGATGCTGGGACAATGCCGACTGGCTCAACCCGACCTGATTGGCCAGAACGCCGACGGGGACTTCGCCCTTAACGAGACTGCAAAGGATTAAAAGACGCTTCGGGTTCGCCATTGCTGATAGTAATGCTGCCGCAACGTTTGAGTGTTCGGCCAAATCTCTTGTCTTCATCTGTTAATCTTCCCAATGCGGAGCGTACATCAGAAACTGTGCTATTTCCAACCGATCCCTAAACCGATATCTAACAATACCAAGAGGGGTCGAAGATTGTATATACCTAAATTTAAGGTATCGAGTATGCTGTTTTAGGTATGTATGTGCGAGGGTCCGACGAGGGCAGTGCAGGCGCCCGATGTCCCATCCAGGGGCTCAATTTGGCCAAAATAGGTCGATTCTTGCCGTTTCTGAACCACAAATACCCAATTTTGGTCGCAGCTGATGTGCAACCTTACCAATAGTTGCCGCCTCTATCTGAGGCTGTCCACCTACTAATTCTCGCACTATTGTATGATTTATTGCCGCCGAGTTTCGCTTTCGGTTTGAAGTATCGTCAGATCATCCGAGGACAAGATGTAAGCTTTTCCGAAGCCGCCATTCAGACTGGCATCAAGTGGGATGAGGCGAAAGAAGAAGAAATCTGAAAAGTCGATGTAAAAGCTGGACTTCGGATGCCGAGCGAGAAAAAGCCCACGCATGCGTTCATGCGCTTCGCTTTGCCGATCGATGCGCTCGGCATTGCATCGCACGGTCAGGCGAGGATGGGCGAGGGGATCGCCCTTGGCGGGTTCACCGAACAAGGCCGAGGTCCGGGGGTCCTGCAGCAAGGCCCTTGTATGCGACGCAAGGCCCGAGACGAGAATTATGGGAGTGCCGTCGATATCGAGAGCGATCAGAACACGGCTGACGGCGGGAAATCCGGTTTCGGGGTCGATGACGCCCAGGGCTGCATAAGCGGCGTTGTGTATGAGGTCGCGCGCTTGTTTGCGCGCATCCCCGTCCGTTTCCCGGATCACCGATGACTTGTCATTCATTCACTGCTCCATGAATTGAGGAGCAGTCGCCCACGACTACTCCCGCCGCCGGTGGCTGGTCAGGCCCATCACCACGTCTTGTGCCGAGATCGTTCCGATAATCGTGCCGTTGTCAACAACGCCGATATTCCCCGGCTGGCGTGTCAGGGCGTCGAGGATGTCGACAAGCGGCGTTGTCGCGGTTGCCGTGGCGGTAACGGAACCGGCGTTGCCCGAATGTCCGATGCCCTGCTGCATGACATCCCGTGCCGTAAGCATGCTGATCGGGTTCATGTGCTGCACGAAATCGGCCACGTATTGATCGGCCGGGTTCTTGACGATCTCCTGCGGCGTTCCGCACTGGATGATGTGCCCGCTTTCCATGATGGCGATGCGGTTGCCGATGCGGAATGCCTCGTCCAGATCGTGGCTGACGAAAAGGATCGTCCGCTTCAGGCGGCGTTGAAATTCCAGAAGCTCGTCCTGAAGGCGCGTGCGGATCAGCGGATCGAGCGCGGAGAACGGCTCATCCATAAGCAGGATCGGCGCGCCGGTCGCAAAGGCACGGGCCAGGCCGACGCGCTGCTGCATGCCGCCCGACAGTTCGTTGACCTTGCGATTGGCCCATTGCGTCAGATTGACGAGCTCAAGCTGTTCGCCGACACGCTTCTTGCGCTCCGCTTCCGGCACGCCCGCAAGCTCGAGCCCGAAGCCGACATTGTCGG
>JBCNPI010000054.1:0-23204 GCA_039593415.1 Rhizobium sp. | reverse complement strand
TAAGGTCCTCGTCGTCGCTTCGATCGACGGCACCACGCTGTCCGACGTCCTGCAGAAGGCTCACGATGCCGGCATCAAGGTCATCGCCTATGACCGCCTGATCCGCAACAGCCCGAACGTCGACTACTATGCGACCTTCGACAACTTCAAGGTCGGCGTTCTGCAGGCAAACTCGATAGTCGACGCTCTCGGCCTCAAGGATGGCAAGGGTCCGTTCAATATCGAGCTGTTCGGCGGTTCCCCGGACGACAACAACGCCTTCTTCTTCTACGACGGCGCAATGTCGGTCCTGAAGCCCTACATCGACAGCGGCAAGCTGGTCGTAAAGTCCGGCCAGATGGGCATGGACAAGGTCGGCACGCTGCGTTGGGATCCGGCAACGGCCCAGGCTCGCATGGATAACCTGCTGTCGGCCTACTACACCGACGCTCACGTCGATGCCGTTCTGTCTCCGTATGATGGTCTGTCCATCGGTATCCTTTCCTCGCTCAAGGGCGTCGGCTACGGCACCGGCGGCGTGAAGCTGCCGATCGTTACCGGTCAGGATTCCGAAATCCCGTCGGTCAAGTCGATCATCGCTGGCGAGCAGCACTCCACGATCTTCAAGGACACCCGTGACCTCGCTAAGGTCACCGTCAACATGGTCAACGCTCTGATGGAAGGCAAGACGCCTGAAGTCAACGACACCAAGACCTATGACAACGGCGTCAAGGTTGTTCCGTCCTACCTGCTGACCCCGGTCGCAGTCGACAAGACCAACTACGAGAAGGTCCTCGTAGAGGGCGGCTACTACAAGGCTGACCAGCTGAAGTAATCTGCCAACATAGCGGTCAGGGCTCGCCGAAATGCGGGCCCTGGCTTTGATATTTAAGACGATCGCGCGGTCTGCTATGTTCGATCGCGGCGTTGGATACGGACAATGGACAATACCATCCTCGAAATGCGGAGCATCACCAAGTCGTTCCCTGGTGTGAACGCTTTGGAAAATGTCAATCTGAAGGTCCGTCAGGGCGAGATTCATGCCTTGGTCGGCGAAAATGGGGCGGGGAAGTCCACCCTCATGAAGGTGCTTTCGGGCGTCTACCCGGCTGGTACCTATGAAGGTGACATCTACTATGACGGCGCCGTCCGTCAGTTCAGGACCATTAGAGATTCCGAAGAAGTCGGTATCATCATCATCCATCAGGAGCTGGCGCTCGTGCCGCTTCTGTCGATTGCGGAAAATATTTTCCTGGGCAATGAAGTCGTCGCCAATGGCATGATCAATTGGCAGGAAACCTTCACCCGCACCAAACAGCTTCTTTCAAAGGTGGGCCTCAAGGAATCGCCGAATACGCTCGTGACCGACATCGGCGTCGGCAAGCAGCAGCTCGTCGAAATTGCCAAGGCCCTGTCGAAGAGCGTCAAGCTGCTCATCCTCGACGAGCCGACGGCATCGCTGAACGAAAACGACTCCGATGCGCTCCTCAATCTCCTCATGGAGTTCCGCAATCAGGGCATCACTTCGATCATCATCACGCATAAGCTCAACGAAGTGCGCAAGGTGGCCGACCAGATCACCGTATTGCGCGATGGCATGACGGTGAAGGCGCTGAACTGTCACGAAGAAGAGATCAGCGAAGACATCATCATCCGCAATATGGTCGGCCGTGAGCTGGCGGATCGCTATCCGCCGCGTTCGGTTCCGATCGGCGAGACGATCTTCGAAGTGAAGAACTGGAACGCTTTTCATCAGCAGCATCGCGATCGTCAGGTCCTGCACAATATCAACGTCAATGTGCGCAAGGGCGAAGTGGTCGGCATCGCGGGCCTGATGGGCGCGGGGCGTACCGAATTCGCCATGAGCGTCTTCGGCAAATCCTACGGTCACAAGATCAGCGGCGAAGTCTTCGTCGATGGCAAGCCGGTCGACACCAGCACTGTGCGCAAGGCGATCGATGCCGGTCTCGCCTATGTGACCGAAGACCGCAAGCAGCTTGGTCTCGTGCTCTCGAACAGCATCCTGCACAATACGACACTCGCCAATCTGATGGGTGTCTCCAAGGCGACCGTTATTGACGATGTACGCGAGCTGCAGGTGGCGACGAACTATCGCGGCAAGCTGCGCATCCGTTCGTCCGGCGTTTTCCAGGAAGCGGGCAACCTGTCCGGCGGCAACCAGCAGAAGGTGGTGCTGTCGAAGTGGCTGTTCTCTGATCCGGAAGTCCTGATCCTCGACGAGCCGACACGCGGCATCGACGTCGGCGCCAAATATGAAATCTATTCCATCATCAACCAGCTTGCCGCCGACGGAAAGGGCGTTCTGATGATCTCATCGGAAATGCCGGAGCTTCTCGGTACCTGCGACCGCATCTATGTCATGAATGAAGGTCGAATCGTTGCCGAACTGCCGAAGGCAGAGGCAAGCCAGGAGAGTATCATGCGCGCTATCATGCGCTCAGGGGAGAAGCTACAATGAGTTCGGCCAGCCCAGCCACGGAAACCAGCCACGTCGTTTCGATCGGCGACCATATCCGCAACAATATCCGCGAATACGGCATGTTGATCGCTCTCGTCGTCATCATGCTGCTGTTTCAATATCTTACGAACGGCGTTCTGTTCAGGCCGCAAAACCTGACCAATATCGTGCTGCAGAATTCGTTCATCGTCATCATGGCGCTCGGCATGCTGCTTGTCATCGTTGCCGGCCACATCGACCTGTCGGTCGGTTCCGTGGTCGGTTTCGTCGGCGCGGTTGCCGGCGTGCTGGTCGTGCAGATGCATATGAATCTGGCGCTTGCGACGGTCATTTGTCTTCTGATGGGCGCTGCGGTCGGTGCCTGGCATGGGTATTTCATCGCCTATCACCGCATCCCCTCGTTCATCGTAACGCTGTCGGGCATGCTGGTTTTCCGCGGTCTGACCTATGCGATCATCAATACCACCGGCAATGGCAGCAGCATCGGCCCGTTCCCGCCGGCATTCCAGATCGTTGCGACTGGCTTCATTCCCGATTTCGTCGACATGGGCGGTATCCGTTCGACGTCGATCTTCCTGACCATCGCCATCCCGATCGTCATGTTCCTGCTGTCATGGCGTCGGCGCGCCGTTAACGAAAAGCACGGGATCGATGTCGAGCCGTTCAGCTTCTTCCTCGGCCAGAATCTGGTGGTTGCCGCTGCAGCGATCTTCATCGGTTACCAGATTTCTTCCTATAGAGGTCTGCCGAACGTTCTGATCCTCATGCTGCTGCTGATTGCGCTCTATAGTTTCGCCACGCAGCGCACCACGATCGGCCGCCGCATCTATGCGATGGGCGGCAATGAAAAGGCGACGAAGCTCTCGGGTATCGATACGCGCCGCCTGACCTTCTATACCTTCATCAACATGGGCATTCTTGCCAGCATCGCCGGCATCATCATCGCCACGCGCCTGAATTCGGCAACCGCAAAGGGCGGTGACGGCCTTGAACTCGACGTCATCGCGGCCTGCTTCATCGGCGGTGCATCTGCTTCCGGCGGCGTCGGCAAGGTAACGGGTGCCGTCATCGGTGCCTTGATCATGGGCGTCCTGAACCAGGGCATGTCGATCCTCGGCTACCAGACGGACTCCCAGAAGATGATCAAGGGTGCGGTGCTGCTCGCTGCCGTGTTCATCGACGTCTACAACAAGAACAAGGGTTGATCGCCCAGGCGATCAACCGAGACCTTTAAAACCAAATCCATGACAGAGTCCGGCTCTTGCTAAGGGCCGGAACGGTAGAACGCATCCGATCTCTGTCTGTTAGGAAAGGATGAAAGATATGCTCATCTCGCAGATCAAGGGTTCGAACGGCGAGATCGTCGTTGCCGTCCGCAACGGGCCTAGCGAAGTCGCCAAGGCAGTCGTCAATGGCGGCAGCGTCTACAAGCTTGCGATGGAAGCCGCTGATAGCGGCAAGTCGCTAGCATCAGTCATCGAAGCACATGGCCTTGGCGAGGCGATCGATCTCGACAAAGCCTATGCCGAAGGGCGTTTCCTGCCGCCGATCACGCATCCCGATGCGGCACATTTGCACCTGACAGGCACGGGTCTGACGCATCTCGGCTCGGCTGCGACACGCGACTCCATGCACAAGAAGACGACGGAAGCCGCTGAGGAAACGCTGACCGACTCCATGAAGATGTTCAGGATGGGCATCGAAGGCGGCAAGCCGAAAGCCGGCGAAAAGGGCGTGCAGCCCGAATGGTTCTACAAGGGCAACGGCTATGGCGCAGCGGCCCCGGGTGCGGCACTCGTATCGCCGTCCTTCGCGCTCGACGGCGGCGAAGAGCCTGAAATGGCCGGCATCTACGTCATTTCAAAAGATGGCACACCGTTCCGCATCGGCTTTGCGCTGTCGAACGAATTTTCCGATCACGTCACCGAGCGGATCAATTATCTCTATCTCGCCCACTCCAAGCTGCGCCCCGCAAGCTTCGGGCCGGAAATCCGCATCGGTGCGGCGCCGGAGGATATTCGCGGCACGTCCCGCATCAAGCGCGGCGACAAGGTGATTTTCGAGAAGCCTTTCCTGTCCGGAGAGGCGAACATGTCGCACACCTTTGCCAATCTTGAATATCATCACTTCAAGTACGGCCTCTTCCGCGTACCCGGCGATGTGCATGTGCATATGTTCGGCACGGCGACGCTTTCCTTCGCCGAAGGCATCAAGCCGGAAGCGGGCGATATCTTTGAAATCGAAGTTGCCGATTTCGGCCTGCCGCTGCGCAATCCGCTCGCGGTCGACGCCGAGGAAAATGTGGCGGTTCGCCAGCTCTAATTCGTCGAGCCCGGCCGCAAGGTTCGGCCGGGTATTTTCAGTGGGATTAAGGAAGGCATGACGCCATGACCATTCATCAGAACCTGATCGCCGGCGAGTGGACGGGGACGGCTGGTACAGAAAACATCAATCCGTCGGATACGAACGAGATTGTCGGCCTTTACGCCAGCGCCACCGCGCAGGATGTTGCAGATGCGATCGCGGCCGCGAAGGCAGCCTTTCCAGCCTGGTCCCGTTCCGGAATTCTGGAGCGCCATACGATCCTGAAGAAGGCCGGCGACGAGATCCTGGCGCGCAAGGATGAGCTTGGCGCACTGCTCGCTCGCGAAGAAGGCAAGACGCTTCCGGAAGCGATCGGCGAGACGATTCGTGCCGCGCAGATCTTCGAATTCTTCGCTGGCGAGGCGCTGCGCCTGGCGGGCGAAGTGCTGCCCTCTGTGCGTCCGAATATCGGCGTCGAGATCACCCGCGAGCCGCTCGGCGTCATCGGCATCATCACGCCCTGGAATTTCCCGATCGCCATTCCCGCCTGGAAGATCGCGCCAGCGCTCTGCTACGGCAACACCATCGTCTTCAAGCCGGCCGATCTCGTACCCGGCTGCTCGTGGGCGATCGTCGATATCCTGCACCGCGCCGGCCTGCCGAAGGGTGTGCTGAACCTCGTCATGGGCAAGGGCTCGGTCGTCGGCCAGGCAATGCTCGACAGCCCGGTTCTTTCGGGCATCACCTTCACCGGCTCGGTCGGCACCGGCAAGCGCGTGGCGCTGTCTTCCGTCGAGCATGGCCGCAAGTACCAGTTGGAAATGGGCGGCAAGAATCCGATGGTCGTGCTTGACGATGCCGATCTGACCGTCGCCGTCGAGGCGGCCGCCAATTCCGCCTTCTTCTCGACCGGCCAGCGCTGCACGGCCTCGTCGCGACTGATCGTCACCGAAGGCATTTACGACAAGTTCGTGGCGGCGCTGACGGAGAAGCTGAAGACGCTGAACGTCGACAATGCCATGAAATCTGGCACGCATATCGGCCCGGTCGTCGATGCCAAGCAGCTGAAGACGGATACCGACTATATCGAGATCGGCAAGCAGGAGGGCGCCAAGCTCGCCTTCGGCGGCGAGCTCGTCAGCCGCGACACCCCCGGCTTCTATCTGCAGCCGACGCTGTTTACCGAGGCGACGAACCAGATGCGCATCAGCCGCGAAGAGATCTTTGGGCCGGTTGCCTCTGTCATCCGCGTCAAGGATTACGAAGAGGCGCTGGCAACGGCCAACGACACGCCGTTCGGCCTGTCCTCCGGCATTGCCACGACGAGCCTGAAACACGCGACGCACTTCAAGCGCAATGCGGAAGCAGGGATGGTCATGGTCAACCTGCCGACGGCCGGCGTCGATTTCCATGTGCCCTTCGGCGGCCGCAAGGGCTCGTCCTTCGGTCCGCGCGAGCAGGGCAAATATGCCGCCGAATTCTTCACCACCGTCAAGACCGCATACACGCTTGCCTGACCATCGAATTCAAGGCCCGGGAGCGAACGAGGCGGCCCGGGCGACACAAAGGGTACCGAGACTATGAAAAAGAAAGCTGAATGGCCGCGCAAGCTGCGCTCCTACGATTGGTTTGGCGGCACCGGCAAAAATGCGATCATGCATCGCTCCTGGATGAAGAACCAGGGCCTGCCCGCCGACACGTTCGACGGCCGTCCGATCATCGGCATCTGTAACACCTGGTCGGAACTGACGCCCTGCAACGCGCACCTGCGCGATCTTGCCGAGCGCGTGAAGCGCGGCGTCTACGAAGCGGGTGGCTTCCCCGTCGAGTTTCCTGTCTTCTCCGTCGGCGAAAGCACGCTGCGCCCGACGGCGATGATGTTCCGCAATCTCGCCGCCATGGATGTGGAAGAAGCGATCCGTGGTAACCCGGTCGATGGCGTCGTGCTGCTCGGCGGCTGCGACAAGACCACGCCGAGCCTGCTGATGGGTGCGGCTTCCGTCGACATCCCGGTCATTCTCGTTTCCGGCGGCCCGATGCTGAACGGTAAGTGGCGCGGCAAGGATGTCGGTTCCGGCACGGCGATCTGGCAGTTCTCGGAAATGGTGAAGTCCGGCGAGATGTCGCTGGATGAATTCATGGATGCGGAGCAGGGCATGGCCCGTTCGGCCGGTAGCTGCATGACCATGGGCACGGCCTCGACCATGGCGTCGATGGCCGAAGCGCTCGGCATGACGCTGCCCGGCAATGCCGCAATTCCGGCCGTCGATGCCCGCCGCCGCGTCATCTCGCAACTGTCAGGCCGCCGCATCGTCGACATGGTCAAGGAAGACCTGAAACCATCAGACATTCTGACCAAGGAAGCTTTCGAAAACGCGATTCGCGTCAATGGCGCCGTCGGCGGCTCCACCAATGCCGTTCTGCACTTGCTGGCGCTTGCCGGCCGCGTTGGCGTCGATCTGTCTCTGGACGATTGGGATCGTCTCGGCCGCGAAGTACCGACGATCGTCAACCTGCAGCCGTCGGGCAAGTATCTGATGGAAGAGTTCTACTATGCCGGCGGTCTGCCCGTCGTCATCAAGGCAGTTGGCGAGATGGGCCTGCTGCACAAGGACGCCATCACGGTAACGGGCGACACGATCTGGGCCGGCGTGAAGGATGTCGTCAACTACAATGACGATGTCATCGTTCCGAAGGAAAAGGCGCTGACGCAGTCGGGCGGCATTGCCGTTCTGCGCGGTAATCTCGCACCGAAGGGTGCCGTCCTGAAGCCGTCAGCCGCTTCGCCGCATCTGATGCAGCATAAGGGCCGCGCCGTGGTCTTCGAAAGCATCGAAGACTATCATGCACGCATCAACCGCGACGATCTCGATATCGACGAGAACTGCATCATGGTGCTGAAGTACTGCGGCCCGAAGGGCTATCCGGGCATGGCCGAAGTTGGCAATATGGGCCTGCCGCCGAAGGTGCTGAAGAAGGGCATTACCGACATGATCCGCATTTCCGACGCGCGCATGTCCGGTACGGCCTACGGCACCGTCATCCTGCATACGGCTCCGGAAGCTGCCGATGGTGGACCGCTGGCGCTGGTTCAGAATGGCGATATCATCGCCGTCGACGTTCCCGCCCGCACCATCCAGCTCGAAGTGTCGGACGAGGAATTGGCGAAGCGCCGCGCCGCCTGGGTTTCCCCGGTTAAGCCGCTCACCGGCGGCTACGGCGGTCTCTATGTGAAGTCTGTCATGCAGGCCGACACCGGCGCCGATCTCGACTTTCTTGTCGGACCGCGCGGCGCGGAAATCCCGAACAACCGCGATAGCCATTAAAAGCTTATCTTCTGGAATTGGAAAAAAGGGGCGGGACGAGAGTTCCGTCCCTTTTTCTTCATCAGGATTTCGGAGCGGCATTGACTATTTGCATTAGATGACCATATTTCATGTACATTTGTACGGGAAGAGTGTCCATGTCTGTCAAATCTGTCGGTGCGGCCGAATTCAAGGCAAAATGCCTTCATCTGATCGACCAAATGGGCGATGACGGAGAGCCTATTATCATTACGAAGCGCGGAAAGCCGGTCGCTTTGTTGACACCGGTGCCGGAGAAGTTGGACCGCCCCAGTATCATCGGCGCGATGAAGGGCAGTGTTCTCCAATATGACGATCCGTTTCTGCCTGCCGTCGAGGCTGAAGAATGGGATGCGACGCATTGATCGTCATCGATACGCATATTCTGATCTGGGCTATGCATGACGATCCGCGGCTGAGCACCCGGGCTCGTGAGCTTATCGATGAAACAACGGCGCGCAGTCGCATTTTGATCTCGGCGATTACGCCTTGGGAAGTTGCTATGCTTGCAGAGAAAGGACGCATCGCACTTGGGGATGACGTTGGCCGTTGGCTCGCCACGGCACTGGCTTTGCCTGGTTTGCAGCTTGTTCCCATAGAGCCGCAGATCGCCGTGGACAGCGTTCGCCTGCCGGGCGAGTTCCATGCCGATCCGGCCGACCGGATAATTGTGGCGACCGCACGCTTTCATCGTATCCCGTTGCTGACGGCCGATCAGGCAATCCTCCGCTATGGCGACAAAGGCCATGCCGCGGTTTTGCCGGCGGGATGAATTATGCCTGTTAGCTCTGACTCTGGCTCTGCCCCTGGGTCGCCACCGACACCTTGACCGTCAGAGTTTCGCCCGGCGTGCCGATGCGCATGCCGGAGACGGGAGCCGCGTCGCGATAGCAGAGACCGGTCGCGATGCGGACGTAGCGGGCGTCTGGGCAGACATCGTTGGCGGGATCGAAGCCGACCCAGCCGAGACCGGGAATATGCGCCTCCGCCCAGGCGTGCGTGGCAGCCTGCTCGTTCTTGCCTTCCATCATCAGATAGCCGGAGACATAGCGCGCCGGGATGCGCAAGGCACGGGCGCCGGCGAGAAAGATGTGGGCGTGGTCCTGGCAGACGCCGCTCTTTGCCTCGAGGGCCTGCTCGGCCGTCGTCTCGGTATCGCTGGTGCCAGGCTTGTATTCCACGGTCTCGTGGATCGCCTTCATCAGCGCGTGCATCTTGCTGAGCTCATTATCGCCTGAAACGCTGCGCAACAGCTCTTTCGTCAGCTTTCCGGCCTTGGTGCGCGGGGATTCCCGCAGGAAAAGCCAGAGTGGGCTGAAGCCTTGATGCAGCCCGATAACGCCGTTGAGATCCTGGGTTTCGACTTCGCCTGACGCGATGATCTTCGTTGCGTCCTGCTGCCCGTCGAGGGAAACCAGCGTGACGCGATTGCCGAACTGGTCGTCATATTCCACTTCCGGCTTGGCGCCTTCGACCGAAAGTTTCCAGTCGATAACCGTTTGTCCGACGCCGGTCAGCGGGGTGAGGTGCAGCCGTTGCAGGGAGAACTGCGCCGGTTCGTCGTAGCGATATTCGGTAATATGGCTGATCGTCAGTCTCATGATATCGCCCGCCTATTCGTAGAACCGGTAGCCATCGGAAATTTCGGCGCCCAGCTTGTTATTGCGGGCGACGAAATCCTCAAGGAACTCATGCAGGCCCTGATCCATGATGCGCTTGATCGTCAGCTTCTGCAGCGACTTGCGGATATCTTCGGCGGTATCGTGCGCCGGCAGTCGTTTTTCATATTCGGCGCTGAGATAACCCATGTTGCTGACGATCTTGTCGTAGCAATAGGCGAGGGAGCGCGGCATCTGGCCGTTGAGGATCAGGAAGTCGGCAATGTTGGCCGGCTTATATTCCGGATCATAGGCCCATTTATACGCCCGGTGCGCCGAGACCGATCGGAGGATCGATTCCCATTGCGCATTGTCGAGCGAGGAGCCGACATGCGAAACGGATGGCAACAGAACATAGTATTTTACGTCGAGAATGCGGGCAGTATTGTCGGCGCGCTCGATGAAGGTGCCGATGCGAGCAAAGTTATAGAGCTCATTGCGCAGCATCGAGCCGTGGAAGGCACCGCGGATCAAGCCGGCACGCTGCTTGATGACGTCGATCATCTCGGGCAGTTCCGCGGTCTTGAGCCGCCGGCCGAGCATCGACTTCAGCTCGATCCAACATTCGTTGGTCGCTTCCCAAGTGTCACGCGTCAGCGCGGTGCGTACCATGCGGGCATTGTTGCGGCCATATTCGATGCAGGACATGACGCTCGACGGATTGGAACGGTCACGCATCAGATAATCGATCGCGTCGGTGCCGGTCAGTTTCTTATGCACTTCATTGTAGGCTTCGCGCACACCGGCGCTTTGCAGGACGCCGTCCCAATCGTCATCGACGGCGTCGCTGCGTGTCAGTGACATGCGCTGGCCGGCATCGACGAGACGGGCTATGTTTTCGGCACGCTCGATGTAACGGAACATCCAGTAGAGGCCATTCGCGGTTCTTCCCAGCATGTCCGTTCAGTCCTCCAGAACCCAGGTATCTTTGGTGCCGCCGCCCTGGCTGGAGTTGACCACCAGCGAGCCTTCCTTCAGCGCCACGCGGGTCAGCCCGCCGGGGATGATCCGTACCTTGTCCGAGACGAGGACATAGGGTCGCAGATCGACATGCCGCGGTGCAATGCCCTTGTTGACCAGGATCGGCACGGTCGACAATGAAAGGGTTGGCTGCGCGATGTAATTGTTCGGTTTGCTTTTGAGCTTCTCGGCAAAGGCCGTCCGCTCCTTCTTGGTGGCCGTCGGTCCCACAAGCATGCCGTAGCCGCCGGAGCCGTGGACTTCCTTGACGACGAGATCGGCCAAGTTATCGAGCACATATTGCAGGCTGTCTGGCTCCGAACAGCGCCACGTCGGCACGTTCTCGAGGATCGGCTTGCGGCCGGTGTAGAATTCGACGATCTCGGGCATGTAGGAATAGATCGCCTTGTCGTCGGAAATGCCGGTGCCGGGCGCATTGGCGATGGTGATGTTGCCGGCGCGGTAGACATCCATGATGCCGGGGATGCCGAGCGCGGAATCCGGACGGAAGGTGAGGGGATCGAGGAAATCGTCGTCGACGCGGCGATAGAGCACGTCGATCGCCTCATAGCCGCGCGTCGTGCGCATCTTCACCTTGCCGTCGATGACGCGCAGATCCGAGCCTTCGACCAATTCCACGCCCATCATGTCGGCGAGGAAGGAATGCTCGTAATAGGCGGAGTTGTAGATGCCCGGCGTCAGCACGGCGACGCGCGGTTTGCCCTTGCAGCCGGGAGCGGCGAGCGAGGCAAGGCTCTGGCGTAGCAGCAGCGGATAGTCTTCGACGCGCTGTACCTTGTTCTGGTGAAACAGCTCGGGGAACATCTGCATCATCGTTTCGCGGTTTTCCAGCATGTAGCTGACACCGGAGGGCGTGCGGGCATTGTCCTCGAGCACATAGAACTGGTCTTCGCCGGTGCGAACGATGTCGGTGCCGACAATGTGCGTATACACACCGCCCGGGGGACGGAAGCCGATCATCTCGGGCAGAAAGGCGTCATTTTTTTCGATCAGTTCGCGCGGGATGCGGCCGGCGCGGATGATTTCCTGCTTGTGATAGATGTCGTCGAGGAAGGCATTGAGGGCGACGACCCGCTGTTCGATGCCCTGGGCGAGCTTGCGCCATTCGCGGCCCGAAATGATGCGGGGGATGATGTCGAAGGGGATAAGCTTTTCGGAGGAATCTGCGTGTCCGTAGACCGCGAAGGTAATGCCCGTCTTTCGGAAGATGGTTTCCGCATCGCGGGATTTGGCAATGAGGTGGCCCCTGTCCTGGCCTGAGTACCACTCGAAGTATTTCTCGTAAGGCGCGCGCGGACTGTCATCCGCAGTCATCATTTCATCAAATGCCAAAGGTGCGGTCCCCGTGTTTTTACCCATTTGAATACAACAGTTTTTACAATGCAAGAACTATGCGCAGTTGCCATGGCGAATTTCAAGATAGTGAAAAATGCCGGATTTACAGGCATTTAAGTGTAAGGCGGTTATTGTTTGCCGGGTCTTGTCGCAATGCGCAGATCAAAATTTAAGCATATGCTTCTTTCGCGGCATGAGCGCTGGAGTGGTGGATCTGCTTTCCTGAACGTTTGCGACAGCTCGCATGCCATGAAGGAAAATTGATCGTTGCTTTCAGCAGATCGATTTTGACCGTGCCGCTGCCATCGGCTATCAGCCTTCAGCCCCCCGCGCGGTAATCCGAGTTCGACCCCGAATCCGGCACGCCAAACACATATCGGTCCGTTTGCATGTCCCTCGATAAATTCGCGCCGGCGATTTTCGTCTTTCTCTGGTCCACAGGCTGGATCGTCGCCAAATATGCTTCGCTGCATGCAGGGCCGTTCACCTTTCTGATGATCCGCTACAGCCTGTCGGCGCTCGCTTTCGTGCTGCTCTGTTCGATCGCCGGCGCCAGATGGCCGCGCGACTGGGGGAGCGTGTTTCGCGCCATCTATTCCGGCATTTTCCTGCACGGCATCTATCTGGGCGGTCTCTGGTGGGCAATTGCCGAGGGCGTCCCGGCCGGCATTTCCGGCATCATTGCGGCGCTGCAGCCGCTGATGACCGCAATGGCGGCACCGTTTATCGTCGGCGAACGGCTGCAGCCGGTTCAGAAGATCGGCCTGCTGTTCGGTTTCCTCGGCATTGCCATCGCGATCTCGCCGAAACTCCTGGCGACGGATACGGCCAACCTCTGGCAATCGGCGGTGCCGCTCGTCGTCAATCTGCTGGCCATGGTCTCGGTGACCTACGGTACGCTCTATCAGAAGCGGCACCTGCAGACCGGCGACCTCAGAACCATTGCGACCTTGCAGTATGTCGGCGCGCTGATCGTCACAGTGCCGCTCGCCTTCATTTTCGAAGGCCTGCGCTTCGACGGCACGCAGACGGCGATCCTGTCGCTGCTCTGGTCGGTCTTCGGCCTGTCCATGGGCGCCGTCGGTCTGCTTCTCTATCTCATCCGCCGCGGACAGGTGTCGCGCGCGGCATCGCTGATCTACCTGATGCCGCCGGCCGTGGCCATCGAGGCCTCGATCGCGTTCGGCGAGCCGCTGACGCTGCCGATCATCATCGGCACGGTGATTGTGGTGATCGGTATTTATCTCACCAACCGGCGGGCGGCGGCTGTCGTGCCGGAATAGGCTGGCAGCAATCTTAAAAAAGAAAGGGGGCCAATCAGCCCCCTTTTAAACTCCATCAGGCACGTTCGCGGCGCTGGCCGCCATTGCCGGGGCCACGGCGGCGCATGCGGCCGTTGCCGCCGTTGCGCTGTTCGCCCTGGGCGCCGCGTTCTTCGTTGTGGCGGCCTGCGGGACGGCCATGGGCGTGGCGCTGGCCGCGATGGGCTCCGCCCTCATGTGCGGCACCGCTGCCGTTGGATTGGCCGTTGTGTTGCTTGCGAGCGGGGCGGAAGTCCGAGGTCGAGGCGAGGTCGTTATCGATCTCCGGACGCGGAGTCGGTTCGTTGCGGCGCTGGCCGCGGAAATCGGCGTTGCGATTGTTTTCGCGCTGCGGGCGATCGTCGCGCGGGCGGCGTTCCTGGCGCTCGCCAGCCTCACCACGAGCCTCGCCGTTTTCCCTGTCAAAGAACGGACGGCGGGCCGGACGTTGCGGGCGGCCTTCGCCACGCTCGCGTGCCTGGCCGTTCTGGCCTCGTCCTTGACCACCATTGCCGTGATTGCCATTACCTTGGCCGCCACGGCCCTTGCCGCGAACGGGGCGACCACGATCGGCCGGCGCTTCGCCGCTGGCAACGGCAATCTCGATGCCCATCAGGCGCTCGATGTCGCGCAGCAGGCGGATTTCATCGGGAGAGCAGAAGGCGATGGCGATGCCATCGCGGCCGGCGCGCGCTGTGCGGCCGATGCGGTGAACGTAAGCGTCGGGCACTTCGGGCAGGTCGTAATTGTAGACATGCGAAACGCCGGGGATATCGATGCCGCGGGCGGCGACGTCGGTTGCGACGAGGACGCGCACATCACCGTCACGGAAGCCCTTCAGCGCGCGTTCGCGCTGGCCCTGGCTCTTGTTGCCGTGAATGGAGGCAGCGGCGAAGCCGACGTGATCGAGGTGCTTCATCAGCTTCTCGGCGCCGTGCTTTGTGCGCAGGAAGACGATGGCACGGCCATCCGGATTGGCAGAGATGGTTTCCTTGAGGATCTCGGTCTTGTGGTTCTGGCCGGCGACGAAGTGGACATATTGCTCGACCTTGTCGGCTGCCTTGCCCGGAGGTGAGACTTCGACCTTGACCGGATTGGTCAGGTAGTCGGATGCAAGATCGGCGATCGCCTTCGGCATGGTCGCCGAGAACAGCAGGGTCTGGCGCTTGGCCGGGACGAGCTTGGCGATCTTGCGCAGGTCGTGGATGAAGCCGAGATCGAGCATCTGGTCGGCTTCGTCGAGGACGAGATGGGTGACGTGGCCGAGCGACAGGGCGCGGCGGTTGATGAGGTCGAGGAGACGGCCCGGTGTCGCGACCAGAATGTCGGTGCCGCGCTCCAGCTGAAGCTGTTGCTTGTTGATCGACGCGCCGCCGACCACGAGGTTGATGCGCAGCGGCGACTTGCGCACGAAGAGCTTCAAGTTATCCGCGATCTGGTTCACCAGCTCGCGGGTCGGGGCGAGGATCAGCGTGCGGACGGTGCGGTTGTCGGGGCGCTTGGCCTCCTTCAACAGCATTTCGATGATCGGCAGGCCGAAGGCGGCCGTCTTGCCGGTGCCGGTCTGGGCGAGGCCGATGAGATCGCGGCCCTGGAGAACGAGCGGGATGGCCTGAGCCTGGATGGGTGTTGGCGTCGCGAAATTGTTCTGCGACAGTGTATCGACGATCTGCTTGGAGAGACCAAGCGAGTGAAAATCGGTCAATTCAATACCTTTCGGGGCGCCAAAGCAAATAGGCCGGATCGCACCATGCGGTCCGGTCTGTCTCTGGCGTCAAGAACCCCGCGTGAAGTGGGAACTTGTAAGTTGGAAATAGCTTTCCAGCGCATCCGGCCGCAACGCTCGGCGCGGCCTCATTCATAAAAGCGCTTTTGTCCTTCTCTTGCGTACAGATTGTCCCGCAGGGCACGCTCACGCGGCGGCCGGAAGGTGAAAGCTGAGGCGCATTTGGTCTTAAACGCGGCGAATGTCAAGGGGTGTGGGCGAAAGCTTTTCAACAGGCGGACGAAAATGCCGCCGTTTTCCGGCGGCATTCGAGATCGGCGACGGCCGACAGGGAGTGCTCGCGGCTCCTTGTGGCGCTCTCAGGCCTCAGCGGCAAACTTCGACGCGATAGGGCCGGCCCCAGCCGTCGTGGCGCCATGCCCAGTGGCAGCTGGGATAAGGGCGTACATAGACGCGCTCGTATACTGGGCCGTCGTAGTAGGCCGGATATGCCGGATAATAAGCCGGGTAGGCGGGCCGCGCAGCCCCGGCTATCAAGGCGCCGCCGACAACACCGGCGGCAAGACCGCCGAAGAAGGCGCCGCGGCCGGATGCGTTGGCGGTGGTGGCGGTTGCGGCGCTGCCAAGCGTCAGCGCGATCAAACCGGCTGTCGTTAAAGTGCGAAGCACGGACATTGACATCCCTTTCCAAAACACAGGCTGGCTCCTGGCCTAAGCCGAGTTTGATGTTGCGCAGGAAAGGGGGCGAAGTCGCGGCCGAAAAGCGGGTCGCGAGGTTAAATTTCGTCCATGATTTGAGGCGAAAAAGCCCTTTATTTTCAGCTAGAAATCTGTTGGAACGCCGCCCTCTTCCTTGCGCTTGACGACGAAGGCGTCGAGTTCCTCCTGGATTGCCGGATCGAGCGGGGGGCGTTCATAACGCGCCAGCGTTTCCTTATAGACGCGGTTGGCGTGATCGTAAGTCGTTGGCCTTCCAGCCTCTGCCCAGGTTTCGTTGTTTCGCCAGTCCGACAGGATCGGCGAATAGAAGGCGGTTTCGTAGCGGGCGAGCGTGTGGGCCGTGCCGAAATAATGGCCGCCCGGACCGACATCGCGCACGGCATCCAGCGCTAGGGCGTCGGCGCTGACATCGAGCGGCGTCAGGAACTCAGCGACCATCTGCAGCATGTCGACATCGAGGATGAATTTCTCGAAGGAGGCGGTAAGCCCGCCTTCGCTCCAGCCGGCCGCATGCAGGACGAAATTGCCGCCGCCCTGGGTCAGCGCCCACAGCGACAGCGCGGATTCGTAGGCTGCCTGGGCATCCAGCGTGTTGGAGGCGTTCGTGTTGGAGGTGCGGTAGGGAGTGCCGTAACGGCGGGCGAGCTGACCGCCCGCGATGACGGCCTTCATATATTCAGGCGTGCCGAAGGCGGGGGCACCGGTCTTCATGTCGACATTCGAGGTAAAGCCGCCATACATGACCGGGGCGCCCTTGCGCACCATCTGCGTGAAGGCGATGCCGCAGAGCGCCTCGGCATTCTGCTGCACCAGCGCGCCGGCGATCGTCACCGGCGCCATGGCACCCGCCAGCGTGAACGGCGTCACCACCACCACCTGGCCGCGCGAGGACATTTCGATGATGCCTTGCAGCATCGGCCCGTCGAGACGCAGCGGCGAGGAGGAGTTGATGATGGTGAAGAGCGAGGGTTCGCGTTCCATCTGCTCCATTGTGATTCCGCGGCCGATACGGGCGATCTCGATGGCATCGAGATTGCGCTGCTTGCCGAGCGAATAGCAGTGGAAGGCCTTGTCGGTGAGCTTCACGATGTCGGAGAGGCAATCGAGATGGCGCACCGAGGCATGGATATCGATGGGCTCCACGGGATAGCCGCCGGTCATGTGGATGATGTCGAAGGACTGCGCGAGCTTGATGAGCTTGCGGAAATCCTCCTGGTTGCCGGCTCTCCTGCCGCCTTCGCGGTCGGCGACGAAGGGGGCGGAGGCAACCTGCGCGAAGACGAGATTGCGGCCGCCGATCTCGACGTTTCTTATCGGGTTGCGCGCATGCAGCGTGAAGGTCGAGGGCGCCGAAGCGATCAGCTCCATGATCATGTTGCGGTCGAAGCGCACGCGTTCCTTGCCGGGGGTGACATCGGCGCCCGCCGCCTTCATACGCTCGCGTGCTTCCGGCAGGATGATATCCATGCCGATCTCTTCGAGAATGGTCAGCGATGCCTCGTGAATGTCGTCGAGCGCTTCGGGCGACAGCAACTCGGTGCGAGCGAGATTGTTGACGAGATTGAGATATTTCGTGCCGCTCGGCTTGCGGCTGCGTTCAGCACCGCGCCCTCCGGCCCGCCGCCGCCGTTCACCTGTCGCCGTTGCGATCTGCGCTTCGTTCAAGGTCAGGCTTTCTTCTTCGCTCATGGCGCTCGCTCCCAATTGTCCGTTGATGGATTCTTGGCAGAGTTTCCCGCAAAGTGCCGCCGTCGTTTGCGACCAAGACATGACCGTTATAGGATAGTGCATAGTCTGAACGCGACGTCGCTGCGCGGATCAAATATGGTTAACGCGTTGTTAAAGCCAATCATGCTAAAGCGTCCTTCCATGAACTATCATGCGCGGTGAGAAGAGGGGCTCCGTTTGACCTTGGACGGTGAACTGCTTGACATAGTGTGCCGCCGGATCGCCAGTCTGGACCGGCCCGCCTACATCAAGAACAGCGAGCTTCGGTACGTCGCCGTCAACGATGCCTATGCGCGTTTTTTCGGTCACGCTATCTCCGATTTCATCGGCAACCGCAGCCATGACCTCCTCGACGCCGGAGAGAGTGCGGACATCGAGGACAGGGAGCGCCGCGCTCTGGTCTTCGGTTCGGAAGAGATGGCACTCTGCTTCGACGCATCCGGTCGGCAGCGTTCGCGCATCCAAATCGAGAGTTTTTCCCCGTCAGAAGACCGCGTTTATATTTTTGGTGTGTTTCTCGAAGCGCCGGCCAAGACGCTGCATCAGGATTTCGACAATATTCTTCGCTCCATGCCGATCGGTGTCCTGATCTACGACAGCGATTATATCGTGGAATATGTCAATGACGCTTGCTACGACATTTGGGAATTCCCGAAGGAGGATCGCTTCGAAGGCCGCCCTTATCGGGACCTCATCGCCAAGCACCACGAGCTGGCGCGTTTCGGCTCCGACGGTGGCAGCATCGAGGACATCTATCAGGCGCGTCTGGCCGCGCTGCGCCAGGCCGGCGAGCATCTGCAGACGGAAGTCAATTTTGCCGACGGCAAAGCCGTCATCATCGATGCCCGCCGCATGTCCAGCGGCCGGACGCTGATGTCCTACACGGATATTACCTCGGTCAGACAGCAATCCCAGGAAATCACCGAGACCCGTCTGGCGCTGGAGCGTCTCGGCGAACTCATGGCCCATGCCATGCAGGCCATGTCCCAAGGCCTGCTGATCGTTCAGGACGGTACGATCATGCTGGCAAACGATCGCCTGAAGGACATGCTGAAGCTGCCGGCCGAGCTCCTTGAAGTCGGCAAAGACTGGTCTGCGGCCTTCGGTTACTGTGCGGAACGCGGCGATTTCGGCGAGGATTCCGAGGCTCTGCGGGCATCATGGGGCGAGAATATTGCAACGGGCAAGCCGATCTCCTGCGTGTTCCGGATTACCGACGACCGTTGGATGCAGCTTGACGCGGCGGTCGGCGAGCATCGTCGCTGGACGGTCGTGGTGACCGACGTCACCGAGATGAAGGAGCGCGAAGCGGACCTGCAATTATTGCTGGCACGCAGCAATGCAGCGGACCGCGCTAAATCCGAATTCCTCACGCATATGAGCCATGAAATCCGCACGCCGATGAATGGCGTGCTGGGCATGGCGGAACTGCTCGGCAAGACCGATCTCGATATCAGGCAGAAGACTTTCGTCGACATCATTGTGAAATCAGGCAATGCGCTGCTGACCATCATCAACGACATTCTCGATTTCTCCCGCATCGACACCGGTGAAATGCATCTGCGCAAGGTGGCCTTCGATCCCGCCGAGGCTGTCGAAGATATTGCGACCTTGCTGGCCGCCGCGGCATCGGAGAAGAATATCGAACTGATGGTGCGCGTCGCTCCCGGCGTACCGGCGGCGATGCTGGGCGATGCCGGCCGCTTTCGGCAGATCGTGACCAATCTCGTCGGCAACGCGATCAAGTTCACAGAGCGGGGACATGTGCTGGTGGAGCTGGATAGCCAGTCTGCGCCGGACGACAATATATTGCTCATGCTGCGTGTCGAAGACACCGGAATTGGCATACCTGAGGAGAAGCTCGATACGATCTTCGACAAATTCTCATTGGCGGATTCTTCCTTCGCGCGGCGCCTGGAAGGCTCAGGTCTCGGTCTTGCCATCACGGCCGGCCTCGTCGATCTTTTCGGCGGCTCGCTATCGGTGAAAAGCGAATGGGGCAAGGGATCGGTCTTCACCGTGCATCTGCCAATGCCGCCGGTCGCAGGCCGAGGCAAGCTTCCTGAGCTGCCGGCAAATCTGAAGCATGCCAGGATACTGATCCTGGAAGACGATGAGGCTCATCGGCGCATATTGACCGAACAATTGGCGCAATGGGGTTTCGACGGGTATGCGGTCGAGGATGGCAGGACTGCCCTCGCCATTCTCGATGCTGCCTTCGATATGGGCGTACCGGTCGATGCGATCATAATCGACTACAGCATGCCGGACATGAATGGCTATCACGTCGCACATAGCCTGCGCGCGGATTCCCGTTTCGAGGCACTCCCCATCGTGTTTCTCACGTCGATGGGCATTGCCGGCAGCGATAAGGAATTTGCCGCCGCCAATGGTCAGGCGCATCTCATGAAGCCCGTGCGTGCCAACGTGTTGCGCAACACGATCATCGATGTTGTCCGCACGTCGCGGCGGAAGAAAATGGCGGGCCAATCGGGCGCTATGCAGCTGCCACTACCGATGGCGGCCGAGGCCGCAGGCGCAATTAAGGCGGCCGATCAGATGGTGTCCACCAAACCCGGCAATGCGATCGACGTCCTTGTGGCCGAGGACAATGAGGTGAATCAGATCGTCTTCACGCAGATTCTGCAGGCGACAGGCCTGCGGTTCCTCGTTGTGGAGAACGGCCAGGCGGCCGTGGACGCATGGCGCCAACTACGGCCGTCGCTGATCCTCATGGATGTGTCCATGCCTGTCATGAATGGTCATCAGGCGACCCGCATGATCCGGCAATTCGAAGCTCGGGCCGGGCAGGGATGCCATGTGCCCATCGTCGGGGTAACGGCGCAAGCGCTGGATGTCGATCGTATCATGTGCATGCAGTCTGGCATGGACGATTGCATGTCCAAGCCGATCAGCCCCGAACTTCTCGAGACGAAGATCGAGCGCTATCTTGGCGATACCTCTCTCGTGGCCGATCGCTCGAAGAACTAGGATTCGGATCCAGACTCGGACGCATGACTGGATGCCGTCTTTCCGCCATAGCAACCGTCGCGGCCATCAGCCATCGGTGGAAACGGTAACGGCTTTCCAAGTTTCGATCTCCTGTTTGAGGCGCTCAATCCTGTCCGTCACAAGCGCAAGGGCATCGCTGCCAAGCAGGAGCTGCGGTGGAGGGGCGTCAGATTCGATCAGGTCCAGAACCGCCGCTGCAAGCTTGTCCGGATTGCCAAGTTGTTTGCCGCTTTTGGATCGCCGCGCCTGACGGATCGGATCGAACAATGCGTCATAATCCGCGATCGATCGATCGGTTCGGGCCATCGAGCGCCCGGCCCAGTCGGTCCGAAAGGAGCCGGGGCAAAGGGCAGTAACTCGAACGCCGAATGGCGCCATCTCTGCTCGCATGACCTCCGAGATGCCCTGAAGTGCAAATTTACTTCCGCAATAGTAGGCGATGCCGGGCATGGTGATCATGCCGCCCATGGAGGTGACGTTGACGATGAAGCCGCTGCGCCTTTCTCGGAAGCGCGGCAGGAAGGCCTTGGCCACCGCAACGGCGCCGAAGACGTTCACGTCGAACTGGCGGCGCATTTCCTCGAGAGGCGACTCTTCAAGAATTCCCTCGTGGCCGTAGCCGGCATTGTTGATCAGTACGTCGACAGGTCCATGGTCTTCTTCCGCCTGTCGAACGATGTCGGCTATCCGGTCGAACTCCGTTACATCGCATAGGACGGATCGCACTGCCGGCAAGCGTTCCGCCAGGGCTGTCCGCGACTGTTCTGAGCGGATGGTGCCGATAACCTTGTGGCCATTCCGGATCGCGGCGGCTGCGACCGCGAAGCCGAAGCCGGAGTTCGCTCCGGTGATGAAGAAGGTCTTCTGTGACATGATAGATGTTCTCTTCTTGATTGCTCGATGCTGATGACTGATAATCTTCGAAATCATCGCCAGCGATTGCCGAAACTATGAATATCTTGCCAAATCCTATGAATACGAAGGACGAATGGTCGAGGCGCAGGGAATTGGTGGAGCTGGCGGGCCTTCTTGCTCCCAGACAGGGGTACAATGCAACGGTGCTTGCCGGTGTCCGCATTCTCAGGACCGAAGCAGTCCTTCACGATGTCCCGGTGCTCTACAAGCCGGGTGCGGTTTTCGTGCTGCAAGGTCGAAAGCAGGGTATGCTGGAAGGCGAGATCTATCTCTACGATGAGGAGCATTATCTGGCCGTGTCGGTGCCTGTTCCGTTCCGGATGGAATCGTCAGCCAGCGCAGAACGCCCTTTGCTTGCTGTTTATCTCGACTTCGACATGCTTCTCGCTGCCGAGATCGCCTCGGAAGTGGGGGTGAGACAGTCCGGACCCGCGGCCGGCAAAGTGAGAAGCCTTATATCGAGCAGGATGGAGCCGATGATGGAGGATGTCGTGCTGCGCCTGCTGCGAGCGCTCAACGATCCCGTCGAGCTTGCGGTGCTTGGAGCAGGCATACTGCGCGAGCTGCACTACCGGGTTCTCGTCGGCCCGCAGGGGGGAGCGATGATCTCGGCACTTCAGCAACAGGGCGTTTCCGGGAAGATCGTGCGAAGCCTGGCCCGATTGCGTGAAACCTACAATTCCGAAGTTTCAGTTGCCACGCTGGCGCGTGAGGCGGGTATGAGCGTTCCCTCCTACCACGTCCATTTCAAAGCCCTGACGGGCAGCAGTCCTATGCAATATGTGAAGGCGATGCGGCTTCATGAGGCGCGGCTGATGATCGCGCGTCAAAGCGGGACGATTTCGGAAGTGGCGGCATCGGTCGGCTATGCCAGCCCTGCCCAGTTCAGCCGAGACTTCAAACGGCACTTCCGGCGAACGGCCTCGGAAGAGGCCAGGTGGGTTCGCCAGCATCTGGGCGAGCTCATCTGAATGCTCGAGATGGTTGCCGCCTGGCCTGTTCATGGGCCTCAGGCTGGCTTGACGCCGCATAGCATTTCCCGCTTGCCGGCGAAGCCTTGGCGCCGCTCCACCATAAATCCTGCGGCCTGCAGGTTTCGTCGTACGAAGCCGGCGGCGGCGTAGGTGGCAAAGGTACCGTTTGGAGCCGTCTTGTCGTGGAGTGCCTGCATCAATTCCGGCGACCACATGTCGGCATTGCGAGAGGGAGCAAAACCGTCGAGATACCAGGCATCAAAACCCGGCTGGGCGTCGCGCACACCGTCAAGGGCCGGACCGCAGACGACGCTGAGATGTGTATGCTCGTCGAGCTGGAGAGACACGATGCCACCCGGATGCGCAGGCCAGGCAGCGGCGAGCGCCTGGCGCTCCCTATCGATCTCAGGCCAGTGCGAGAGCGCGCGGTCGATCTCCTCTGCCTTCATGGGATAGAGTTCGAAGGACATGAAGTGCAGCGTCGCACCCGCGGCTGCTGGCTTCAGCCACTGGCGCCAGGTCTCGCAGAAATTCAGGCCGGTGCCGAAGCCGAGTTCGCCGATGAGGAAATCTTGCCGTCTCTGCCAGCGGGCAGGCAGTCCGTTGCCGCTCAGGAAGACATGGCCGCATTCCAGCCTGCCGTCCGTTTGGCAATAAAAATGGTCGCCAAATGCGGTCGAATAGGGCATATCGCCGTCGCGCCATTCGAGCTCCGGGCTTGCCGCATTGGTTTCGGACGCCTTGGCCC